>DMMW01000057.1:24146-35574 GCA_003452965.1 Elusimicrobiota bacterium
ATTTCTATTCTCAATTTTGCTTTGTGTATCTTTAAAATCGGAATTTTTATCTTTCTATCTTTAACTAAAATCTCCACAAAATCATTCTCGGTATTTATAATTTTGCCTTCATAAAATATATTATCTTCAACCGGCTCTTTAAGATTTATTACGGCTGTCCTTCCAATGTTTTTTTTGAAATCTTTTTCAGTTATTAAAGCCCTGTCTAAACCCGGAGAAGAAACCTCTAAATCATAATTTGAAATGTTTAAATCACTGCCATCCAGTAAAAATCCGATTATATTACTGACTTTTTCACAATCACCAGTAGTTACACCCCCGGTTTTATCTATAAATACACGAATAATTGTCCGTCCTTTAAACTGGGAACTCTTTATTTCAATAATCTCAAAACCCTCTTTTTCTACGTCTTCTCTTATAATTTCCCTTATTTTTTCTACTATCATTGGTTTTACTCATCCACAATGTTGATGAACGGGACTAAAAATAAAGAGTGGTTTGTAGCCACTCTTGAATAACTATCAACTGTAGTTATTATATAAAAACTATTTTAGAATGTCAAGTATATTCCCTATTTTAGTCAATTTAGCCGTTTTCTCCGCTCTATATTTAACCTCAACTCCATTTTCTGCAATTGTTTTATCCGAAACCGTAATTCTTATAGGAATCCCCAACAAATCCGCATCCTTGAATTTCACTCCCGCCCGTTCATTTCTATCATCAAGAATAACATCTGTTTTTTCAGATAACTGATTATATATTAAATCGCTTACTTCTTTTATTTTACCTTCGTAAGAAATAGGAATTATTATAACCCTGTACGGGGCAACCGTTTCATTCCAGATAATCCCATTTTCGTCGTGAGATTGTTCAATCATGGCGGCAACGATTCTTGATACTCCTATACCATAGCAACCCATTATAAAATGATTTTTATTACCTTTATCATCCAGGAAGGTGGCATTCATAGTCTTTGAATATTTAATACCCAATCTGAACGTATGCCCTATTTCTATACCTCTTGAAAATTTCAGGTGATTTTCCTGACATTTAGGACATAAATCCCCTCTTCTTGTTTTTCTTAAATCGGCAATTGCCAATGGTTTATAATCTCTGTCTATATTTATATTTTTTAGATGATAATCCTTCTTATTGGCGCCTGAAATACCGTTTACTATGTTTTCGATAGAAAAATCTGCATAAATATCAATATTTTTATCGTTCAAATTTACCGGTCCCGCGAAACCTACGGGAGCGCCCAAAACTTTTTCAACAGTTTCAGCATTTGCAAGCGCAATCTGATTGCATTTTAGAACATATTTCAATTTTTCTTCGTTTATTTCCATATCTCCCCTAACAATCACCATGACAGGTTTTTCATCAGCGAGATATATAAGCGTTTTAATAAATTTTTCGGGTTTTTCATTTACAAACTTGCTTACTTCATCAACTGTTTTTAGATTAGGGGTATAAATTTCTTCCAAATCCTTTATTTCACCCAAAACTCTTTTTCCTTCAGTCCTTGAACATTCTGCTTTTTCAATGTTAGCGCCATAACCGCAATCACATGATATAATTTCTTCTTCGCCGGTATCAGCGACAACCATAAATTCATGCGAGGATGAACCGCCTATCGCCCCTGTAGTCGCTTCTACTGGACAGTATTTGAATCCGCATTTAACACAAATTCTGGAATACGCATCAAAAACAATTTTATAATAATTTGCGGCATCCTCTTCCGTAGCATGGAAGGAATATGCATCTTTCATATAAAATTCTTTTGCACGCATGACACCGAAACGCGGCCTGATTTCGTCTCTGAATTTCGTCTGAAATTGATAAAGCATTAACGGAAGTTGCTTGTACGAACGCACCTCTTTACGAACTATGTCGGTAATTACCTCTTCGTGAGTCGGACCTAAACAAAATTCCCTTCCAGCACGATCTTTTATGCGGTAAAGTTCGTCGCCATAAATTTCCCAACGACCGGTTTCAACCCATAATTCCTTAGGTAGAACTGCAGGCAAAAGCAGTTCCTGCCCGCCAATTTTATTCATCTCTTCGCGGATTATTTGTTCAACTTTCTTTAAAACAATAAGCCCTAACGGCAACCATTCATAAATACCTGAAGAAAGTTTTCTTATTAATCCGGCACGCAGCATCAATTTTTGAGATATTGTATCCGCATCGGAAGGTGTTTCTTTGACTGTCGGTATAAATGCCTGTGTGTATTTCATATTACAGTATACAGTATACAGCACACAGTATACAGATAAAAATCAAAAATTCCTTAAAACTGAATCCTGTATCCTGTATCCTGTGTACTATCCTTTACAGATTTCTGGTATAAATTTCTTAACTAATTCGTGCATTTCCTCGTCGGAAATACCTATAGTTCTTTCTGCTTCATATTGGGTATCAATCCATTCCTTAATTTTTATTGCGCCCGGATTATCTTTATCAACTTTTATTCTCATATGATGATTAATCCAGTAAATTATACCGGCAATTCCGGATTTATCGGTTATACCTACGGAAACAGGCCTTTTTAATATTTTACTTGTGTCAAATATATTATAAATTTCTTCATCTTTTAAAAGACCGTCCGCATGTATTCCTGCACGGGTAACATTAAAATTCTTTCCAACATATGGTTGATTCAGAGGAACCTGATACTTAATCTCCTTATCAAAATATTCTGTAATTTCGGTTATAACGGTTGTATCCATACCGTTAGCATCTCCCCGAAAAGCTATATATTCTATTACTAATGCTTCGGTAGGCGTATTGCCCGTTCTTTCCCCAATACCTAAAAGAGAACCGTTTGCTACACAGCAACCATAAAGCCAGGCGCCTATAGCATTTGTTAAAGCACGATAAAAATCATTATGACCATGCCATTCGAGCCATTCCGAAGGAACACCCGCGAATTTAGTTAATCCGTACATTATGCCGTTAACGGAACGCGGCAACGAGACGCCTGGATATGTAACACCGTATCCCAGCGTATCGCATGCCCGTATCTTGACAGGCATCTTTGCATCCTTTGAAAGTTTCATTAGTTCCTGGGCAAAAGGAACAACAAATCCGTAGAAATCGGCTCTGGTAATATCCTCAAAGTGACAACGCGGGACTATTTTTTCTTCAAGTGCTTTGCTCACTATATCAAGATACATATCCATCGCTTGTTTTCTTGACTTTTTTAGTTTAAGAAAAATATGATAATCTGAAACCGAAGTAAGAATCCCGGTTTCTTTTAAACCAAGCGTTTTTACTAATTTGAAATCCTCTTTGTGGGCACGTATCCAGCCGGTAATTTCGGGATACCTGTAATTCAGACCCAAACATTTTGTAATTGCTTCCTTGTCTTTATCGGAATATAAAAAAAACTCTGATTGTCTGATAACACCGCTTGGTCCTGACAAGCGATGTAACATCTTGTAAACATCAACTATCTGTTTAACGGTATATGGCGGCCGAGACTGCTGACCGTCTCTGAACGTAGTATCCGTTATCCAAATTTCATCCGCCGGATTCATCGGCACAACCCGCCAGTTAAAAGAAACCTTAGGAACTTCTCCATACGGAAAAATATCTCTAAAAAGATTCGGTTCCTTCACATCCTGCAATTCATATTTATATTCATCTTGTTCTAAAGTTCTTGTTCTTTTATTAAATTTTAACATATTATCACCTCATTATTCTAATTAGGGTTCACTGGAAAAACTCCATTTTTCAAAATATCCTCAGGATATTTTGTCATTAAAAACCTTAACAAATGAATTTAAACTGCAAGAAAAAACTAAAAAAAAGTCAAAACCCTTGCAGTTTATAGGTGTTAATCAACCCATTCTGTCATTCCCCGTATCGGGTACGGGGCAGGCTCTGCGGAAACCCGCCTTAATGCTCCGCCAGCTGGCGGATTCGCGGGTATGACAATACATACAAAAGACATTTTTCAGCAGACTCTAATTATATTATTTTTTTTAACAATTACAATGCAGAAAAGTAATTAAAGTGTGGATTGTGTGTTTGTGCGATAGTAAGTCGAAATTAAAATTTTATTCCTACCTAATAATCCTATCCCACTATCCCACTATTACCAAATTGTCCTTGTGAATAATTTCATCGTAATCCTTATGACAAAGAATCTTTTCTATCTCTGACGATTTATGACCTTTTATCTTCTTTATATCCTCACAAGAATATGAGACAATGCCCCGCGCTATTTCACTTTTATTATTAACAACATTTACAACATCGCCTTTTTCAAAATCACCCTCAACAGATATGATTCCGGAGGGCAATAAACTCTTTGACAAATTTTTCAACGCATTTGCCGCACCGTCATCAATTATTATCTTGCCGGAAATCTTCGCACCAAACGCTATCCATTTTTTTCTTCCGTCAATTTTAACATTACTTAAAAATCTCGTGCATTTAACCCTGCCGGAAATAATATCAGTAATATTTGTATTCTTTGTTCCGTTAGTTATAAATACTTCTATACCTGATGCGGTCGCTATTTTCGCTGCTTCTATTTTTGATTCCATTCCACCAACGGAAAAACCGCAGCCCTTATCCCCAGTTGCATAACTTTCTATATCACCTGATATCTTTTTAACCTCAAAAACCAATTCCGCATCCTTATCTTTTTTAGGATTACCTTTATAAAGCCCGTCAACATCAGTATAAATAATCAGACAATCTGCATCCGTTTTTGAAGCAACAACTGCGGAAAGCGTATCGTTATCGCCAAAATTTATCTCTTCGGTCGCTACCGTATCGTTTTCGTTAATTATAGGAATAACGCTCCATGACAGCAATTTTAAAATAGTATTTCTGGTGTTAAGATATCTGTTTCTATCTTCAAAATCATTTTTAGTGAGAAGTATTTGGGCAACGGAAATATTATATCTTGAAAATTCTTCAGCCCATTTATTCATTAAGCCAACCTGCCCTATGGAAGCTGCCGCTTGCTTTGAAGGTAAATCAGAAGGCCTTTTTTTCAAATCCAATTTCACAATACCTGTTGCAATAGCACCTGATGAGACAATAACAACATCGTTTTCCATATTATGAAATGATGCTATTCCTTCAGTAATTTTTTGCAGATTCTCCTGAGCTGTTACTAATCTGCTCCCGATTTTAATAACAATTCTATTCTTCATAATGAAACTCAAAATCACCGATTTTAACTATATCGCCGATTTTAATACCTTCTTCTTTTAATTTTTGATCAACACCGATTTTTTTAAGAATATTTTGGAACCTTCTTATAGATTCCTCTTCATTAAAATTAGTCATAGCGATTAGGTCCAGTATCTTTTTACCGATAACCTCAAAATAATTGTTTATTCTAATAATGGAAAATTCTGGTTCGTATTTATAATTAATTGTTTTTATTTCTATCGGCTCTTCTTCCTTTACAGTATCTATTTTTTTTAAAATCTCCGCAAGTAATGGTTTAAGCCCTTCGCCTTTTAATGCTGATATCGGGAATACAGTTTTTCTTTTCTTTTTGAAAAGTTTCAACGACTTTTCGGAACCAGGCACATCAATTTTATTCACTGCAATAATCTGTAATTTTTTTGCGAGCTTTTTAGAATAATCTTTTAGTTCCTTATTTATCGCTAAATATGTGGAATAAGCATTTTTTTTGTTATAACCATAAGCATCTACCATATGCAAAAGAATTTTTGTACGCTCAATATGCCTTAAAAAATCGTGTCCGAGACCTTTGCCTTTTGATGCTCCTTCAATTAAACCAGGAATATCGGCAAATATAAGGGTTCTATCATAAAAACTTACTACGCCCAGATTTGGTGTCAGCGTAGTAAACGGATAATCGGCAATCTTAGGTCTTGCTGATGTGACTTTTGATAAAAATGTTGATTTACCTGCATTAGGATATCCTAAAATACCAACATCTGCAATCATTTTCAATTCCAATTCTATTGTACACTCTTCACCCGGCTGCCCCTTTTCAACTACACGCGGCGCATTATTTCTTGATGTTTTGAATGCTGCATTTCCGCGACCGCCGCGACCGCCTAAAGCAACCACTGTTTCCTGATTATTTTCTGTTATATCTGCAATAATAATATCATTTTTCTTTACAACTGTTCCGAGCGGTACATTAATGAATAAATCCTTCGAGGACTTCCCATAGCAGTTACTGCTCCACCCATGCTCTCCATCTTTTGACTTATAATGTGGATGTCTTTGTAAATCTAATAATGTTTTTAAATTCTTTTCGCCTTTTATAATTACATCTCCGCCTTTTCCACCGTTACCACCGTCCGGTCCCCCTAAAGGCCTGTATTTTTCCCTATGGAAAGATAGACAACCGTCACCCCCTTTCCCCGCCTTTATATATAGTTTCGCTTTATCTATAAACATAATAAATCAGTACTCAGGATACAGTAAACAGCAAACAGTAAAATCTAAAAAATAATCTAATAGCGTACTGTGTACTGCCTTTATACAATTGTCATTGCTAATGCCGAACAAACCGGTATAAGTAAATTATCTTTAACCGGTAAAATTTCAATTATCGTTGCTACTAATGAACCAAATAATATTTGAGAATTTCTAATAGGAAAAAATTTTGAAAATAGGAATCCCAATATCAGACAAACTATTAAATTAGTAATCGTTCCTTCCAGACTTTTCTTATAATAAATCTTATGCTTCCCGTATCGTTCCCCGACGAGAGCGGCGAACCCATCGCCAAAAGTAAGAAATAATATTGAAAGAACGGCAATTTCTTTACTAAAAAAAAATATCGCAAAAAATATACCGGAAAGCGTATAAATTAAAGTAGACGTATTTTTTACCTCTTCCTTCCTGTAAATACCTTCAAACATGTTTAAAAGTTTTTGATTTAATTTGTCATTATTGTGTCTTAATAATTCAAAAACAACAACAACTAAAATCAGAACACCCAAAGACAGAAGCACCAAATCCTTCCTTTGTGGAAATATAAAAACATAACTAATTGGTACAAGCAATATAAACCAGTGAGATATCTTTCTTCTTGCTTCAGTCGTCATAATGTTTCAACCCGCATAGTTCTTAGAACTATGTCGAGGCTTCCGCTAAAATAGGGAATAATTAATACCGCTTCAGTTACTCAGTATTATCTTATAATCTTCCCTATGCACTTGAAAATTGCTTTCAACAATAATCTTTCTGCTAATTTTTTTCTCTATTCTACTTATAAAATCTTCATTAAACACTTCTGCGATATCAGGATGAATAATCAGGCGAACCGGTTGTTCACCGCCACGTGTAACAAGTTTTATAATTTCCTTTTTAATCTTTATCGCCATTGTCTCTCTGGATAAGACCTTGCCGCTTCCTTCGCAATAGGGACAGGTCTCTGAAAGAAAATTTACCATACTTTCCATCTTTCTCTGTCTTGTCATTTCAATAAGACCAAGTTTTGTAACCGGTAAAATCTCTGTTTTTGCCTTATCCTTTTTCATTAAATCAACCAAAAGCTTATACACCTTTTTTCTATCCTGCGACCGTCTCATATCTATTAAATCAATAACTATTATTCCACCGATATTTCTCAGCCGCAATTGGGCTGCTATCTCATATATCGCTTCCATATTAGTTTTTAGAATAATTTCATCTAACGAACCTGCTTTTGTAAATTTACCACTGTTTACGTCTATCGCACAAAGTGTCTCCGCTTCTTGAATTATAATGTATCCACCGGAAGCAAGTTTAATCTTTTGTTTCTTAACATTTGTAATCTGCTGCTCAACATTATTTATTTCAAAAATAGATGTTTTACCCTTATATAAATGTATTTTATCTTTGTATTTTGGAGAAATCAATTCAACAAAATAAAGAGTATCTTCAAATTCATCCTTTGAATCAATATAAAAAGCGTTTACTTCCTCGTTCAAATAATCTCTGACTGTCTTAAAAACAAGTCTCAAATCCCTGTGAACCAACGAAACACCGGCAGATGCCTGAAACTTTTTATTTATAGTATCCCACAACCGTATCAGATATTTAATTTCCTGCTTAAAAACATTCTTTTCTTTGCCCGCACCTTCACTTCTTACTATTATCCCGCCGGTTTTTGGTCTTATCTCTTCAATAATTGACTTTAATCTGAATCGCTCTTTTTCATCAGTAATATTTTTTGATATACCAATATTGAGACTGCTCGGTATATAAACCAGATAATGACCAGGCAAAGATATCTGCTGCGTTAACTTAGAACCTTTAGTGCCCAAAGGACCTTTCGTTACCTGAACCATAAAAAATTTTGTTTTTGACAGCTCTTTACTATTAATTGTTAATTCGGAAAACGGTAAATAACCGTTCTTCCTGACACCAATATCCATAAAAGCTGCCTGAATACCATCTAAAACAGATACAACTTTACCTTTATAAACATTATTTACTATATTTTCTTCATCTTGACGTTCAATAAAAAAATCCGTAAGCCGTCCATCTTCAACTATGGCAACCCTTATCTCATCTTCCGTACAATTTGCTAATATTTCTTTCATAGTCACTCCTGATAAGTTTATATTATTGCTTAACCATTTCTCCTATTTCATTTTCATGAAAAATCTCATCCCTGTTTATCCTTAACGATAACTTTTCTTCATTGCTTAAATCAAATATTTTCTGAATAATTACATCCGGTTTTGCCGTTCTACCGGGACCAAACCTTAGCAACATCTCGATTTTACCTTCGACAAGTATCATATTAATAACGAGCGGTCTTACATCAATTTGTTTTTTGCTTTTATCGGTTAATCGTTCAATAAAAAATTCTTTTGAATCAAAAAGATTCTTTATTTTACTTGTTATTACCTCTTTATCTATATCTATAAACGGCATTAAAATAGAATACTTAGAAACATTTATAAATAACTCCATTGCTTTTACATCTATAGGAACAGCCAAAACAGATATAACATCAAGATATTTTGGGGTACTTTCTTTAAGTCGTTTCTTAGCAATCTCAACATCTATCCTGCTTTCAACCTCCATATCAAAAATCTCACAATCTGAAGTATATCCTACAGCGAGCGGCGGTCCGAAAGAAATTTTCGGTTGTGGGCTAAACCCTTCCGAAAAACAGACCGGTAAATCCGCACGTCTTACACTCTGCCTGATTGCAGACACAACCTCAAGGTGCGAAATAAACCTTAAAGGTTCTCCTTTAGAATATTTAACCCTTAATTTACCTATTGTTCTCATTGAAAAGACAGCGCATAGCGCATAGGGATTAGGGGTAGGTTTCTTCAACCATTTATGTTGTTTAAGCCTTCACTTTCTACCCTTTTACCTATCTACCTTTCTACCTATTTAATTAAGTCAGCTTATTATACCATAATTTTCAGTAAATTAAAAGAATTGAAATTTTTAAATGTGGTTAGAAGCTTTGTTTTTCGTTACTTTTGCGAGTATAAGTTTTGGTGGGTTGATTTTTTTGTTGTTTATTTTGTAGGTATTTAGAAATCTTTCTTTCGCTTCGTTTATTTTGTTTTCGTTTCCATCTGTGTGAAATACAGCAATTGTTTCACCTTTTATAACTTTATCCGATATTTTCTTTTTCAGATATATACCGACTGATAAATCAATTTTGTCGTTTCTGGTTTTCCTGCCCGCACCCAATATCTGTGAAGCAATACCGATACTGCATGTATTTATATTTTTGATATAACCCGATTTTTCAGATTTTATTTCAATTTTTTCTTTGCATTGCGGTAAAAGCGAAGGATTTTCAACTACTAATGGATTACCGCCTTGTGCTTTTATTAGTTCTTTAAATTTTTTTAATCCACTTCCATTAATTATTGCATTTATAATTTTTTCTTTGCCTTCCTTGTTATTTTTGGCAAGGCCGAATATCAGAAGCATTTCACCGCCAAGTTCAATACATAATTCCATTAAATCCCTGGGACCGGTACCGTTTAATGTGTCAATTGCTTCTTTAACTTCAATTGAATTACCGACTGCATAACCCAGCGGCTGATTCATATCCGTTATTATTGCAGTCGTTTTCCTTCCCGCGTTTCCGCCTATGTCAACCATTACTTCCGCAAGTTTTTTTGCATCTTCGTATTTCCGCATAAATGCACCGTTGCCGGTTTTTACATCCAGGATAATCCCGTCGCTTCCTGAGGCGAGTTTTTTGGACATTATGCTTGCAGCAATCAGCGGAATTGAATCTACGGTCGCAGTTACATCCCTTAAGGCATAAATCAGTTTGTCGGCGGGCACGATTTGTTCGGTCTGCCTCATTATGGCGATACCGATTTTATTCACATTTTCTATGAATTGCTCTTTTGTTAATGCGGTATTGAATCCCGGTATCGATTCAAATTTATCAATCGTTCCGCCGGTATGTCCTAAACAACAACCTGACATTTTTGCAATTTTACCGCCGCATGCAGCTACTAGCGGCGCAAGAACAAGCGTCGTTTTATCACCGACACCGCCGGTTGAATGTTTATCAATTTTAAATCCTGTTATTGTTGATAAATCTATCTTTTCTCCGGAATCAGCCATTGCAATAGTAAAATCGGTAATTTCTTTTGACGCCATACCACTAAAATATACTGCCATCAGAAAAGCCGACATTTGATAATCCGGAATATTACCGTTTGTAAATTCCTTTACAATAAAATAAATCTCTTCTTTGGAGAGATTTTCGCCGTTTCTTTTTTTCAATATTAAATCATACATTCGCATATTAGAATCAGTATTCAGAATATCCGCCACTAAACCACTGGCGGACAAGCAGAATACAGTAAACAGTTATAAATCTAAAAAATTCTTTTAAAGCTTCATCCTGCCTGCTCCAGTATCATTGGGGTATACTATATACTGTGTAATGTCGTTAAAACAGGCTGTCTGTAAGTTTTATATCCAAAATGTTTAACTGTATGTATTCTTTTGATTGCCAGGTGTTGATTTCAAGCCGGCATACAACATTAACTTTTTGACCTCTTTTTAAATCAATCGCACGCCGACCTAATTGCCAGCCTATACCATTGATATTTGTTTTGCCGTTTTTTAATTGTATTCTTAGATGAGAACCATCAATACCGAAGTTTGAAAAATCATTCAATAATGCATCACTAATAATAAATACCGGATGGTTATTCCCGCTGCCGCATGGTTCCAATAATTCCATTTCTTTCATAAGAGCAAAAGAAACCTCAGAAATTGCCAATTGCATATCAACGGAAAGATGCGGTATCAGCATGTTATCTGTGATTAACTCATTACCGATAATTTTTATCCGCTTTTTAAATTCATCAATATTATCCTTTGAAATAGTTAAACCGGCAGCGGCTTTATGTCCTCCGTATTTTATTATTATGTCTTTGCATCGTTCTATAATGGAAATAACATCAATACCCTCAATGCTTCTTGAAGAACC
>DMMW01000057.1:35873-41419 GCA_003452965.1 Elusimicrobiota bacterium
CCGCCATAAGTAAATTTACCGATAAATCAACCTTTCCGCAGCGGCCGGCAGCATTAAGGACAGGCACTATTGACCATGATATTTTTTTTGCAGTAAAAGATTTTTTGTCAATCTGGAATGTGTCAAGTATGGTTCTAATTCCAGGTTTTTTGGAATTATAAAACATCTGAAGTCCGTATTTTACAAATATCCTGTTTTCCGATATAAGCGGAACTATGTCCGCAATAGTACCAAGTGCAACAAGATATAAATAATCTTCTATAAAATCTTTTTGTTTTTTTTCTTTAACCAAAACAAAACGCTCAAAAATCTTCATAGTCGCTTCGGCATCACTCAAGGCTCTATGATGCTTTTCTGTTTCAATATCAAATTCATTGATTAAAGCGCTTAATGCATGTGACTCAAATTTAAAAAGTGAACGCGACATCTTGAGCGTATCTATAATTTCGTTTTTTATTTGCCTTTTTACTTTTGCTGCCGCGCAATTTATAAAAGCCATATCAAAATCTGAATTGTGAGCTATAAAAATTGAATCTCCAGAAAAATCTAAAAATTTTTCAATGACTTCCGAAATATCAGGTGCATTTTTACAATCTTCATTTGTTATTCCATGAATAGCAGTTACGTTTTGCGGAATTGGGAATCTTGGTTTTACAAGTGTTGAAAATCTTTCTTTTTCAACAAGATTTCTAATTTTTATTGCCCCGATTTCAACAATCTCGTCTGTTATCGGTGATAAACCCGTTGTTTCAACGTCAAATATTACCATATCTTTGTTGTAATATTCAGAATAAGAAAAGGCAATCGCCCTAAAAAGTTTAAAAACAACACCACATCCGGCAAGTTCTTTAAACGGATACTTTTCGTTCTGGCATTTCGGATCAATTATTGCAATTGCATTCGGAATCTCTTCTGGCGGCTCGTGATGGTCGGTGATTATTACATCAATACCTAATGATTTTGCATACTCAACTTCTTGTTTTGCGCTTATTCCGCAATCAACTGTTATTAAAAGTTTTACACCTTTTTCGTGGTAATTTTTTATAAATTCGTTATGGAGACCATAACCTTCATCTGTAGGTATATACCATAATACATCGGCATTAAGTTCCCTGAGATATGAATAAGCAATATTTGTTGAGGTAATGCCATCGACATCCCTATCCCCATAAATAAGTATTTTTTCTTTATTGTCTATTGCTTTCCTTATTCTATCAACCGCTTTTTCCATATCGTTAAAAAGGAACGGATTATATAAATGGGAAATTTTAGGTGTGATAAAATTTTTAATCTCGCGTAATGTTTTAAATCCTCTCTGCGCTAATATGGATGCAAATATTTTTGAATAGCCTGTTTTCCGGCATATTTCTTCTATCGTAGAATCATCAAATGATTTAATATTCCATTTCTTCATATTGTTAGAGTAATTACTTAGATTTCTAAAGACGATTATAGAGATTAAAGCAAATTTTTGCAATCTGTTCTTATAAATAATTACATTATCTTAATAATCTCTTTTATATAATCGGTTAATTTTGTTTCTACCTTTTTACCTATGCTTAAAACCTCTTTATGGTTTAATTGTTTCCTCAAAATTCCTGCTGCCATGTTTGAAATATAAGAGATACCCAGCACTTTTATTCCGCAATAATTTGCAACAATTGCTTCGGGTACCGTTGACATCCCTACAACATCAGCATCAAATTTTCTTATCATTTTTACTTCAGCCGGTGTTTCGTAAGATGGTCCGCTAAAAGCGATGTATACACCCTTATGCATCCTTATTTCTAATTTTTTTGCTACTAATTCCGCTTTCTTAATCAATTCGTGCTCATAAATGCTTGTCATATCAGGGAAACGTTCGCCTTGTGATACCGTATCCAAGCCAACCAACGGATTGCAACCCATAAAATTTATGTGATCTTTAATAAGCATAATATCGCCGGGTTTATATTTTTTATTTACTGCACCAACCGCAGATGTCAATATAAGTTTCTTTACACATAAGCACTTCATTAAACGTACCGGATAAGTTATATCCTTGATGCTATGCCCTTCATAATAATGTAAACGTCCGGCCATAATAAAAACTTTTTTGCCTGAAAATCTGCCTATTATAACTTCACCCCTATGACCTTCTACGGTAGATTGCACAAAGTTAGGTATTTGTGAAAACGGTATTATGACTTTTTCAGAAAGAATATCGGCTATTGATGATAATCCGGAACCCAATATTAATCCAATTTCCGGTTCTAACTCGGTTTTGCTTTTTATAAATTTTGCCGATTCTTCCAGTTTTTTTAATAAATCCATAACTAATTCAAGTCTAAATTACAAGTTAAAAGTTAAAATTGAAGCACTACGGGCTTACGCCCGTAGAATCTATTATTTTCACTTCTGCGGAAATCCGCCGAAGTGTTATATTGGTTATCCATCTATGGGCTAACTCCCATAGAATTTCACGAAGGCGGATTAAATCTTCCTGTCTTTGTCTTTATTTTAATTTATACTTTTTATTTTAACTTGCCTTTATTGTCTCAATTTTAATTTATACTTTTTATTTTAACTTGCCTTTATGTTTTTGCTTTTTATTTTAATTTTAACTTTTTATTTTAACTTGCCTTTATGTTTTTGCTTTTTATTTTAATTTATACTTTTTATTTTAACTTGCCTTTATGTATTCTTGACTAATATATCGCCAATAATATCCGCTGATTCAACAACTCTATCAGCTGCATTGGAGAGATGCCTATAAATCTCCCGCGTTTTAAGTATCTTTATTACATCATTTGTTTTGAAAAGCTCAACCAGTCCTTCACGATAACGGTGCTCCACAAAGTTTTCCGCCTTTTTAGCACGGACAAGATGTTCCACACAAACACCCGGATGTTTATGTAAATTTTTTACTGCGTACGAAATATCCTTTGACGCATTATAAATTGAATCAACCATTCTTTTTATATAGCCATCCGGTTTTATTTCAAATAATACCATTTCCTCAACCGTTGATTTCGCATAATCCATAATATCGTCAATCGTTCTTGATAAAGCAAATATATCTTCTCTATCAATTGGTGTAACAAAAGAGCGGTTAAGCTCGTCAATAAGTATTCTTCTTAGTTCATCTGCTTCTTCCTCATATTTATTCACTTTTTCTGCATTTTCAGTTGAAGGATTATCAATAAACTCAACAAGAGTGGATAATCCTTCTTCAACTTTTGTTATCTGATCATAAAGCATTTTTAGAAAATCTTTTCTTTTCGGAAATGGCCACATATTTTCTCCTTTTTAATACACAGGATACTCCAATAAAACTGGTGTAAATAGCAAAGACAAATGCTAAAAGTTATTATTTGTCTTAAACTGTATCCTGCCTGCCCGCCGACGGTTCAGTGGCGGGTATCCTGTATCCTGCCTCTTTAGAATATTTTATTCAATATATAAAAGCTTATTCCTGCTATTATCCCGCTTGCCGGTATAGTAATCAGCCATGCAACCGCCATATCTTGTGCCACTTTCCACCTTATCATTTTGGGACGAAACGCAGCACCTGCACCCATTACTGACGATGAAATTACCTGAGTTGTGGAAATAGGATAACCAAAAACTGCTGTTAAATAGATTATTAAACTTGCCGTTGTTTGCGAAGCAAATCCATGGACCGGTCTTATTTTATACAATTTTCCACCCAACGTTTTAATGATTCTCCAGCCGCCGATACCCATGCCGATAGAAATAGACAACGCACAAGAAACAATCACCCAATGCGGTATTAAAAGTGTTTGATTTGCAGGTATTTTATATAATCCTAAAATTATTAGAGCGAAAGTTATTACACCCATAGTTTTTTGAGCATCATTTGTACCGTGTGCCAACGCCTGAGTAATGGACGATAAAATCTCCAATTTTAGGAATACTTTGTTTGCTTTAGGTGATGCCCATTGTGAAAATATCAGAGTAATTCTCGTGAATATGTATGTTATAAAAAGTCCGACAAACGGAGAAGCAATCATTATTAAAATTATATTTAGTACCCTACTCCAATTAATAGGTTCTAAACCCCAACTTAAAATAAATGCGCCGATAAGTCCTCCGATTAGAGCATGTGAAGATGAAGACGGTAATCCAAAATACCATGTAATAATATTCCATGAAATAGCGCCTATCAACGCTGCAATAATAACCGTAGCGCCTGATATGCCGGTTTGTAAAAGCCGCGGATCTACAATATCTTTACCGATTGTTTCCGCAACCGCAGTTCCCAAAAAATATGCGCCCACAAATTCAGATATGGCTGCTATTATTAATGCCGCTTCCGGAGAAAGTGCGCGAGTAGTTATAACCATAGCAACAATATTTGCGGAATCGTGAAAACCATTTGTAAAATCAAAAAATAATGCAAGAATGATAATAATTATAGCTATTAGAATTATATGATTCATCAAATTATGTTATTTTTGAAACTCTGTCCTCGTCTAAGCTTCTCTATTGCGAATATGTCCGCAATTGTCTGACCCAAGTCCGCAAACGTTTTGCGAACTCCAATATCAACATTTCTTTTTATTTTCTTTCCATATATTAATAACGGTACATATTCTCTGGTATGATCCGTGTGTTTTGTGTATGTTGGATCGCATCCATGATCCGCAGTTATAAATAAAATATCATTATCAGCCATTCCGGAAAATATTTCCGGTAAAAAATCATCAAATTCTTTTAATCCTTTATAATATGATTCTGTGTCTCTGCGATGTCCCCATAGCATATCAAAATCCACAAGGTTAACAAATATTAATTGCTGGCTTGAAGCGTCATTTTTGATTGCTTCAAGTATCTTTTCCATACCTTCTTTATTGCTGTTAGTATGAAAAGACTTCGTCAGACCTTTTCCGTTAAATATATCATGAATTTTTCCTATGCCGATTACTTCCACTCCGGAATCCTTTAATTTATCGAGGAGTGTTTCTTCGGGTGGGTCCAAAGAATAATCATATCTGTTAGGAGTTCTTTTAAAATTTCCGGCAGAACCTGTAAATGGCCGCGCGATAACCCTGCCTACATTATGAGGATAAACAAGCATTTTTCTTGCAATTTCACATATTTGATATAACCTTTTTAATCCGAATATTTTTTTGTCTTCATGAGCAGCAACCTGGAATACGCTGTCCGCGGATGTATAAATTATCGGATAACCTGTTTCACAATGTTTTTCACCTAATTTCCTAATTATTTCCGTACCGGAAGCGGTGTAATTGCCCAGTGTTTTAGTGCCGATTATCTTTTCGTATTTTTTGATTATCTCTTTTGGAAAGCCGTGTGGATAAGTCGGAAGAGGATTTTCGGTAATTATTCCGGTGATTTCCCAATGCCCAATTGTTGTATCCTTACCGTTAGACTCTTCAGCCATTTTACCGTAAGAACCAAGTGAATCATTAGAAACATTAGAATTGGGAGTCGATATTAAATTATAAAGGCCTAATTTTGACAGATTTGATAAATCAAAATTCTTAACTGCTCCGGCTGTATTTTTTAATGTATTGGATCCT
>DMMW01000062.1:0-634 GCA_003452965.1 Elusimicrobiota bacterium
GGGATTAAATTGAGGTTATAAAAGATTATGGACAATTTAAGGGGAAATTATGGCAAGTGATTTTAGTTTTGATATTGTATCACAAATTGATTTACAGGCAATAGATGATGCCGTCAATATATCTATGAAAGAAATAGTCAATAGATATGATTTGAAGGGAACAAATTCAATTATTGAATTTAACCGCACCGAAAAAACTGTTACATTATCCGCAGGTTCTGATTTTCATCTTAAACAAATAAAAGCAATATTAATATCAAAAATGGCAAAAAGAGGGGTAAGCAATAAATCATTATCGGTAAAAAAAACTGAAACAAATTTGAGTGGTGCAATAAGGGAAACAAATAATCTGGTTTGCGGCATAGAAAAAGAACTAGCAAAAAGCATAGTTAAAGATATAAAAACTCTTAATATAAAAGTGCAGGCATCGATACAAGAAGAGCAGATACGGGTTTCAAGCAGGGTCAAGGATGATTTACAATCTGTAATCAGTTTTATTAAGTCAAAGGATTATCCGATACCCTTGCAGTTTGTTAATTATAGATAGTCCGATTATAGATTGATACTCTGCGGCTTGCATCAGGGAGCTTAATTAAAAAAGTTAAGCATAAATAGGGCTTACTGAAAAATGCTA
>DMMW01000062.1:818-2090 GCA_003452965.1 Elusimicrobiota bacterium
GGGATGCTGCCTGCCTGCCAAAGTTCCTTGGGAACGTAGGCATGGAGTTTTTCAGCAGACCCTAAATAAATATATGAGCAACAACACTTTACCAAATTTTAAAATAGGCGATTTAACGGCAAAAATTCCGATTATTCAAGGTGGAATGGGCGTGGGTATTTCTCTTTCAGGTTTAGCTTCTGCAGTGGCTAATGAAGGAGGTATAGGTGTCATCGCTACTCCGGGTATAGGGATGTTCGAACCCAATTACATAGCAGATTACTTGAATTCAAATATTCGGGCATTAAGAAAAGAAATCAGAAAGGCAAGAGAATTATCAGAAAAAGGTATTTTGGGCGTAAATATAATGTGTGCGTTAACAGATTATGCTGCTATGGTAAGAACAGCTGTTGAAGAAAAAATAGATATTGTATTTTCAGGTGCAGGTCTTCCTTTAAATCTTCCCGAATACTTAATAAAAGGGGCAAAAACGAAACTAGTACCGATAATTTCATCAGCAAGGGCAGCCGGAATAATATGCAAAAGATGGAAAGAAAAATATAATTATCTACCGGATGCTATAGTAGTGGAAGGTCCTTTGGCCGGTGGTCATCTGGGTTTTAAACTTGAACATATAGATGCTCCTGAATTTAGGTTAGAAGCATTAATTCCTGAAGTATTAAAAATAGTAAGAACATATGAAGAAAAATATAATGCATCAATACCTGTAATTGCAGCCGGTGGTATATATACAGGAGAGGATATTTACAAATTTCTTAATATGGGAGTAAAAGCTATTCAGATGGCCACACGATTTGTTACAACAGATGAATGTGATGCATATATCGGATTCAAAGAAGCATATATAAATTGTGTAAAAGAAGATATTGTTGTAATACAGAGTCCTGTTGGCATGCCTGGAAGAGCTATAAGAAATCAATTTATTGATGATATATCAAAAGGTGCTAAAAAACCTTTCAAGTGTCCGTATCACTGTATTATAACATGCGATGTAGTGAACAGTCCTTATTGTATTGCGATGGTTCTGTCTAATGCAAAAAAAGGGGAATTTAAAGAGGGTTTTGCTTTTGCAGGTTCAAATGCATACAGAGCTAAAGAAATAATTAGTGTCAAAGAACTGATAAATACACTTATAGTTGAATATAATGATGCTGTGATAAGAATAAACAAGGATAAAAAATAAGTTAATGAAGCTAAAAGAAAGACAAAAAAACCAATTTTAATGATTGGTTTTTTTGTTTTCAATAATTTAGGGCTTACTGAAAAATGCTA
>DMMW01000062.1:2324-13521 GCA_003452965.1 Elusimicrobiota bacterium
GAGTTTTTCAGCAGACCCTAATTTAGGCATAACCGTAAAGATAATTCGCAAATTCACGAAGATGTTCTTTTATTGTTTTTTCTTATAGCTTTATCAATCTCAATAACAATAATAATTGACATTGATACAAGAATTGTTAAAATCCATGATTTCATATCAATCTTAGCAGTGTGGAAAACTAATCTTAGCGGTTCAAAAGTTAAAACTGAAATTTGTGCTATTAAAGAAAGGAAAATGCTTATCAGCAAAAATGGATTTGAAAGAAAAGGAATGCTGAATATTGATTTATCCATTGAACGTGAATTCCATACATGAAAGAACTGGAAAAAAACAATGGTATTAAATGCAGTTGAACGTGCATATTCTATAGTATGTCCTATTTTTAATTCGTACATGAATAATGATAAGGTTCCTATTAGAAATACAATACCGACGATAACCATCCGTATTAAAATATATTTATTTAATATATTTTCTTTTGGATTTCGAGGTGCCCGTTTATGGATATCCGATTCTCCCGGTTCGTATGCTAATGCTACGTCTTGCAAACCATTCGTTACTAGATTTACCCACAATACTTGCGTGGCGAGAAAAGGAAGCGGAAGATCCATAAGCAACGCGGCTATAATAGTAAATGCAATACCGGTTCCTGATGACAAAAGGAAAAAAGACACTTTTTGAATATTGTCAAAGATGACTCGTCCAACCTTTACAGCTTCAAAGATAGAGGCAAAATTATCGTCTTTCAGAACCATATCGGATGCTTCTCTTGCAACATCAGTACCCATTTTGCCCATTGCTACTCCGATATTACCTTTTTTTAAAGCGGGTGCGTCATTAACCCCATCTCCTGTAACGGCAACTATATTACCATGTTTCTGCAAAGCATCAACTATTCTCAACTTATGATGAGGCGATACCCGGGCATATACAGTTATCCGTTCTACATTATTTATGAGAAAAGAATCATCATTGCTATCCAATTCCTGTCCCGTAACAACTAATTCATTTTCGCGAAGAATGTCTACCTGTTTGGCTATGGATGCTGCTGTTATTTTATTATCTCCCGTAATCATAACAACTCTAATTCCTGATTCGTGAGCTCCTTTTATTGCTTCTATAGCACTTTTTTTAGGCGGGTCTATAATTCCGATAAAACCTAAAAAAGTAATATCTCGTGAGGATTCTGCTTCCAAATCAATTTCATCCGAACATTTTTTAATAATATTTTTAATTCCAAATCCAAGCACGCGCAAACCCAAATCCGCCATTTTTGAATATTGTTTTAATAAAATTTCATTTTTCTCATTTCCTGAAAATTTCAATATATTTTCTGGTGCGCCTTTTATATAGATAGTGCATTTATCTTCATGTTTATAAAGCATAGCCATATATTTTCTATTTGAGCTAAAAGGAATTTCATCCAATAATTCATAATTAAATTCTTTGTCTTCTGAAATACCATATTTTTTTGCTGCTACTATTAATGCACCTTCAGTAGCTGTACCGTCTATTTTCCATTCTTTGCTATCATTATCAAAATAATGGTTTGTAGTATTGCATAAAAAACCCGTTAACAGTAGTTCAAATAAATCTTTATCGTTATTTACTTTTTTACCGTCTAATAATACGTCCCCTTCAGGAGAATAACCTATCCCGCTAAATTCAAATTCTTTTCCGTTTATAAATGCTTTTGTTACGGACATCCTGTTTTCGGTTATTGTACCCGTCTTATCCGAGCAAATATAATTACAACTTCCTAAAGTTTCCACAGCTATAAGTTTTCTAATAATAGCATTTTTATCCGCCATTCTTTTCATACCAATAGCCATAGTAACAGTAATTACTATAGGCAAGCCTTCTGGTATCACTGCAACAGCCATACTTATTGAAAAAAGAATAATTTCCAATAACTTAATACCTTTAATAAGACCTATAATAATAACAATAACCGATAAACAAACTGATATAACACCTATTAACCTTGTAAAATAAAGAAGCCGTTTTTGTAACGGAGTTCTTTCTTTTACAGTTTCTTTTACTTCTTCTGAAATTTTACCAAGTTCGGTATTCTTACCGGTAGATATAACGATTCCTTTTCCTCTTCCGTGAGTAATAACGGTTCCCATAAAAACCATATTTTTCTGATCGGCAAGTGGCAAATTAGGTACATCAATATTTTTAGTATTTTTCGATACAGGTACAGATTCGCCGGTTAACATCGATTCGTCGATTTCAAGTTCCTTGACTTCAAAAAGTCGTATATCAGAGGGTATCTTATTTCCTGTAGATAATATTACAACATCTCCGGGAACCACATCTTTTGAATCTATTCTTTCTTCTTTACCGTTCCGTATAACTGTTGCTTTGGGTACAGTTAAATTTTTCAAAGCTTGCATAGATTTGTCTGCTTTATATTCCTGAAAAAAGCCGATAAGTCCGTTTACAAAAACAACTGCAAGTATTACCCATGTATCGACATAATGACCTATAATTGCTGTAAAAATAGCGGCTATTAAAAGAATGACTACCAATGGATCGACAAATTGATGTATTACTAATTTCCATAATGGTTCTGCTTTTTTCCCTTCTATTTCGTTCGGACCGTACTTTTCCAGACGTTTTTTTGCTTCTTCAATTGAAAGCCCGTGTTCGGAACTATCAAAATTTGCGAAAGTTTCCGGTATAGTTTCATTATAAATCACTTAGTCCTCCAATGAATTAACTAACCCGTTGAATCTACGGGTATTCTGTGAAAAAGTAAATAAAAACTTAATAATGAGAGCATTGCAAAAGTACTCTCGCCAGAGTTCGGCACGACTTGCGATGTCTCGCCCCTGGTCGGACGAAGTCTTACGGCACTGCTCTTGATTACAGAGATTGTTGCCTGCCTGCCGAAGATTTAGTGTAGGCATGGGGTTTTTCAACAATATCAAGATATAATTATAGTAGTTTTCAATATATATGTAAAGATATTTTATAATAAATATATATTTGATGATTTATTCTGAAAAAAGATTCAGAGCATAGGATTCAGCATACCGCACACATGATACAGAATTTGCCAATAAATATCCAAATGTCACAAAGTTTTGGCTGAAGAATAATTATCACTTAATAATGGTAATGTCAAAATGAAAGACCTGACCCCAATATGCAATATATTAAAAAAATTTAATTCTAATCTAATGTTATTTTAATTATTATTAATGTATAGTTAAGAAAAATTTCGGATTAGAAAAGTAAAAATAATGAAAGAAAATAACAACTCATTTAATTGGATTAAAATTTTAGTGATACTCGTATAATTGGTTATTTTGATATGGGGAATAGAACAAGCCCGTTCAATAGTAATTTTCTTTTTAATTTCTATTTTTATTTCTATCTTAGGTATATCTGCAATGCATTGGCTGGAACGAAAACATATTCCGTCTACAATTGCAGTTTTTATAGTTGTAGGAAGCATGATAATAATTGTATTATTTATAGGAGCGGTTGTTGGAACATCTATAAATAAATTTTTGGAAGCATTACCTTTTTATCAAACAACAATAATTGAACAGGTTATATCGCTACAAACGTTATTAGCGGAAAAGGGTATAAAAATTAATGAAGAATTATTATTTAAGTATATCAATATTGATAATATTATGAGTTTAACTGCTAAGTTACTTACAGGATTAGGAACTTTGCTTTCAAATATTTTTATTATACTGCTTATGTTCACTTTTATATTGCTTGAATCATCCAGTTTTTTATTGAAATTTAAAATGCTATTTAATGATTCAAATAAAGACTTTAATAAATTCTCAAATTTTATAAATAACGTAAAACGATATATGGTGATTAAAACAATAGTGAGTTTAATTACTGGATTTTTGATAGGTTTATGGCTATATATAATCGGAGTTGATCTCCCGATATTGTGGGGTTTCATCGCTTTTGCATTAAACTATATACCCAATGTGGGCTCCATAATTGCAGCAATTCCTGCAATACTACTTAGTTTGGTGCAACTTGGAGCAGGTAGTGCAATTCAATCTGCAGTTGGGTATATAGTAGTTAATTTTTCGCTTGGTAATATAATAGAACCGAGACTTATGGGAAGAAAACTTGGTTTATCGACTTTGGTAGTCGTTGTATCATTAATATTTTGGGGGAAATTATTAGGTCCGATTGGTGCTGTATTATCAATACCGCTTACAATGGTTTTAAAACTCGCGTTCGAAAATAGTGAAAATACTCATTGGATAGCAGTATTATTGGGACCGGAATTACCACCAAAAAATACATAAAATTAGGAGGTGAGTATCTAATAATATATTATTATTGGGTGTGAAAAAATTTATAATTTTTCGCAGAAAAACCTGCGGCTTGCCGCAAGGAACTTCATTAAAAGGAGGAAAAAACATGTTTACAAAAACACGTGAAGATGAAATAGAAACGTTAAAGGATCATGTATCAAAGTTGGGCAAAGAATTTACTGAAATAGTTGACGATGTTAAAAAAATTTCAGGAATAAAAGGAGAACATAGTATTTTTAAGAATTTAGAAGAAAAGTTTGAAGAAGTAAAAACGCAGGGTGAAAAAGGTGTTAAAAAAGTTTCTGAAGAGATAGAACAACATCCGATAGTGAGTGTAATAACTGCATTTGGTATTGGTCTAATAGCTGCAGGATTATTATACAAAATAAATAAAAAATGAGAATATTAAACATTATATTTGATATTTTTACAATTTTTTTTAACTTGATTGCAGTAGAAAGCAAGATAATACGAAAGCTAATTGAAAGGATGACATTGGCTTTTGTATTCATCGGACTTGCTTTTCTTCTATTCTTGGCAGCTGCATTCTTTTTTCTTTCGGGTGCATATCAATACTTTGCTATGTATATGCATCATGCATTTGCTGCAATGCTTGTGTCTATTTTATCAATAGTCCTTGCATTAATATTTATTGGAATAGCTAAATTACAAATTAAGTAAAAAAATGTAAAAACGATTAAAGATGCATTTGTAGCCATTATTATTTTTATTTTGTATGGAATTTTTTATTTTTGTATTCTTGGATGGTAATGCATTATTTGAATTGTTTTACTACAAACAGAGTTTGGGTAGGATAAGCAAATTCAATGCTTTCTTTATCAAATATTTCTTTGATGCTAAGATTTATTTTTTGCTGTATATCCATATACAAGTTATAATCACTACTAAAAATATAATATACGATTTCATAAATTAGACTAAAATCACCATAACTGAAGAAATGAACTCTGTCTAATTTTGTTTTTTCGATATTTTTTATAATATCAGTAATAAATTGTGGTATCTGTTTCAATTTTTCGGATGGCGTTTGATAAGTGACTCCTATTTTAAAAGCGATTCGTCGGCTTTCCATCCTTTTATAATTTTTTATCCGACTCTTCGTCAAATCAGAATTGGAAAATATTAATAGTTCGCCATGTAAACTTCTTATATGTGTAGTTTTGATTCCGATATGTTCTATAGTTCCTAAAAAATCGTCAATTATAACAAAATCACCGACTTTAAACGGTTTATCTATAAATATGGCGAAAGAACTGAATAAATCTCCTAATATTGCCTGGGCTGCAAGTGCAACTGCAACTCCGGTTATACCTATTCCTGCGACTATAGCAGAAATATTGATTCCTATGTTGTCCAAAATAAAAACGATTCCACCAGTCCAGAGTACACCGCTTAATATCTTTATTATTGTATTTAACGTATCTTTTGTAGCAGTATCAGTCTCATCTTTTAGGTAAATTTTTTTAATGCAGTATGCAAGGAACAATTGTAGTATTTGTACTATTTTAATTGTGAGCGTTAAGATAAATATTAAAGCGATTACTTTATCAAGTGTTTTATTTATATTAATGGATTTTAAGGATATATAAAATGCAATGAATACAAAGAAAATGAAATTAATATGTTCAAAAATACCGACAAAAAAATCATCAAAATCATTTTTTGTTTTAAGAGAAATTCTTTTTACATATTTAAGCAGTATTTTTTTAAAAATGAAAAGTAATAATGTTAAACCTATAAACAAAAACAATGTTATAAGATAGTCTTGTAAGGTATTCCCAAAAAATTGTTTTTTTAGTAGTTCTGCGAAAGAATTATAAATCATATCAATCGCTCCTTAATATTATTTTCTTCCGTGGCGGCGGGCATGGTAATACATAGATCTTCCTGGATGTTGTTTGCTTGCTGTTCGCATATGCACCGAAGATTTGATAAAAGATTGTTTGGGTATTGAAGGATGACTTGCCAACGGAATAGATTTTCTAATAATCTTTTCAATGTTTTTAACATCGCTTTCCTGTTCAGGTGTTGCAATGGAAATTGCATGGCCCATCTTGCCTGCTCTTCCGGTCCTGCCTATTCTATGAACATAATTTTCAGGATCATCGGGCAAATCAAAATTAATAACCAGTTCTATATTCTTAACGTCAATCCCGCGTGATGCGATATCAGTAGCTACTAGGACGCGATATTTGCCGAATTTGAATCCGTTTAAGGCTTCAGTCCGCTGTCCAAGTGAACGATCCGAATGTATTTCGGCCGCAGTATTACCCGAAGCCCGTATCATACGCACAACTTTTGATGCTCTTCGCTTTGTTCTTGTGAACAAAAGGACGGAGCCGGTATACTTTTTAAGAATTTCGTCCAACAATTTAGCCTTATAGTCATTATGAACGACAAATATTTCCTGAGAAATGCCTTCTGCTGCCGTTCCGGTAGGAGCTATTTCAGTACGAACAGGTAATTTCATATACATTGATGCCATATTAACTATCTTCATTGGCATTGTAGCGGAAAAAAGCATTGTTTGGCGGTCTTTAGGTATTAAATGAATAATTTTTTCTATTTGTGGTGCAAAGCCCATATCAAGCATTCTATCTGCTTCATCCAAAACAAGAATATTAACATCATCAAGTCTTACGCGACGTTGTCCCATAAAATCTATAAGACGGCCCGGTGTTGCTATAATAATACGTGGATTTTTCTTTAAAGCGTTTATCTGTTTTCCCATAGATTCACCGCCGATAATAACAGCAGTATCCAAAGAAAAAGTAGGAGTAAATTTTTTTAAGGCATCATTTACCTGTGCGGCGAGTTCGCGTGTGGGAACAAGAATAAGTGCGCGTCCTTTTCTTGAAGCAAGACGTTGAATTAAAGGTATGCCAAATGCGATTGTTTTGCCGGTACCTGTTTGTGCGATACCGATAATATCTTTTCCTTCAATAGCGATAGGTATCGCTTTAAACTGTATAGGTGTCGGTTCGGTAAAGCCAAGTTTATTTATAACCTGAAGAAGTCCTGGTGCTATCCCAAGTCCATAAAAACTATTTTTATTTGTATCATTCATAACATCTATTATACACTATTTAATGAATAAGTCAATGTACAGATTCAAAACTATTGAAAATATCTTGAAATATAAGTAGAATTAGTTGTAAATAGATATGTTTCTAATTAAATTAACATATATATAGTTCTTTATTTAAACTTTATGCATATTAGTAAAAAGATTTGCCATTTCATGTTGGAAATGGGGGTAGTTATGAAAAGACTGTTTCTGTTGGTTGTTTTATTTACTTTAACTGTTCCAGCCGGTGCTGAATACATGGCGGGCGACCACGAACTCTTTCTTATGCCAACCGCATACACAATGCCGAAAGGTGCATCGTACTTTTCCGACTATGAAGTCGTGATACTCAATTATACTTATGCCGTAACATCGCGAACACATGTTGGAGTGTTTTCATTTTTTCCAATAAACAAGGAAGTGCTTGAAACAACGTCAATAGGAATCAAGCAGAACTACTATTCGTCCGAACAGACCAGTTGCGCTTTATGGACTGCAATTATACCAAAAAGTAAAGTTTTTAATTTAGGCAATGTAGTAAGTCTGGGGAAAAAAAACAAAAGTATTCATATTGCGGCAAGCGCCGTGTATTTTGCCAATGAAGACGCGACATTTGACTCTGCTGAGAATTTCAAAAACCGGAAGTGGTCATTTACTTATACAATGGGCTATCGTAGAGATATGTCGGAAAAGACTTCATTGCTTGTTGAGTACTCATATATATCGGCGTCCGAAGAGGACGCTGATATCTTGTGCGTCGGACCCCGTTTCAGGACTAAAAAAATCGCTTGGGACATTGCAGCGGCAAGACCAATATTCACCAACGACGACCCCAGCCTGATAGTGTTTCCTATTCTTAAGGCCACTATTGTATTCTGACCTAAAAATTCAAGTTGCGGGGACTATCCACTGTACATTAGGCGGGTTATGATGCAGATTTTTTTCCGGATGGTTTAATTTGTATTATTTCTGTCGGAAGGCCTATTTTGTTCAATAATTCAATAAACGGGTCCGGGTCCAGTTCTTCTACGTTGACCATGGTTTGCGGATTCCACACACCTTTAGCAACTAAAATTGCCGCCGCCGCAGGCGGAACTCCTGCTGTATAACTTATCGCTTGGGATTCAACTTCGTTATAACAGTCTTTATGGTCAGAAACGTTATAAATAAATATTTCCTTTTCTTTACCATCCTTTTGTCCTTTAATTAAATCACCTATGCAGGTTTTACCCGTATAGTTCGGAGCCAGAGATTTTGGATCCGGCAAACATGCTTTTACGACTTTTAACGGGACAACTTCAATACCTTCCGATGTTTTGACGGGTTTTTCAGAAAGCAAACCGATATTTTTCAATACACTGAAGCAATTAATGTAATGGTCGCTAAATCCCATCCAGAATCTGATGCTGTTTGCATCAATATTTTTTGAAAGTGAATGTAGTTCATCGTGACCTGTTAAATAAATAGGCTGTTTACCCACAACAGGAAAATCATAAATCTGTTTTTCGGTATGTACCGGTTTGCATACCCATTTTCTATCAATCCATGTCCATACTTTTTTAAATTCCCTGAAATTAATTTCAGGGTCAAAGTTTGTCGCAAAAAACTTTCCGTGAGTTCCGGCGTTTACATCCATAATGTCTATGGTATCTATTTTATCAAAATGATGTTTTACCGCCAAAGCACAATATCCGTTTACTACCCCTGGGTCAAAACCGACTCCAAGTATAGCTGTGATACCTTTTTCTTTGCATTGGTCTTTACGTTTCCATTCATAATTTGCATACCATGGTGGATCTTCGCATACTTTGTCCGGCTCTTCGTGTATAGCGGTATCCATATATGTTGCATCGGCTTCAATACACGCTTCAAGAACAGACATATTTATAAAAGCTGCACCCAGATTTATTACAATTTTTGAGTTTGTTTTATGTATAAGTTTTACCAGTGCGGGTACGTCCAAAGCATTTATTTGTTTGGAATGTAGTTTTTTAGTTTTATCTTTTAAACTATTTTTCCTCTTAATACTTTCTATGATATTTTCACATTTACTTTGCCTGCGGGATGCGATACAAATATTGCCAAGAACATCGTTATTTTGAGCACACTTATGTGCTGTAACATGTGCGACAGCACCGGCACCGATAATTAAAACATTGTTTTTCATAATAATTTACCCCCGCTGAATATTAGTAAAATTTAACTATAGACAAATTTAATTTTAAAAGCTTACAACATATTTTTGTAATATTAACTTTATTCTACGGGGTTTATCTCCTTAGGATAAAGCATTAATATAATCTTTATAGTTGAAACTGCGAATGAGTTTCAATGAACCGTTTAATCTTTTAATAACTATAGACGGCATTTGAAGTCCATTGAACCAGTTCTTCTTAACCATTGTATAACCTGCTGCATCCGAAAATTTTATAGTACTGCCGATTTTCAGTTTGTTTTTAAAATTATATGTCCCAAATACATCTCCTGCCAAACATGATCGTCCGGCTATCATATATTTATATTTTCCGTTAAAAGATGCAGATGCATCCATTTTTGCAGGTGTTCTATATATCAGCAGGTCTAACATATGCGATTCTGTTGAGCCGTCTACAATAGCGATGTCAATTTCGTTATGAACGATATCTATAACCGTAGTTACTAATTCTGTTGAACGTGTGATAGTGGTTTCTCCGGGTTCTAAATAAATTTGAATTTGAAATATTTCGCTAAATTCCTTTAATTTTTTACAAAATTTATTCAGCGGATAACCTTCTTTTGTGAAATAAATTCCACCGCCTAAACTAATCCATTCCAATTTTTTAAGCAAATCTCCATAGTTGTGTCCGATAAAATCTAAATTATGTGAGAAATTCTTAAAATCATCATTTTCACAATTAAAATGGAACATAATTCCGCTGATTAATTTTGATATTTCTAAAAGAGATTTTTTATCAACTACTCCAAGCCGTGAGTATTTTCTTGCGGGATCAGCTAAATCAAAATGAGAATAACTTATTTTCGGATTCACTCTTAGCCCTATTTTTTTATTTCTTACTTTATTGTAAAACATTTTTAACTGAGATGCCGAATTAAATATTATTTTATTTGCATACTTTTTGATTTCTTCAATATCTTTTTGTGAAAAAGCAACGCAATATGCATGTACCTCTTTACCGAATTTTTCATAACCCAAGCGGGCTTCATATGATGAACTACTTGTTGTTCCGTCCATATATTCTTTCATAAGAGGAAATACTGACCATGTAGAGAAACATTTTAATGCCAGTACAGATTTTGCACCAGAATAATCTCTAACATACTTTATTTTCTTTAAATTTAGTAATAATTTTGATTCATCAATTAAGTAATAGGGTGTTTGTAAATTCATAATTATTGTTTGTTAGGTTTTTAAACAACCAAAGTATATATAAAAAATATTTTTATGTCAATAAAAATATTTTTTTAAAAACATTGGATTCTTAATGTTAAAATATGCATCATATAATTGTGATAGATAAAAAAATTTCAATTATTGTGCCTGTTTTAAATGAATCTGAAATAATAAATCAATTTTTAGCTGATATTAAAAATATTCGTAACTGTGAGGATTGTGAAATTATAGTGGTTGATGGTGACGAAAACAGGGGAACAATAAATAATATGAATGATGCAAATGTAATTACTCTTGTTTCAAAAAAAGGCAGATCATCACAGATGAATGCCGGTGCAAGTATTGCAAAAGGGCAGATTTTGCTTTTCGTTCATGCAGATACATCTATTCCTAAGGATGCATTAAATATAATAT
>DMMW01000063.1:0-230 GCA_003452965.1 Elusimicrobiota bacterium
TAATAGGCCGGAGAGTAAGAATTGTCAAGTTGAAGGGTTCTATTGAGAGTAATTTCCGCTTCATTGAAATGCTTATTTTGTCTTAAGATATCGCCTACATTATTATTTAGCCATATAAGATGCTTACCAGATTCAAGAGATTTCTTTAGTTCATATATACCTTCTTTTTTCTGTCCGGTTTTGATTAAAAATAATCCGTAAAAATAGGAATAGCGTGCTATTACTTCCTG
>DMMW01000063.1:334-4426 GCA_003452965.1 Elusimicrobiota bacterium
TTGCGTTCTGAATAAAAATGTTGTTGTAAGAATCAAATATTTTAATATCCCGTCTTTTTTTAATGACATTTTGTAAATATGACAAGGTAAAAATAGTTTCGTCAACTTCTTCTTTTAGATAAAGAGTGGTGTTTTTAGTTATTGTCTTCAATATGTTGGTTGGATAATCGTATGCTATGAAGTTATACCTATTAGAATTTAATTGATAATTTTTCTTAATATTGGCTGCAAGTAATACTGAAATTAGAATAATTAAAGATATTTTATATACATTTTTCGTGGAAACATATGTTAGATTGCTTATCCATAAAGAAACCATAATCCATGCCGGCAGGAAGTAAGGTTTAAAAGCATCAATATCCTGAGGTGTGTATTTGAAGTTTAAAAGAAATATTAATACAACGGTATTTATTATAAATATCAGAAAAGTTAATATTGTAAATTTAAAATTTTTGAAAAAACCATAAACTAAACCAATAATAGATAATAATGACAATACTACTCCATAATTTTGAATGTATTGAGGAAAAATATTTTTTAAAAAATAAATTTTAGTCAGGATTCCGACTTTTTTTTCCAATTCAAGTCCTTTATATTGGAATCTACCTAAATGAGCAATAAAGTTTATAGGATTTTCAGGATTTCCCCAATCAATAGGCGGATTCAACGAAGAGCGTATAGGCAGGTACGAATATAAAAGTAATCCGAGGAAAATAAATATAAAAAATAATAAAATATGTTTTGCTTTAGCGATTTTCGCATTATCTAATATTAAAAAAATTAAAAATACCGGACTTATTAGAAGTATAATATAATGATTAGTTAATGAAATTCCATAAATAAAAAATATAATTAGCAGATTTTTTGGAGTTAATTTTGACAAAATAGACTGTTTTCCTGTTGTATTGTCCAAAGATGGCATTGAATTATCGATTGCTATATCAGTAGTTTTTCCTAACGGAAAAAATATTAAGTAAATTATTAAAACTATAAAAAAGGTATTTAAAGTATAAATTCCGCCCTTTACTTGGATTGATTGTGCCCAGAATGTATTTGAAAAAGCCATGCATAATGCTATCAGAAATGAATAAATCCAATTACTACTAATTTTTTTGATTAGTAGAAATAATATACTGCAGGTTGCAGCACCAAAAAAAGCGGACATTAAATTAAGTCGGTAAGCTATGTTTCCAAAAGGGATTATTATTGTGAATATCTTGCCAATTATTGTCCACAAAGGATAGCCGGGAGGATGTGGTATACCCAACGTATATGCAGCAGTTATAAGTTCTCCGCAGTCACCGACGGCGATAGTTGGATAAGAGGTAAGAAGATATAATAAAAAAGATGCTAAAAAGACAAGAAACATATTTCATTTTTTGTTATTTTCTAATTGTGCAATTGCACCTTTAGCTGCGGAAGCAATGTCCGAATTTTTATTTTCAACTAATATTCTTAATGGTTCCATTGCTGTTTTATCTCCGATATTTCCCAATGCTTTAGCAGATTCAATTATAACTGTTGCGTTTGAATCAGATAAATTCTTAATAAGATTTTTAGTGGCTGATTTAATCTTTAATGACAATACCAATTGAATTGCCGTTAGTCGTACACCTTCGGATTCGTCATTTAGTTTATTAACAATCAAGGATTTAATTTCTTCGGTATTGAATAATGCTAAGGTTTTAATTGCCGTAATTCTTATTACAGGACGTCCGTCAGTTAACAATTTTTTTAGATGTATTATAGCAGACTGATCTTTTAATTTAGCGAGAGAGTAGGCGCTATCAAGTATCATTCCTCCATCAGAACTATCAAGTAATTTAATTAAATGCGGGACTGCACGTTTATCGCCGAGCTCGCCTAATGCAACTGCAGCGCAACGTTTGACTTCTATATTTTCATCATTTAATGCTTCAATTATAGGCAAAACTGCTGTTTTATTTTTTTCAGTTCCTAAATTAATTATAGCATTTCTTCTTATTAACCAATTCTTATCATTCATTTTTTCAAGATTAGTTCTATTATCAGGTTTTCTCTTTTCGGTTACAGATGCAGTCGGTTTCTGCAGATTTGTAGATTTTTTTATTTCATAATCGGTAGGTTCACCTACTATAGAATCGCTGTTTTTTACGGAAGTATTTGTTGATATTATTGTATTTTGTGATTCTGTTGATTTTAAGACTTCAAGTTTTGATGAATCTTCTTTAATAATGTTTTTGTCGGTCTCGGCATATAAAGTGCAAATGGTACATAAAAATAAAATTATGTGAATACACCGTTTAGTATTTAAAATCAACATTTTGTCCTCCATAGAAAATACTATTGTTTAATTATTGTCAATTCATGCAATCTTTCGGATGCTTTTACTGCCCATTCGGTACTTGTATATTTTTTTTTGACAATTTCATAATTCTGCTTTGCCTCTTTAATATATCCGATTTCTTCAGAAGCTCTTGCAGACATATAGTAAGATTCCGGTACAAATTCCGAATCATTGAATAAGTATGCAAGTTTTAAATATTCCCTAGATGCTTCCTTAAACTTTTTTTGCATAAAGTAGCAGTCTGCTGCCTTTTTCTGTGCTGTTGCACCGATTTCTTCATCAATATAGTTAACCAACAAATCATTTTTTTGTATATTCCTGTTTTTTGATATATTAGCGGTAAGTTCATAATTTTCAATTGCGGCAAAGTAATCCCCATTTCTTTCTAAATCCATTCCCCGTTTTAAATACATTTTCGCAGCTGCAAGGGATTTCGGGTATCTGTAAAGGACCTCGCCATAATATCTTTCTACATCTAAAAAATTGTCTAATTTTTCGTTTGCTAAACCTGCACTATATTTTAACATTGCAATAATTTCCGAGTCAGAAGATTCATTTGTATTTTTAATTCCTTTTTCGTAATATTCAATAGCACTATGATAATCCGCTAAATCAAAATAGCAATTTCCTATATAAAGCAATGCTTCGGAACAATTTTTGCTTAATGGATATTTATCAAGAAAATTTTTAAATAAATTTATTGCGTCGTTTTTATCACCTTTAATATAATATGTTTTTGAATATATAAATTTTGCATCTTCAGATAGGTCGTGTTCCGGGAAAACAGTGAAAATCTGTTCAAAGTATTGATTTGATTTATCAAAATTTTTCTTCTTATAAAAATACACGGCTACCTGGTTTATTATTTCTGGTAATATTGTAGATTTAGGATATTTTTCAATGAATTGTTCATATATTGAAATAGCTTCTTTGGTTGCTACTTCCGCTTCATATGTCCTTCCGACATTATAAAGTGCAAATTCAGACAGATTATCTGAGGAATGTTTTGTTAAGATTTTTCTATAGCAATTTCTTGCAGATTTATATTTTTTTAGTTCGTAATAACAATCTCCTAAGCGGAGTAAACCTTCAACAATAAAATCGGATTTGGGATAGTTTTGAACGAGTGCAGTGAAAGAAATAGAAGCTTTCTTAAAATTTTTATTCTTAAAATGCAACATTCCTACCCAAAATTGAGCATCATCGGCATATTTTGTATGAGAATAACTTTTTATGAAGCTTAAAAGATATTGTCTTGTCTTATCGTAAAGGTTTTTTTTGTAATATACTAAACCTATTCCAAGTTTTGCTTTTATCGCCTCTGGGGTTTTCGGAAATCTTTCTATTATTTTTCCATATTCTTTCATTGCAGAATCCAATTCCAGTGATTCTAATAAAGATTCTGCTTTTGCTAAATATGCGTTCCGGACTAAATTTTTTTCTTCTTTTGGGGCATTAGAAATTACGATATCGAAAGAATCAATAGCGTTTTTAAAATTACCGTTTTTAAATTGTATTATTCCTGTGTTATAAATTTCCTCATGTTCCGATACTGCATAGGATTTTACAGGATTAATTAAAAAATAAAAAAATATGATAAGTATAATAAGGATTTTATTCATAATTTGGTTAATGAAGCTCCCTGTGGCAAGCCGCATGGTATCAGTATATTTAAAAACAAGATTGATGTCAACCGTTATAATCCGATTCAAATCTTGCGATTTGCTGCTACAAAATGGAAAACGAAATATATTCATTAACAATTG
>DMMW01000063.1:4511-27490 GCA_003452965.1 Elusimicrobiota bacterium
CATTCATTAACAATTGCGACACAATTTCTAAGTATCGGAATCAAGGCGACCATGTGGGATTAGTTGAATCTTTATTTAAAGAGACAATTACATTTTGATTGCTTCCGTTTAAAAGCATTGTGAATAGCTCATATTTTCCGTTACGGTTTGAAGAGAATAGAATGTAACCTCCTTCAGGCGAGAAAGACGGATTCTCATTAGAACCGGAATTTTTTGTAAGCTGAACTTCATTTTTTGTAACAACATCAATGATATATATGTCAAAAGCAGTACCGTTTCTTTTAGTAAAAACTATTTTATCACCAATAGGTGACCATGAAGGAGAATCATTATAACCTTTATATGTCATTTTTTTCAAATTAGTACCATCAATATCCATAATAAACAGTTGAGGATTACCATCGCGATCGGATATAAATACAAATTCTTTTGCGTTAGGTGAAAAAGAAGCGGCGGTATCTACGCCTTTTGAATAAGTAAGTCTTTTTAAAAGATTTCCAGTTATTGAAAAAAGATAAAGCTCCGGGTCGCCGTCTTTGGAAAGTGTAGCTATAATATGTTTGCCATCATTAGATACAGACCCGATAAGATTAATGCCTTGATAAGATAAAAAAGGTGCAGATTTGTCTTTAATAAAGTCATATTTAAAAATATCGGGATTACCGTTTCTATACGTTGTATAAAAAATATATTTACCGTCATTGGAAAATTTCGGCATGACGCAGATGGATTTATGATTGGTTATTTTTGTCAGATTTTTGCCGTCATAATCCGTACACCAAATCTCCTTGTTTCCCGATAATTTGCTGGCGAATGCAATCTTTGACGAAAATTTCATCTGTTGTCCGGTAAGAAACTTTATAATATCTTCAGAAAAAGCATGCGAAATTTCTCTGACTTCATCCGAACGTGCACTGTAATCTTTATCAAATATTTTTTTTGCAGAACTTGTATCCCAACAATAAGAATTTAATGTAATCTTATTTGCTTTTAATTTGGTAGTGAATTTTATAAGAGTATCCACTCCGTTGCGAACGGTGATATCTCTATCGTATTTTGTGAAGTTAAATTCTTTCTTTAATTGCTGTTCTTTCAGTAATGAAATGATATTAAATATTCTTGAATAGTCTAAATCAGCAGAAACTATTTTTAAAATATCTGCTGATAATTTTGAATCATCAATTGGGGTTAATGAAATGTTTATCCGTCTGCCGCTAGACTTGAGTTCAAGATATATGTCTATTGCAAGAAGATTATGAATTGTCGATAGAATTAATACGAATAAAACAATTATAATAGAAGTCTTTTTTTTCAATTAGCCTCCTGAAAGCTGGAACATGAAATAAACACCAAGAAAATTATCTGGAAAACCTGCAGGCAGAGGCGGAAACGGTGAAGAATTTGTTATTGCCCTTATTGCAGATCTATCTATATAAGATATTCCCGCAGATTCTTTTATTACTAAATTTTCAATTTTACCGTTTTTACCTATTTTAAAATAAACTAATACTTTCTTAATATTTCCTGATGAATATGCCTGGGGATTCCAATTTTGTGCAACTTTGTTTCTTAATATATTTATATAACCTACATATGGAAAGTTACCTGCGTCAACCCCTATTCCAGTTCCGCTACCTATTCCCGAACCGATACCTGTGCCGCTACCAGTCCCAGCCACGGAACTTGTTCCTTGTCCTAAGTTTGTTGATGTATTTGAAGCTTTTTTAATTTTATCTTTAGTTTTATTTTTCTGAGAAGTTGGCTTGGCGGCTATTATATCACCGGGTTTTATTATATCGTTTTTTAACGTATCCTGAAGATCGCTTTTTATATTATCGGAAGCTCCGGTTCCTTCGCTGATAATATCCCCACCGGTTCCGCTTCCGCCTCCTGTTCCTATGGAACCGATAACCTGAATGGGTATATAATATATTTTAGAAGATCTTTCGGATATAACTGAAAGACTGAAAAATAATAGAAAATGGAGCGTTAGAGAAATTAAAAAACCTTTATTAATTTCTGTCATTGTTTTGATTAATTTTATTAAGATAGCTTGAAGATTGGCGTGCTTCAGATGTTTTGGGATGGTTTTTAACTATATCTTCAAAAACTGAAATTGCTAAAGAATCCTTTTTCAGTTTTAGAAAAGCATTTGCCTTTTTAAATTTTGCTGAAGCTATTTTTTCGGATTTTGGATATAATTCAATTAACTTATCAAAACTATCAATGGCACTGGAAAATTCACCTTTTTCATAATTGCATACTCCTATCCAAAAAAAAGCATTCATAACAAGCGTGCCGTTGGGATATTGTTGGATATATTCTTGGAAACCGCTGATGGCTAAGTCATAATTTTTCATTGTATAATCAGTATATGCCGCTCCATAGATTTGAGTTGGTGTTGGTTTTGTTTCATCAATTTTTTTGGTTACTTTTTCTGATAACAAAGACAATTTATTGGTAAATTCTATACTGGTATCATCTAATTTTTGACCAAATATGGTAAATTTTTCATTGGTTTCTTCAATTTTTGCATTAAGGAATTTTATGTTTGAATTTAACTCTTCCATTTGTAAAGATAAATCCGCCTGATTCTTTTGCATATCAGAAAGCTGATTTTGAAGTATTACTATATTTGATTCAAGAGTTAACATATCCTGCTGAGTCGCTATGCAACCAGAAATAAAAATAGATATAAATATAAAACAATATGTGAGATGTCCGGTTTTGAGTTTCATTTAAATTATATAATTAAAAAAAACTATTTTTTTGGCGGAATTCTTCCAAGTAACTCTCCACGGCGATTTTTTGCCCAAGCTGCTTCGTTATTCCTTAAATCAACAGGTTTTTCTTCACCATATGATATTGTGGCTATACGATTACCTTTAATTCCAAGTCTAATTAAATAGTTTCTAATTGATTTTGCGCGGCGATCTCCAAGGGCTAAATTATAGTCAGTAGTTCCTCTTTCATCACAGTGCCCTTCTACTATAATTTCTACTTCCGTATTTTCTTTAAGCCATTTGGCATTTTTTGCCAAGATATCTCTGGCTTCGGTTTTTAGTGTTGCATCGTCGTACTCAAAATATACTGTTTCAAGTTGAGGTACTGTTATATAATCCTTTCCTCTTAATGAAGGTTCTTCCATTTCTGTTTCAGTAACAGGCGCCATAGGTTGAAGAGGTTTTATAACCTGTTTTTTTGCACAACCTGTAAACATTAAATTAACAACAACAAAAAAAACAATAATCGCAGTAATAAAAACTTTTTTTACCATACAAACCTCCATTAAATATATCGTGCTACAATTACAATTATAAATAATTAAAATAATTTGTCAATACAAAATTTTTGTTTCATCCTGCAGTAATCTATACAAACCAGCGGACTGTCGCCTGAGGCGACCGCTCTAACCCGTTATAGTGGACAGTAAATTTGGTCGGGGTGACTGGACTTGAACCAGCGGCCTCTTGCTCCCAAAGCAAGCGCTCTAGCCAACTGAGCTACACCCCGAAAATTTTCGCTTTGCTCAAATTTTCAAGTATTTAGTAATTAGTGGTTAGTAATTAGCGTAAGGATTTTTTTTATAAAAGTAAAAATTTTCCCTAACTACTAATTACACACTAACTACAATTAGTTTGTGCTTTGTAATTAGGCAAATATATGAAATATTTACGCTTAAACCAACTTAGCATATAGTGAGTTTTTCAACAGTATCATTATATGAAAAATACGAAAATATTACAAGATTAATATTTTGAATTTCTAAATGAATAAATAAACAAAAACAGGATTGCTATTAATGCGCATAAATAAGAAAACATATCACCGTATTTTGAATAAAAAGTCAAATTTTTCAAAGGTAAAATAGTATTAGTTAAAGTAGTAGTTTCAAAAACATTTGTTTTAGATTTTATCCTGCCGTATGAATCTATGAATCCTGATATACCGGTATTTGCAGCTCTTACAACATTTCTTCTATTTTCAACTGCCCTAAAAACATTTATTGTAAAATGTTGATATGGAGCTGATGTGTTTAGATACCATGCATCGTTGGTTGTATTAACAATAATTTCAGCCCCGTTTTTTACAAATTTTCTTATTTCATTAGGAAAAATTCCTTCAAAACAAATGTTAACTCCAAGTTTGCCTATGGACGAATCAATTGTGTTGTATTTTTCACCGGACGTAAATTCACCGATTTCATTGATTACATTTATAAATCTACCGATTGTTTTTCTTAATGGTACATATTCACCAAACGGAACAAGATGAACTTTAGAATATTCACCGACAATTATTCCTTCTTTTGATATTAGAAATGCAGAATTATAGTATTGATTATTTTTAAAGTCGTTGGAGCAGACCAGATATTGAGTTTTTGATTTTTTAATGATATTTTCAATCCAATTAAAGATTTCTTTATCGTTAAGCAAATATCCGGGTATTGAAGATTCCGGCCAGACAATCAAATCAGAATTTTTTGGACTTGATAGGGAAAGGTTGGAATAAGTATCTTTAATTTTCTCAATATAGTTTTCATCCCACTTTATATATTGGTCAATATTCCCTTGAACGATGGTTACAATCCTTGGGTTTTCCCGACATAATCCGCCAACCGGCGGAGTTGGCGGGTCCGCCAAAGAAGTAGTGGCGGAAGAGTTGTGGAGTTTGATTATCCCGAACCCGAGACAACATAGAACGATTAACGGTGTTAGAATATATTTTTTAACTCTGTATCCTGTAACCTGCTTGCTGTGTGCTATTGTTACATTCACTAATATAATTAAAAAAGATACGCCGTATACACCAGTATATTCTGAAATTTGTATTATTGGTAAGAAATTCCATTGAGAATAACCTAAAAGTGCCCATGGGAAACCTGAAAACAAATAAGTGCGAATAAACTCCAAAGTAACCCATAAAAAAGCTGATAATATAGCATTATATTTAAAGTTTTTTGAATAAAAAAAACAAAAGATTCCAAAATATAATGCTAAATATATTGATAATAAAAGGAGAACAAGAATGCCGATAATTTTTGGTTCACCTGCCGCAGTAAATGTAGGAACTAACCAATATAAAATTCCGAAATAAAATATTATTCCTGTAAACACTCCGTATAAAAAAGATTTATACGGTTTTTCTTCAGAAACTGCGTATAAAAGCGGAACAAGAGAAATCCATGCCAACGGCCAGAAAGATAATTTAGGGAAGGATAAAAAAAGGAGTAGTGAAGATAATAAACATAAAAATATTTTTTTCATATACAATAATTACACAGATTAACTTTATTGATTCCCGATTAAGATTGCCCTCTAATGTCTTAATCGGGGACATTCGGGAATGACAAATAAAGTATTTCAACAATATTATTATAGTATAAAGGAAAGTTTCCGTATCCTATGTAGTTTGGGATTAAAAAGTTTTTATTCCGCCTTCGCGGTCATTCACAGCGAATCGCTTCGGCGAGATTTCTGCTCCAAAATGTGTAATAATACTTATTGTTAGATGAGCTTCAACCAGAATTCACGTGTTCTGGGACCATCAAATTCACAAAAATAAATACCTTGCCATGTTCCAAGTTTAAGTTTGCCGTTTTCAATTATAATTATAACTGATGAACCGATTACGGAAGCCTTTATATGAGCGGACGAATTACCCTCAGAATGTTCGTAATTGGAATCTCTAAGTGGAATTTTTCTGTCTAACATCATTAATATATCTTTTACGACATCCGGATCTGCGTTTTCATTTATTGTTATAGCGGCAGTGGTATGCGGAACAAAAACGATACAAGTTCCATCTGATATTTTTTGTTTTGAAATCAATTTTTGTAATATATCCGTGATGTTGACAAATTCTGTTCTTGCGGTTGTATTAACTTTGGTTTTAATAATCATAATTATCTCCCGCAACATTTTTTATATTTTTTACCGCTTCCACACGGGCATGAATCATTTCTGCCGATTTTAGTCGGCATAGCTGGTGACTCTTGTTTGTTTTGTTGCAAATTCTGAACAGCCGGTCCCGTACCAGCCCGTCGGCTGGCTGTGTTCAGGGCGGGTCTAACTCTTGATTGAGGCATTACCTGTACTCGGAAAATATATTCAACGGTTTCTTCGCGAATTCTATCCATCATTGTTATGAAAAGCGACAAAGATTCTTTTTTATATTCAACCAGAGGATCTTTTTGCCCGTATGCACGGAGACCTATTCCCTTCCTTAATTGGTCTAAATCATAAAGATGATTTTTCCAAGCATTATCTATAACTTGAAGCATTACTTGCCTTTCTATATTTTCAAAAATATCTTTAGTAAATTCTATTTCCCGCTGGTTATATACATTTTTAATATTTTTATCAAGTATTTCCCGAAACGATTCGTACGTCAAAGAATTTATTTCGTCGCTTGAAAATTTTAAATCTAATCCAAAAGTTCTCCTTGTCCAGACTATTATGGTTTCTATATCCCAATTTTCAGGATATGTTTTTTCTGGACAATAAATTTCTATTTTTTCATCAAGGAGCTCATTAATCATATTCCAAATTTTTTCCGAGACATCAGCACCGTCTAATATTGAATTTCTTAGGGCGTAAATCACTTCCCTCTGTTTATTCATTACGTTGTCGTATTGAAGAAGATTTTTTCTAATTTCAAAGTTCATTTCTTCAACTTTTCGTTGCGCATTTTCAATAGCTCTTGAAACTAACGGATGTTCTATCACTTCGCCTTCCTTCATTCCGAGACGTTCCATTATGGGGGCGATTCTATCACTTCCGAACAATCGCATGAGTTCGTCTTCAAGTGATAGAAAAAATCTTGAGGAACCCATATCTCCTTGTCTTCCGCCCCTTCCCCTTAATTGATTATCTATTCTTCTTGCTTCGTGTCTTTCAGTGCCTAAAATATGAAGGCCTCCGAGTTCTTTGATTTCAGTTTGCTCGGCTAAGTCTGTCGGATTACCACCTAAAATAATATCTGTTCCCCTGCCTGCCATGTTGGTTGCAACGGTAACAGCTTTCTTACGGCCGGCTTGTGCTATTATTTGGGCTTCTTGTTCATGATATTTGGCATTTAATAATTGATGAGGAACACCGCGTCTTTTCAACATTGCTGAAAGCTTTTCGTTTTTTTCTATTGAACGAGTTCCAACTAATACCGGTCTTCCGAGTTTATAAAGTTCTTCAATTTCATTTATGATTGCTTCATATTTCTCTTTTTCGGTTCTATAAATAGAATCAGGGTAATCACTCCGAACCATCGGCTTGTTAGTCGGTATTTCAACAACGTCAAGTTTATAGATATGCCAGAATTCACCGGCTTCGGTCATAGCCGTTCCAGTCATACCGGAAATCTTATTATACAGTTTAAAGAAATTCTGGTAAGTTATTGTAGCCAGTGTTTGATTTTCTTCGGCAATTCTCAGATTTTCTTTGGATTCTACTGCCTGATGTAATCCTTCCGACCATCTTCTACCTGGCATAAGACGGCCTGTGAATTCATCCACGATGATAACTTCGCCATCCTTAACTACGTAATCAACATCTCTCTTGAAAAGATTATGGGCTTTAATTGCCTGATTAATATGATGTATCCATTCCGATTGAATGTCGTCATAAAGATTTTGTATTCCCAGCATTTTTTCGCATTTTGCAACACCCTGTGAAGTCATGCTTGCAGAATGGTTTCTTTCGTCAACAATATAATCAAAACCGACTGTCAAATCAAGCCCTTTGTGTTTGGCATCTATTTCTTCTGCCTCAGTAATAAATTTTCCTTTAAGATTAGGTATTAATTTATTTATTATGTAGTACTTATCCGTAGATTCTTCAGCCGGTCCGGATATAATTAACGGAGTCCTTGCTTCATCTATTAAGATTGAATCTACTTCATCAACAATAGCATAATTTAATTTTCTAAGCACCCTTTCTTCTTTAGAGCGTTTCATATTGTCGCGTAAATAATCAAATCCGATTTCAGAATTTGTGACATATGTAACATCGCATGCATACATCAATTTCCGGTCATCATCTGACATATCATGCTGAAGGTAACCTACAGTTAATCCTAAAAATTCAAATACAGGTCCCATCCATGAACGGTCTCTTTTGGCTAGATAATCATTGACAGTTATGATGTGAACGCCTTTACCGGATAGGGAATTCAAATATGCCGATAATGTAGCAACCAAGGTTTTACCTTCACCGGTTTTCATTTCAGAGATTTTTCCCTGATGTAAGATTATCCCGCCCAAAAGTTGAGCGTCAAAATGTCTCAGTCCTATAGTTCGTTTTGAGGATTCTCTTACTACGGCAAATGCTTCAGGTAAAATATCTTCCAATGTTTCACCTTTTGAAATGCGGTTTTTAAATTCTTCCGTTTTCAGTTTCAGCGCATCGTCGGATAATTTTTTTATGGTTTCTTCAAAAGAGTTTATTTTTTCTATAAAAGGAAAGATTTTTTTGATATCCCTTTCCGATTTAGTGCCGAACAATTTTTTAAAAATATAATTTATCATAATTTATACTACAATATGCAAGATAACTGCAACCAAATTACTGGCGGACAAACAGGGCAAAATTGAAAAATAAAGCATTAATCTGAAATCCTGTTTACTGTATTCTGATAACTGCATTATCTATATTTTATCAAATAAATATGTATTTGTAAACCCCATACATAGAATACATTGAAAAAAGATAATAAAAAAACCCAATATTGACCTAAATCAAATCGGGTTTTCTTATCGTTTATATAAGTCTAATATATATGTTTAATATATATGTTTATTATACTTTTTTTACGTTGGCTGCTTTAGGACCCTTGTCAGATTCGACAACATCAAACTCAACTGCATCACCTTCTGCAAGAGACTTAAATCCTTCGCCACCGATTGACGAAAAGTGAACAAACACATCACCAGAACCATCTTCTTTTGACAAAAAACCGTAACCCTTGGAGTCATTAAACCACTTTACTTTACCTCGCATCTACGATACTCCTCCTAACTTAACATTCCGTGTAGCCTAAGACCACACAATAATAACTATACTAAATTATATAAAACTTGTCAAGTAAAAAATAATAAATTGAAAATTAAAATTCCCAAGGTAAGGAAAAATACAAACATAATGATTTTGATATAATATATTTTACTTCTGAAAACATTCTCAATATTTTCCATACTTGCACCAAAATAAAATATTGAAAAAATAATTATAAGCGGAATAATAAACAGCAAACAATAAAGTAATAAATATAAAGTTCCGGAAGTGCGATATTCAGGAAGACCTACCATATATATAATAGTTGGCAAATAGATTTGTCCCGTACAAAACAGTTCCAACACAGTAATTACTGCTCCAATAAAAAAAGCAATAAATATTAGATATTTAAAGGCAGTATATTTTGTTATTAAATCATATATTTTCCATCTTATTACATTAGGAAGTTTAAGTTTTAGAGTATTATCCCCTATTCCGGTTCCTTTTTTTATCAGTATAGCTTCATAAAGATGGCGGAAAGCAAAAAATAATGTTAAAATTCCTATGAAAAAATACATTATTTTAGAGATAATTACAATCTGATTAATTCTTTGAATAAATTTGAAAAGCCCAATGCCTATTAAAAAATACGTGATAAATACACCTGTTATGAAACTTATACCGACAAAAAGTATTTCTTTTCTTTGCTTTTTTAAAATCATGTTTAGATATGTAATAAAGAATATTATTGTTGCAAATGCGCATGGATTTACACTGTCTATTAAACCTGCAGAGATGACAGGAAGTATTTTAAGGTTTTTAATCATTATTTTCTTGTTCATATCATTAAACGGCATTTCAACTCTTTTCACGTTTCCGGTTTTAATATATTTTTCCAATAGCTTAGGTAATGATTCCAAAATATCTTTTTTCCCACCCACAACATCATTCCCTATAAAAAGAACCGGTACTTTGGTTAATGTTTTACCGAATTGTTTTTCAAGGGTTACAAGTGCGGCATAATTTCTTGATTCATCAATTGAGTATTCAGCAACATCCATTCTTATTCCGTATTTTTTTTCATAGAAAGGTATAATATTTTTTTTAAGTTCTTTACAAAACAAACAACCGGCAGAATCAAAAATAGTAATAGGTATTACCGGCTGTTTATCTGCAAAAATATATCCTTTAATTTTTATTGATATGTATGGATTTTTGGGGTCGTTGGATTGAATGAAAAGATCTTTAGAAAAATCTTTTAAATAATCTTTTGTATCAATTGTTATTTTAATGGTTTTTCTGTTTTTTGGTGAAATATCAAATCTTTCCGGGAAGGCATTTATGCAATCGCAAGAAGGTCTTAAACCGACTTTCAGAACTTTTGTAGATAAGTTATGCAATTCCAATACATAATTTAAAGTTTTGCCTTGCGAAACCTGACCGAAGTTAATTTCTTTTTTATTTATTTTTATTGACTGACAAATCAATAATGAGGCGGACAAAAATAAAAGGCAGGTGAAAAAAAGTTTTTTCATTTTTTCTTTATGGCATTCTTATAATCATTAATCATGTTTCTAATTTGTGGATGGTCTGCTATGTCTTTTGTAAGAGGCGTGATCTCATGTTCATAAGACGTTATTTTCTTTTTATCATCAAATCTAAGAACAAGTTTTCCGACATTCTGGCAATTTTCGCCGGCTTGCACTATAAGTGTATTGCCTATTTTATAAGGTTTTTGCAGTAATGTTTGCGAATGACCGCCGATAATAATGTCTATGTTTTTAAATTTTTCTGCAATCTCTTTATCAATATCAAAACCCGAATGAGAAATTAAAATTAATAAATCATAATCAATTTTTTCAGTCTGTGATAAAATGTCGTCGGTGGATAAAATATTTAGTTTTTTAGTAATTTTTTCAGGGAAAAGCGTAAAAACATCGGGATGTGTGATAGACAATAGTTTTATTCTTAAACCTTCTCTTTCAATGATTTTATCATGCGGTGTTAAAAATATGCAATTCTTGCCTTCACAGTAATTTACATTTGAAGAAAGAAAAGCAAGTTTGTATTTATTAATATAACTTACAAATTTTTCATAGCTGAGTTCCTGGTCGCCGATACAGATGGCATCATAATTCATAATTTCATATATTTTAAAAATAAGGTCAGCTATTGCATCCGATGCATATAACGGTAAAAAATCACCCGAATCCAATGCGAGATTATTGGCATATTTTTCTCGTTGTTGTTTCAGATAAGTTGCACGTCTTACTAACCCGCCGTAAGGGTGTGTCGGACAGTCGCAGGATTCAAGATAGCCGTTAGATGAATTACTGAAGAATATCGCAAGTTCTTTAGGTTTGTTTAAGTTTTCTTTTTCTATTGCGGTAATTTGCTCTGCCAAAATTTTCTCGATATTTTCATCATATCCGTCTTTAATATATTTTATTATTCCATCCGCCGATATTAAAAACAGTTTTGGGATGTTTGCACGGCCTGCTTTTAAAACTTCGAAATTTTCACCGGTAATTTTTGCCTCAGGATCTAATAAAACCGGAAATGTTATATTATTTTTGGTTAAAAATTCTTTAATTTTTTCTTTATTTAAACCATCAATGTTAATCAAATAAACCTTTACATTCGATTTTGATTGGATGTTTTGTAAATGCGGTATCTCTTTAAGACAAGGCTGGCACCATGTCGCGAAATAAGCAAGGATAATAGGTTTATTATCTGCAAGTATAGCAGTAACGGATATTCTGTTTCCGTTAATATCGGAAAGTATAAAGCCAGGCGATTTATTGCCGATATTCAGTTTTGCAGATACAAAAGAATTTGTGAATAGAAAACATATCAATATTATTATTTTTTTCATAAACACTCCGGCTTCATCCAGTTAGAGAATGTTGTAAACATATTTTATATGAGATTTATCAATATTATTCTATATCCACTTATTGGGCAAATTTCCGTGCCAATACTTTACAGGCTGTTTTAAGTTCTTTTGCAGACATCGCTTCCTGGTCAAATGATGCAATAATCTTGCTTGTTTCTACTTCCACTAAGTTTGCCGTTATATAATATGTATCCATAAGCTTGGAAAGGTTACCGACAATCATCTGTTTAACGTTCAATAGTTTACCTATTTGAACTGCACATTCCGAAGTAGTGCAACCAGATTGCTGGAACGCCGCCTCAGCGAGTATCTTTTCCATATTCGCTTTTTCTATAACATTGTATACACCTGTATTAACCAGTTCAGTTCGTAAAAAATCAGCGACAATAGAAGCATCTGCTTGTGATACGTTTTTACCGGCAAAATCAGCAACCGCAATATTTATAATTTCGCCTGGTTGTCGTTGAGGCTTTGATATTACAGTAACTGTTCTTGCAGGTGTTCCTTCAAGAGTTCCAAATTTATATGATAATCCGACGCGATGTACGTTTATATCCGGCAATTCTTTGCCAGATTGATTAACTGAATAATCTAATTTTAAATTATTATAACTTATACCCACACCAGCTGTTATGCTTGGTGTACCATCTTCTACATTTTTTTGACCCAATCTCAATGCTAAATATTGATTTAAGGAATATTCTATACCCAATCCCCGGACTCCCGCATTTTTATCATCAGGTACATTTTCTACCGAGATAGCAGCTAAGAGATTCTTTTTTTCCAGAAAACGATATGCTAATCCAATCCTATAAAGTTGGGGTTGTTTTTCAGTGATATCAGAAAATTTTAAACTTCCACCTAAATTCGCTACAGTAAATCCCAACACAATTCTATTTTTAATAAAAATTGAACCTAAACTAACGTTACCGGCATTGGCTTTTCTGTCAGCTAAATTCATTGTTAATGAACCTAAGGACGCTCCTATGGATAACGAATCAAATAGTTTGTATGAAAGGTTCAGCGAAAAATTACTATTGGAAACCTCTAAATCACTACCGGTTCTTGTGCCATTTGCATCATATGCAGTAACCTTAGTTGATTCGGTTATTATTCGACCGCCAAATGCAAATTTCTTTAATGGATAAACAAAGGCAGCATAGCCGCTAGCAACTTCACCGGGAAATTGTGAGAGATTAAAACCTACTTCGGCGTTTTTTAAAAATGAGGATGCAGCAGGATTCCAAAACGGCGCTGAATAATTAAAACAGCTTGCAACAGCTGCATAACCTATTGCTGTTTCTCTCGCCCCCTGGCCGACTAAAAGAAATTGTGCGGTCGGGCTTTCTGCGTTAGTTGTATTAATAATTAATAATAATAAGAATATTGATAATATGAAACTTTTTTTCACAGGGTCCTCCTGATATAATGTCCATTATATCAAACATCCTATAAATAGAAGGATGTCTACTTTTCAATTATTATTTTAAATATTTTGTATGCTTTAGTAGATTCTTCTTTAGCATAAACTATATATACTCCAGAACCTATTTTTTCATTACTATCAGTTGTTCCATCCCATGGTAAAACATCCCCAGTTGTACCGGCGGTAAAATCCCTCACTACTTGTCCTGCAGTAGTTAAAATTTTTATCCGTGCATTAGGTGTAAAACGAGCAAATTTTATTGTTTCACCCCGAGACAGATGCACAGGGACAGGATAACAATAAGCGGCAGAAATACCTACTTCATTATTCGTTGAAGTTTCGTTTGAATTAATGCTTACAGCCGTATTTGCCCAACTTATATTATTATTTTCATTTGATTCCGCTACTTGGTTATTGGAATCAATAAATGCACCTAAATAATAACTCCCGCTTTCTAAACTATTCGGTATGGAAAAAGTAGTGTCAATATTTTGATTTATCGTTCCGGTAAGTGTCAAACCATTAATTTCGCTAACTTTTGTTGCTAAATTGATATCAGAGATTTTTGATAGATAAAGACTAATTCTATATGTAATTACACTAATCGTGCCTAAATTTGCAATTTTCAGTGTCGGATTCATCGTACTACCCGCTGTAAAAGAGGAACCATTGTATGAGATAATTGAAATCGTTAAATCAGATGTTGATGAATTTAAGTATACAGTCGGACCATTTTGTGTAAGGGAAGGTGTGCCTGTTGAAAAAGCACCACTTGTATCTCTTGCTTCAAAATAGTAGGTATAATCAACACTTTCAGCAAGAATTAATGAATAATTATAAATTTTGCCATCTGAATAAACTATGTCTCCGTTATCTGTTGCAGTCATTATAAATGGACTACCTGCGACCGCAATGCCGCTTTTTAAAATATATAATTTAGGATAACCACTGGATGGCTGTTCATTATCCGCATCAGAGTATTTAATATGATAAGAAAAGGTGGTTGTAGTATTTCCGGTATCAGGATTTATACCGTCTGTAGTATAGCCTGTTTCTCCCGTCCAACTTAACGAAGGTGCTGCTGAAAAAAGTTGTTCAAGATTAAACAAAAAAGAAATAGCGAAGAAAGCAGAATATAAAATTAAAGATTTAAACTTTTTCATAATAGCTCCTAAAAAGCAAATTAGCTTAAGTAATTTTAGTAAAAATATGTAATATTGTCAATGACTTTTAAAATTGTAAATGGTGTATAATAAAATTAGCATTTTTAAGATAGATATTTTTAAAAGATATTATTTTCATTTTTTAATAATTTTATTTTTTTATTTAGTCCACCCGAATATCCGCCAATCTGTCCGTTTTTTCTTATTACTCTATGGCATGGGACATCCGGTGCAAACGGATTTTTCCCCAAGGCGTTACCTACTGCTCTTGCCGAATCAGGACTTTTTATCCGTTTTGCGAGTTCCGAGTAGGATACTGTTTTCCCTCTTGGTATTTTCAAGCATTCAATCCATACTTTCTTGCAAAACTCCGAATATTTAGACTGTTTTATTTTTTTAATTAATATTCCTTTTTCCTTCATTATAATTTTAACTTTTTACTTAATCATTTTTCAACTCTTTTATATCTTTTATCTTTTGGATAATCCGAAATATTTATACAACCTTTTTCATCCACAAAATACCAAAGTTGCTTGTCTTTTTTGTGTTTAATGTAATTTTTCAAAACTTTTTCCACATATTTCTGGGTTTCTTTATAAGGTGGTATCTGATTGCCGTATTTTTTTACATTATAAGGTCCTGCATTATATCCGGCAAGAGCGAGAATAGGATCACCAAATCTTGATAACATCAGGTTAAGATATTGTGTTCCACCTTTAATGTTATCTTCAATATCTTTAGGATTAATTTTCATTTGTTTTGCAGTATTAGGCATGATTTGCATTAATCCGATAGCACCTTTATGAGAAATATCGCTATGGTCAAAATTAGATTCTGTTTCTATAACAGCTTTTACAAATGCAGGATCAAGTCCGTATTTGTCGGCATATGTGTATATTATAGGATCATATTTGTATTTTAAATTCTTTTTTTCTTCTACTTTTTGGGCTTTTTGAGTATTTTTCATTTTTTGCAAAAAATTGCCTTCCTTTTCGGTTTGGTTTTTTGTATATACGATTTTATTGATTTCTTGATTTGAAAATTCTAATCCGCAATTTTTAGTTTCAATTAAAAAATTCCCGTTTTCTTGTTTGGTTATTTCACCTGATATTTTCCCGCCATTTTTCAGGTATATCGTACCTTCTTTTGAATATAACTGGATAATAGAACTTGTTATTAGAAAGAATATAAAAAAAGCTTTTCTTAATTGTTTATGATATGATATTGCAAATCTGTGTGCTTCATCCCGTATGTGTTTTAAAAGATTAAGTGCAAGGGAATTTTTGGATAAAGTTACGGGATTTGGATTGTTTTGGATAAAAATCTCCTCGTTTTGTTTTGCGAGTGCGATAACTTTTGGCATTTTTTTTAATTTTGGAATTCTTTTAAGCGACGAAACCGCTGCTGAAAGATGCCCCTTACCGCCGTCAATTAATATTAAATCCGGTATTTGAGTATTTTCTGTAAGCGAGCCGGAATATCTGCGGTTAATTACTTCGGAAATCATTTCATAATCATTAATTTGCTTGACGGTTCTAATTTTGAATTTTCTATATTCACTCTTGTCCGGAAAACCGTTGTTAAAGACAACCATGGAACCAACCGGATATTTGCCTGAAATATTTGAAATATCAAAGCCTTCAATGCGGTATATTTTGTGTTTCAGCATTTGAGATAAATCTGCAAGATATGAAGCTCTGTCTATATTGAGCAAGATATTATCAATCGTTGTTTCTTTAAAATTTGTTTTTGTGAGGGTGTTTTTTACTGCAAAAATAGTATTTCTTAATTTTGATGCTTTTTCAAATTCAAGATTTTTTTTTGCAGTATTCATCTCGTTTTTAAGAGTTCTAAATAGTTTTTTATTTTTGCCTGATAAAAACATTTTAACTTTGTTTATCAGATTGGAATATTCTTTTTCACCTATTTTTCCTATACAAGGGGCAGGACATTTATTAATAAAGTAATACAGGCATTCCTTTTTTCTTTTGCTCAAATCGTATTTACAGGGACGTAAACCGAAGATTTTTATCGCGAATTTCAATGTATGTTGCATATCCGCGGAATCCGGATATGGTCCGAAATATTTTGCGCCATCGGATTTTTTAACTCTTACAACATCAATTGAGGGATATTTTCCTTTTTTAATTTTAATATGGGGATACCGTTTATCATCTTTCCAAATAATGTTATATTTCGGCTGGAAACGCTTTATCAAAGATTCTTCCAGGATAGATGCTTCTTTCTCATTATTAGTTAAAACATATTCTATGTTTCTGACTGTTTTTGCAAGAAATGTGTTTTTAAAATCTTTTATATTATCAAGAAAATATGAGTTAACCCGTGCTCTTAAAGACGTTGCTTTGCCTATATAAATAATTTTACAGGATGAATCCCGCATAATATAAACACCGGGTCGGGTAGGCAAGTTTTTAAGTTTTTGATTGAGAAAATCATTCATCTACAGTTGGTTCTTCACGTTTTATGACCGACATCACTGATTTCATTTCACTGATTTTTAATAATCTTGTCATAAACAGATATATAATGAAACATATAATTATTGTTCCAAAAACATTTATAAAAAGATTCTTGAATACATAATTAGATAATATATAGCATCCAAGACCCATAATGAATGTTGCGGAGATTATTTTTAATAGCGTAATTAATATTTTTCTTCCTCCGAAACCACCGATTTTTCTTCTTAGTGTTATTAATAGAAGAATAGTATTTAGCCATGATGATATAGAACTTGAAAGTGCAAGTCCGCCAACTCCCAAAGGACCCATTAAAATGGCGTTTAATACAATATTTACAATCATACAGAGTGACGCTATTTTTACAGGTGTTTTTGTTTCTTTTAAAGAATAAAATCCACCTGCAAATATTTTCACATATCCGAATGCCGGTAAACCAAGAGCATAAAAAAACAATGCAGAATTAGTCAGGGAAGTTGCAATAGAATCGAATTTGCCATGTTCAAATAAAAGTTTTATCATTGGTTTGCCAAGAATAATTAAACCCATAAGCGAAGGAAAAATAGCAAGTGATGATATCTTAATTGAAAATGCCAGCATATTCTTCATATCATCAACATTTTTTTTTGAAACACTTGCAGACATCAAGGGCAACGAAACCGAAGCGACTGCAATCCCAAAAAGTGCCAGAGGTAATTGCATAACACGATTAGAATAATAAAGCGCTGTTATGCTGCCTTCTTTTAAAAAAGATGCAAATATAGTATCTACAAATGCATTAACCTGGTCGATAGATATTCCCCACATAGCAGGAATCATTAGTAAAAATATTTGTTTAAGCCCGGGGTGATTAAAATTTAAAACAGGTTTAAATGAAAACCCTTTTTTTACTACAGATGGTATCATAACCAGAAGTTGAAGAATTCCACCAACTATTACGGCTATAGCCAAACCTATTATTTGTTTTTCTCTTAGTATCAAATGCGATACACCAATAATAAAAGCTATTTCTGCAATTGAAAGTAGAGAAGGTGAGATAGCAGGAATAAAAAATGATTTTAATGAATTAAGCGTAGCAAGGAGAAAAGCAGCAAGACAAGCCAAAAGCAAAGACGGAAACATTAAACGTGTTAATGTAATCGTTAATTGAAGTTTTTCCGGATTTTTTTCAAATCCGTATGCGATTAATTTTGTTAACTGCGGAGCAAATATAATTCCAATAATTGTAACAAAAATAAGTGTAATTACTAAAACAGTAAGTATGATATTAAAAAGCCTATTTGTATCTTCTTTATCTTTTGTGGATAAGTATTCTGTAAAAACAGGAACATATGATGCTGATAGCGATCCTTCTCCCAATAGTCTTCTAAAAAGGTTTGGAATTCTCAATGCAGCATAAAATGCATCTGCAGACATTCCGGCACCAAAAAGCCAGCCAACCAGCATATCTCTCAGATAGCCAAGTATACGTGAAAACATGGTTCCTGCAGACACGTAACCGATATATTTTGCAATTTTTGATTCTTTTTTTAAATTTTTGCTTGACATTTATTTTATATTTTGTTAAAATCTATAAATTATGAAATTAAAAACAGGCAGACACACATCAGTTTTAAAAGAGGCACGGAAAAACGTAAAGAGACGTTTGGTGAACAAAGTTGTAAAATCAAGAATAAAAACGGCTATTAAAAAATTTGAATTAGCTTTATCAGAAAAAAACACTGCAAAAGCAAAGGAAATTTTGAATATTGTGTCCGGCGTTCTTGATAAAGCAGCTAAAAGAAACATTATTCATAAGAAAAACGCTTCAAGAAAGGTTTCCCGTCTGGCTTGCCGGCTTGCAAAGCTCAAAAAGTAATTTTTCAATTTGTATTTTGCTGTTCTTCCCGGATTTTATTCCTAATTCCGTATTTAGTATTTTTTCTAAGGAATCCAGAATATTTTCTTTTTTAATTAATTTAACATCTTTTAAAAAATCTTTTTGGTAAAAGTTAATTCCTGCTTGAGTAATAGCTTCCGATTCAGCGATTCCTTTATCCCTAACTTCATAAAACTTCAGATATTTTTTATATCTATCCGATATTGTAGATAATATTGCAAATTCATTCTCTCCGTTACTAAATAAGTTGATTAATATTTTAATTGCCTGATGCAATTCTTTTCTTGCAAGAACAGGTAATAACTCAAATATGGTGTTTTCCTTGAAATATCCGCAGCAACTTTCTACATCTTCTAATGTGATTTCAGATTTTACATCGGTATAAAGAATAAGCTTGTCAATTTCGCGTCTTATATCAGCAAGGTTCCTGCCGGTAATGTTAAATAACATTTCTGCAGCAGAATAAGAGATATTTTTTTTTAAAAGCTTAATTTCTTCTACTATCCAGTGACGTATCTCATGTTCAAATAAATGATAGAAATTTACCGTAGGATACATATTTTCAATTTTTTTAAAAAGTACTCTTTTAGGCAATTTTTCAGTACCGATTAAAATAAGGCAGGATGTTGTTGAAGGATTATCAATATATGTTTCAAGTAGATTATCTTGTGATTCAGGCAATTTATTGATGTTCTTAACAACCACTAATTTTTTGTCAGATACAAAAGGATAAGAATTCGCGGATTGCAGTACTGTTTCTATAGATATTTCAGAATTGTTCTTGTCACCGAAATAAAAAATACTGTAATTAAGATCTTTTGTTGATGGTTCAATAATGATGCTTTCAATAAAAGATACTGTTTCATTTTTTAAATAATCTTCGGCTCCATAAAAAAGATATACAGGAGATAAAAAAGATTTTTTTAAAGATTTTAGTTTTGATTTAAATTCCTGATATTTAATAAGACTCATAATAATTCAGGGGATAACGTATAGGGATAATATGCTAAATTTTACTAATAGATTATTCCGTTTTTGGCGGGACTTTTTTTTCACTAATACCGGTAACCGAACCAAAGCCCTCAATAGTTCTCTTTAAAATATTCCTTGATAGTTTCTCCCAAATTATTTCCCTGGCTGCTTCTTCAGTTGTTCCGCCGGGTAAGTTAACAACAAAAAACCTATAATTGCCTTCCAGATTTTTTTCTTGCCATAACACCACTTTTCTTGCTTTATCTATCAAAGAAACAGTAACCAGTATCCATAATTTATATTCTTTTACAACATGATTTTCGTCATATGTCAAAGGTTCTAAAACATATCTTGTTATTTCACCGAATAAAACACCGTCTGATTCATCAGGATTTACCACGGCAAGTCGTCCGTCACGGATAAACTCATTGGTTACCGCAGTCGTAAGTTTGTCTTCAATACCGTAATACACTGTAGAATTTTTAAAGGTTTCTATTGAGACCTTTTTAATATTGGCAGGCAGTGCCTGTGCCGTTGGCTTATAAGGAGACGCACAACCAATAAACAAAGGTAAAAGGTAAAAGATAGAAAGCAAAATTGATAGAAAACATTTTGATTTCAATTTCCGACAAATAATAACCATGTTATCCTCCCACTACAATATTTAATATTTTCAGAGGCACATATATCGTTTTTATTATTTTTTTGTCCAGGATATATTTTTTTATTTTTTCATTGGATTTTGCGAATCCAATTATTTCTTGTTCTGACAACCCGATATTCACGTCTATTTGTCCGCGTAATTTACCGTTAACCTGGACGGCTATTGTAATTTCATTTTGCTTAAGTTTTTCTTCGCACCAAGTTGGCCATTTTTCCGATATAATTGAATTACTATGGTCTAATAATTGCCATATCTCTTCACAAATATGCGGGGCGAACGGACTTAAAAGAATGACTAACGTTTCTATACATATTTTAAAACTTTCATGACTGAGTGACGATTGTTTTGAGATTAGTTCATTATAAAACTCCATTATTGATGCAATCGCTGTATTGAAATGGAATTCCTTTTGAATATCTATTGTCACTTTTTTTATGGTAAAGTTCCGTAGTCTTTCTATATCTTTATTAATTTCCCCATCAATTTTACATTCTGCATTTTGAATTTTGCATTGTTTTATGTTTTGTGCCATGTTCCAAACCTTGTTGATAAATCTAAAACATCCATGCACACCTTCGTCCGACCATTCTAAATCTCTTTCTGGCGGGGATGCGAATAAAATAAATAAACGGGCAGTATCAGCCCCGTACAGGTCTATCATTTCATCTACTGAAACGACATTTCCTTTGGATTTTGACATTTTAAAACCATCCTTTACGACCATACCCTGACATAAAAGATTATTAAAAGGTTCATTGTAATCCAAAAGTTTTAAGTCGCGAAGTGCCTTGGTGTAAAATCTGGAATATAATAGATGCAAAACGGCATGTTCAATTCCACCGATATATTGGTCAACCGGCATCCAATAAGACACTTTTTCTTTACTGAAAGGAAACTTGTCTTGTTTAGGATCGCAATATCTTTCAAAATACCATGATGAATCTACGAATGTATCCATGGTGTCCGTTTCGCGGCGAGATTCACTGTTGCATTTCGGACACTTGCAATTTATGAAACTTGCTGATTTTGAAAGTGGATTGCCTTCACCGGTGAATTCCACATCGTTTGGTAGCAATACTGGTAATTCATTCTCCGGGACCGGTACCGCTCCGCATTTTTCGCAATAAATTATTGGAATTGGAGTTCCCCAGTATCTCTGGCGGGAAATGAGCCAATCCCGTAATTTATAATGCACAACCCTTTTACCTATTTTCTTTTCTTCAACATAATCGGATATTTTTATTATTGCTTCTTTTGAATTAATACCGTTAAATTGCTGGGAATTGAGCATTATACCTTCTTCGACGTAGGCAGAAGAAAGTGGTCTGCCATCTGACGGAGTGTCCGCCCTTTGGGATAGGTCTCTCCCCGTGTTCATCGGGGTTGAGGATTGTGCGATAGATTGCGGCTGGATGACTTCTTTTATTGGTATATTATATTTTTTTGCAAATTCAAAATCACGTTGGTCATGTGCTGGTACACACATTATTGCACCTGTCCCGTATTCCATTAAAACAAAATTACCTACATATATAGGGATTTCATCCCCTGTTAATGGATTTATTGCATACTTACCCGTAAATATTCCTTCTTTCTCCTTTTCTTCAAGACGGGTAATTCTTTTTTGTATAACAATTTTATTTATGAAATCTTTTACTTCTTTTTCTTTTTCGGTATTGTTAACCAGTTCTAAAACAAGCGGATGTTCGGCGGCAAAAGTCATAAAAGTTACGCCATAAAGTGTATCGGGTCGGGTGGTGAAAATCTCTATTTTTTTACCAGAATCTTTTATCGGGAAATTAACTGAAAGACCTTCGGATTTTCCTATCCAGTTTCGTTGCATTATTCTTACTCTTTCAGGCCAGCCGGTAAGTTTTTCTATGTCATTTAATAATTCTTCTGCATATTCGGTAATTTTATAGAACCATTGTTCTAGTTCTTTTACTTCAACTGTGGTCTGACATCTCCAGCATTTACCATCTATAACCTGCTCGTTTGCTAGAACTGTCTGGTCTTTTGGACAGAAATTAGTAGGAGCTTTTTTTTTGTATGCAAGACCTTTATCGAAAAATTTGGTGAAAATCCATTGATTCCACTTATAATAATCGGGTTTTGCAGTAACCACCATTCTGTCCCAGTCATATGAAAGTCCAAGTTTCTTTTGCTGTTCCATCATTGTGTTAATGCATTCATCCGTCCATTTTTCTGGATTAATTTTATTTTTTATTGCGGCATTTTCGGCAGGAAGTCCAAAGGCGTCATAACCCATAGGATATAAAAGATTATAACCGTTCATTCTGAAGAATCTGGACAGAGTATCACCTATTACATAATTTCTGGCATGTCCCATATGCAGTTTTCCGGAAGGATACGGAAACATTTCAAGAAGATAAAACTTTTTTTTATCGGATTTTTCTTCAGTTTTAAAAAGCTTTTTGTATTCCCAGTACTTCTGCCATTTTTTCTCAACAGTTTTAAAATCGTAAGACATAAACAGATTATATATAATTAA
>DMMW01000063.1:27629-46941 GCA_003452965.1 Elusimicrobiota bacterium
GAATAGATATTTGGGTTGTTAAAATTATTTTTTAAACGAATATTTTATTGAACTTGAGGGAATGAAGAACAGAGTAGGCCTGTTATTTAATTCATAATCCAAGTCATAAATTGATTTTTCCAATAAATATATACTTAGTAATGTTTCAAATTCTTCTTTTGCTTGTGGGATAAAAGGCATATCCTTGACTGTATCAAGGTATGATTTTAAAAAAATAGAGCCTGTATATGTATACCATATTATAGCCCACGGTTCTATTCCCTTTAAGTCATCAACTTTATAAGGAAGGTTTTTAGTAAGCGAAATATAAGATGCATATTGGAAGGAAGTAATCATTGTAGATAAATCTCTTATCGGAGATCTTTTCAGCCTTCTTTCACTAAGCGATTTTTTAGAATCTCCTTCAAAGTCGATAATGAAGAAATCATTTCCCGTATAAAGTATATTCGCAAGATTATAATTTCCATGTATTCTTATTTTCATTGATGATATTTTTTTATTTAATAGTAATTTAAATTTTAAGATTATATCCTTTTTAAAATTTAAAACCTCATTTATTTCATTTTGTGTGCTTTCTTGTTGAAATGGTTGTTTTCTTATTAAAGTATCAAAGACTTTTTTAGTCAATCCTTGCATGGACTGGTATAGAGAACGTTGGTAAAGCAAAGAAAATGGTTCAGGTGAAAAATTTAAATCATTTTTAGAAGAATAAAGTGCCATATGTAATTCTGCAGTTCTTTTTCCCAATAATTTAATTCTTTCAAGATAATCCCCACCTATTAATTCTTGTACTATAAGTGGAATTTCTTGTTCCGCAGTAGTTAAAAAAGATGATGATAATTCCGGTATTTTCACTATTTCAGTCTTTTTTGCAAGCAATCTTTCATAGTATCTTCCCAGTGAATCAATGGTATATTTCCATGCATCGCCCTGGTTGGGTATGTATTTCTGAAGAATTGCGATAGTCGTTATTTTAGAATCAGACTTTAAATATTTAAATGATCCAGCAAAAGAAGGTGTATTAGAAAAATTTGTTTTTTCTGAAAGATATCTGCAGAGTTCAACTTCTGGATTAGGACCTTCGTCTAATTTTCTGTAAAATTTTAAATATAAATCATTTCCCAACAGATATGAAGTATTGTTTTTTTCCAATCTGGTTAATTGAGTTTTTTCAGTAAACATTGTTTTTTTCTCTTTAAATATTTTTTTAAGATATTTGCCGTGTAGTGAAATAGTTCTTCCATAAATACCTTCAAAAATTGATTTTCTTAAAATAGCCGAAACGATGATTTTAGGTAATTCTTCATTATAAGAACCTTCATATAAAATTCCGTTAATGTTATCGCCTTTAAGTGTAGCTATTATTGATTCTGTTTTTTCTTTAGTAATTTTTTCTGATTCTTCACCTGAAGCATAGCACAAGAAAAGCAAATAAGTTTCGGATAATCCTTCAGTAAATAAAATATCCAAAAAAACAAATTGCGAAGAAAATGATGATTTATCAATAGGTATACTTTCCGAAATTCTCAGATTACGGATCATTCTATTTTTACCTTTAAACCATTTACATTTTTCTACATAGTAAGGTAAAATATCCTGCTCAAGCCTAATCTTTGATTTTTCAAATAATACACGTTTCCAGTTATTATGCACGGTTAGTTCGGGTATTTCGCTTTCGGATATTTTAATTACTTCCTCATTTCTTTTTAGAATGAACCAGAAATAATCATAAAATCCCAATGTTAATACATATGGGGTATTTTTGATTGCAGGAAATTTGTTTCTACTGAATATTTCATAAGGTGTATAATCGGAATATTTAACCATGTCGAGTTCCACTGCCTGAGAGAAACGTGAAAGATTAATTACTACAAGAATGTTTTCATTCTGGTATTGACGAATAAATGCGAGTACCTTTGAGTTATTAGAAGGTAAAAATTCTAAAGTTCCCTTGCCAAATGACTTGAATTTCTTTCGCATAGATACGACTCTTTTAATCCACCAAAGGAGCGAAGATTGGTTAATTTCACCGTTTTCAACATTAACAGATTCATAATGATATTCAGGGTCAATTATTATCGGCAAATATAATTTTTGCGGATTTGCTTTTGAAAAACCGGCATTTTTATCTGAGCTCCATTGCATTGGCGTTCTTACGCCATTTCTATCACCAAGATAAAAGTTATCCCCCATCCCGATTTCATCGCCGTAGTAAATTATTGGCGTTCCGGGTAGTGAAAAGAGTAAAATATTCATTAATTCAATTTTCCTGCGGTTATTTCCTAACAGCGGAGCGAGACGGCGTCTAATACCTAAATTGATTCTTGAATTGGGATCTTTTGCATAGACCCTGTACATATAGTCCCTTTCTTCATCTGTGACCATTTCGAGTGTAAGTTCATCATGGTTTCTTAAAAAAAGTGCCCATTGACATATATCAGGAATATTTGGGGTTTGCTCAAAAATATCATAAATTGGAAAACTATCTTCCATCCACATCGCCATAAACATTCTTGGCATCAAGGGAAAATGAAATGCCATATGGCAAATATCGCCTTTTCCAAAATAAGCAGATGCATCTTCTGGCCATTGATTTGCTTCGGCGAGTAATAACCTATTTTTATATTTGCTGTCTATATATGATCTTACTTTTCTTAGAAATTCATATGTTTTCGGGAGGTTTTCACAATTTGTGTCATCTTGTTCATAAAGATAGGGAACTGCGTCTAATCGCATTCCATCAACTCCAAGTTCCATCCAATAATCTATTACACCTAAAATAGCTTTTTGAACGTATTCGCTGTCATAGTTTAGGTCGGGTTGATGAGAATAAAAACGATGCCAATAATATGCATTTGCCACAGGATCGAAAGTCCAGTTAGAAGTTTCAAAGTCCTTGAATATTATTCTTGCATCTTTGTATTTTTCAGGTGTATTACTCCATACATAAAAATTCCTTAAAGCTGAATTTGATTTTGCATGTCTTGATTTCTGGAACCATGAATGTTGGTCTGATGTATGATTCAAAACAAGTTCAGTGATGACTTTAATACCTTCTTCGTGTGCTTTTTTTAAAAATTCTTTAAAATCCCGCAATGTCCCATAATTTGGATGAATACTAAAATAATCTGAAATGTCATAACCATCATCTTTCAACGGCGAAGGATAAAACGGCAAAATCCATATAGCTGTGATACCCAGATTCTTAAGATAACCGAGTTTTTCTGTTAATCCATTAAAATCACCGATGCCATCACCGTTGCTATCATAGAACGATTTAACATGTGTTTCGTAAATAATGGCTTCTTTATACCACAAGGGTTCATCTTCAAAATAATTCTTCTTTATTTTCATTATAACATATTCCTTAGATACCTTAATTTTATTTAAAAACAACTAAAAAAGCAAGGATTTTATGAAATCCTTGCTTTTTTAGAATGAATGAATCTCCATGGGTTAAAAATATATACCTAAAGTAGCGGTTAAACCGCCTAAGTCAATATCGCGCCATAATGTATTGGTCGGAATTTTAGAATATTTCATACATAACCCGGCATGTTGTCCGTTAAAACCGATAAAAAATTGTTGACCATTAAATGTTTCGCTTATGGTTGGGTGTACATTTTTATTAATAGTTACAGTTTTTTCAGTTTTTATATTGCCTATCCCGAATCCTAAATATCCATATGAAAGGGAGGCATTATCTGATTTGCCTCTAATTATTAATGAAAACCAATTGGGAGTCATATCAATCTCAGTATCAGTTTTTGTTGTAGTGATAGTTGTTCCGCTATAAACACGGTCAGTTTTTTCGCCTGTATTATTATATTTTTCATAATCGAATTGTATACCTAATCGTGATATCCATAAAGTCGCGGCACCCCCGTAGATAAAACCTAAGCCAAAATCTTCTGATAATTTACTATCAAGCAGATAGAATATTCCGCCTTTAATTCCAATGTTAATATTTGTTGATTTTCTTTTAGAAACTTTTGGTTCTTCTTTTTTGGATTCTTCTGCTTTTTTTGTCGTTTCCATAGGTTTAGAAGGTTCGATTTGTTTAACTGGTTCTACAACAGGCTCCGGTTTTTTATCAGGAACTTGAGTTTGATATTTATCACGATTTACGGTTTCACCCATTAATAATTTAGCAATATCTTCTATCATAGGAGGTATATCATCTTCACTTTTTCCGGTTAAGCTTTCAGCTTTTTCAACGGAACCTGTCTTAATATCAATTAATCTTGTATTTATCGTATATTTACTTCCTATTCTGGATACGCTACCTACAATAAGTTTGCCTGCACCTGAAAGTTTTCCTATTTGTACTGCTGTTTCGCTATCAACAATACCGCTTAATTGCAGTTTCTGTTCTTCTAATAGTTTAACTAAAAAGTTTCTTTCAACAACATCAAATTTTTTAGTATTGAAAAGGATAGTTCTTAAAGTGTCTGAAACGGACAGTCCTAATGAATTTTCCTTCACATCTCTACCCATGCTCTCAAAATCCATAACTGCAACTTTGGTTTTTCCGGTAATTTCTTCTTTTTGAACTGGTGCTGCCGGTGCCGGGTTAGGTAGCGGTGCTGATGCGGGTGCAGGTGCAGTAACAGGTGTTGATGGTATTTTTGCAGGTTCTTCTTTTTGCAACGGTGTTGTTTCATTTTGTACGGGTTGCCCTGTTGTTGTTTTTTCAGTATCTGTTTTCTGAGGCACTACCGATTTATCAGTACTTTCATTTTTTTGAGTTGCTGCAGATTCTACAGGATTAGATGTTTCAGTGGCAGTCTGTGCAAAAATAATACCGATACTCAATCCAAAAACAAAAAAAACAAGAAAAAACCTTACAAATCTTGAAACCATAAACATTCCCCCTAATTACTTCTTATATTTCTAACCGTTTACGTTTTTCCTCTACATTTTATCTATTATTAATAAAATTGCAATAAATAAAATACCATCCTTAAATTTTCCTTACCGCTTTGATAAATGCAAGCATTTTATCATAATCTTTACGGGTAGGAGTGCGTTCTATTCCGGAACAGACATCAACGGCATACGGCTCTACTTTTCCTATTGCTGCGGTAATATTATCGGGGTTTAAGCCGCCGGATAAAAATACCGATTTTCCGAGCTTTTTAATTTCTATTGCTAAATCCCAATTAAAAACTTCACCTGTCCCACCTGGAATATTTTCAACAAAAGTATCAAGCAAATAATAATCAACATTTTTAAAATTGTTGATGTTTTCTATAACATAGTCATTACATATTCTGAATGCCTTTATAATTTGAGTTCTATTTTCCCATAGCGTATCTGGAGGAACCGATTCGGATATTTTATTTTTTAACTCATCACAATATTCAGGCGATTCATTGCCATGAAGCTGAACTAATTTTAGTTGTAACTTTTTAACTGTCTTTAATACGAAACTTATTTCTTCATCCACAAATATACCTACCGATTTTACAAATTCCGGCAATTTTGTCGTAATTCTTTTTGCCATATCAATGGATATCTTGCGAGGACTGTTTTTATAGAAGTTTAATCCTATAAAATCAACGCCAGCATTAGATGCCCATAAGGCATCTTTTTCATTAGTAATTCCGCAGATTTTTATTCTAGTCATTAAAATTGATTAAATTTCCGGTAGCTCGCTAAGTGCTTCTTTAATTTTTTCTTCAGGAAGCTCATAATCTTCAAGCTGACCTGAAATATATTTATCGTATGCAGATAAATCAAAATGACCATGTCCAGAAAAATTCATTACGATACATTTTTCTTCTTTTTTTTCACGGCATTTAATTGCTTCATCAATTGCACATTTTATAGCATGAGCGGTTTCAGGAGCAGGTAATATACCTTCAGTTCTTGCAAAAGTTACGGCTGCTTCGAAAACAGGATTCTGCGGGTATGCAACAGCTTCTATAATTTTTTTATTTAAAAGCAACGATACAAGAGGTGCAGCACCGTGATATCTAAGCCCACCTGCATGAATAGCTGGTGGAATAAAAGAATGACCGAGAGTATACATCATCATTAAAGGCGTGAATTTCGCTACATCGCCATGGTCGTATCTAAAAGGACCTTTTGTGAGTGTAGGACAGGATGTCGGTTCAACGGCAATTATTTTTATATCCTTACCTTTGATTTTTTCGGGAATAAAAGGAAAAGTAAAACCACCGAAATTACTTCCACCGCCTACACAGCCGATTAAGATGTCAGGTTTTTCATCGGCAATTTTAAGTTGTTTCTGTGTTTCAAGACCGACTATCGTTTGGTGCAATATAACATGATTCAATACACTTCCGAGTGAATACTTTGTATCGTCATGTGTTGCGGCATCCTCAACCGCTTCGCTTATTGCTATACCTAATGAACCCGGCGAATTCGGATCATTTTTAAGAACCGCTCTGCCTGAATTTGTTAAGTTGGTAGGCGATGCGAAGACTTTTGCACCGTATGTCTGCATTAGGAATTTTCTATATGGTTTTTGGTCATAAGAAACTTTTACCATGTATACAGTACATTCCAAATCAAAAAAATTACATGCAAGCGACAGTGCGCTTCCCCATTGTCCGGCACCGGTCTCGGTTGCTAATCTTTTTACCCCTTCCTTTTTATTATAATATGCTTGGGCTATCGCAGTGTTGGGTTTGTGACTCCCTGCAGGTGAAACGGATTCGTTCTTAAAATAAATTCTTGCAGGTGTCTTAAGATATTTTTCAAGCCGTTTTGCTCTATGTAAAGGTGATGGTCTCCATAATTTATATATATCGAGTAGTTCATCAGGAATTTCAATCCATCTTTCTTGTGAGACCTCCTGCTTAATTAATTCCATTGGAAATATGGGTGCCAAATCCTGAGGTCCTATCGGTTGTTTAGTTTTGGGATTAATAGGCGGAGCTAATGGTTCGGGCAGGTCTGCTTGAATATTATACCATTTTTGAGGCAACTCTTTCTCAGATAAAACAATCTTTGTATCTTCCATACCGACATCCTCCTTTAATCGGCCGATAGGAGCTTTTCAACCGATTTTTTTATATTTTTAGATTCCATAAAATGTTGTCCGACCAGAACAGCATTTATACCTGCGTTTTTCAATAAAGTGACATCATCTTTTGTTTTTATTCCGCTTTCAGAAACAACAATCTTATTTTCCGGAATCTCCGGCTTAAGTTTTATGGTGGTATTTAAATCAACAGAAAAGTCAAAAAGATTTCTATTGTTTATCCCTATTATTTCGGCATTGCTTTCAAGGGCAATATTTAAATCTTCTTTAGAATGAACTTCAACTATACATGAAAGATTTAATTGTTTTGAAATTTTCAAAAATTTATTTATTTTTCCTTTATCTAGTATTGAGACTATTAAAAGTATTGCGTCGGCTCCGTAATATCTTGATTCATAAATCTGATACTCATCTATAATAAAATCCTTTCGTAGAATCGGTAATGAACTATTTTCCTTAACTACGTTTAAGTAGGAAATATTACCCTGAAAATATTTTTTTTCTGTTAAAACGGATATTGCATCAACAACAGATTGGTTATATTGTTCCGCTATATTTTTAACATCAAAATTATCAGAGATAATACCAGCTGATGGAGATGCTCTTTTTATTTCTGCGATTAAATTCAAACGGTTAGGTTTAGAAATTGCCGATTTAAAATCTTTTACCGGTTTAAGCCCGGGAATTTTACTAATTATTTTATTTAAAAGCAGATTTTCTTTGTTTTTTAAAATCTCGGATTTCTTATATTCAACAATTTTATTTAAAAAATTATTTTCCACAATTATTTTTTAATTCTTCAAATTTTTTCAACGCTTTCCCGATATCTATAGTTTTCCCTGCAATCTCAATCCCTTCTTTTATATTCTTGGATTTTCCGGCTGCAGTTAATGCCGCACCGGCGTTTATAAGTACAATATCGCGTTTAGGTCCTTTTTCACCCGTAAGTATTTCCATTATTATTTTTGCATTTTCTTTTGCATCGCCGCCTGCAATAGATTCCGGTTTGGCTTTTTTTAAACCAAAATCTTCAGGTTTTATTTCATATGTTTTAATTATATTGTTTTTTAATTCTGATACTTGTGTCTTACCGGTAATTGATATTTCATCAATAGCATCTATTCCATGAACCACAAATGCACTCTTTGAACCTAGATTTTTTAAAACATAGGCAAGTGTTTCAGTTAAATCAGGTGAGTAAACGCCTAAGACCTGTGCGTTGGCATTAGCTGGATTGGTCAGTGGTCCCAAAACATTGAAAACAGTTCTTATACCTATTTGTCTTCTCGGACCAATTGCATATTTCATTGCAGAATGAAGCAAGGGAGCGTATAAAAAACCGATTCCGATTTTATTTATGCATTCAGCAACCTTTTCAGGACTTAATTCCAAATTGATGCCTAATTCTTCAAGTACATCAGCGCTTCCACATTTAGACGTAACTGCACGATTACCATGTTTTGCAACCACAACACCTGCACCTGCAACGACAAATGCCGTTGCCGTAGATACATTAAATGTTTTTGTTTTATCACCGCCGGTACCACAGGTGTCAACTATAGTTTCCCAGTCAATATTAATTTCATCTCTATCAATATCAATAGCATGTTTTTTTATATTTATCTTAGTGGAATGTTCGCGCATTACTTTTGCAAATCCGGTAATCTCGTCAATTGTCTCACCTTTCATTCTTAGTGCGGTAATAAATGATGCAATCTGAGATTCAGTTGCCTGGCCGGTCATAATTTCCGTCATTACATCAATGGATTCTTTCTCAGATAAATTTTCTTGTTGAACAATTTTTGATATGGTTTCTTTTATCATTTCAACTCCAAAAAGTTTTTTAAAAGTTTTTTTCCGGCTTTAGTCAGTATTGATTCCGGATGGAATTGTATGCCTTCTACAGGTTTCCCACTTGATTTCAATCTTAAACCCATAATCTCACCGTCTTTTGTCCATGCGGAGACTTTAAAACATTTCGGTAATGATTTCTTTTCTACAACAAGAGAATGATATCTTGTCGCTTCAAACGGATTATTAATACCTTTAAAAACTGTTTTGCCATCATGATAAATTAGCGATGTTTTGCCATGCATCAGTTTTTTTGCATGAATTATCTTACCGCCCATCGCTGCACCTATTGACTGATGCCCCAGACACACACCTAAAATAGGAACTTTTCCGGAAAAACGTTTTACCGTTTGTATTGAAATTCCTGCTTCTTTTGGTGTACAAGGTCCCGGTGAAATTACTATATGCGTAGGATTCAGTTTTTCTATTTCATTGATAGTTATTTCGTCGTTTCTGAAAACCTTTATATCCGGATTCATTTCACCCAAATATTGGACAAGATTATAAACAAAAGAATCATAATTATCAATAACTAGTATCATAAAACTATATTAGGGGAAAGAGATTATGGATTAGAGGTTAGTATTTATCCTATTAGAGAACAAAGTCCTCTAACAGGTTTTACTAATTTCTCGCCTCTATACGCTAATCTCTGTTTTTAATATTATACAAAAAAAAACAGATTTTACAAAATAATTTTGTTTAAAATTTTATTGATTTAAATTGAGGTAAATAATTCTGGTTCTTTTTTAACATTTCCTCAACCATTTTTTTGATTTCCCTTAAAGATAACATGGATGCTGTAAGTGGGTCATAAATTATAGAGTGATAAACAAGTCTTGCGTCTCCAGTTATTGCTGCTTCTACAGCCATTTCCTCCGAGGCAATACTAATATTATTTAATGCTGCACATTGAGGTGGAATTGCGCCTACTTGGATAACATTGAAACCGCGTTTATTTGCAACAACCGGGACTTCTACGCATACGTTTTTAGGAAGATTAGTTATAGTACCGCTATTTGGTACATTACCGTTGAATTCGAAAGGTTCTCCACCTTTTAACGCATTGATAATATATGCAGCATATTCCTGCCCTCTTTCAAGCGACAAGGGAGCACCTTTTTTGAACCAGTCATTAATTTCCTTTTTCCATGTTCTTTCCGCTTTTAGATATTCGTTTAGTATATAAGCATGTACGCCTGGATTCCAGCTGGTGCCCCTATTACAATATTTTTTAATTAAATCAGGGCGTTTGCGGAACCACCAGCTATATTCCGAATTATGCCCGCTTGACTCACTTACATAATAATCAAGTGCCAGAAACATCTCGTTGCGAACTATTTCTTCTATATATATCTTTTTATCGGTAAGGACTTTTTTCCGTATTAACGGATATGCATCTTTTCCGTTCTTTTTGAATTCAATATACCACGCCTGGTGGTTTATGCCGGCACAAACATAAGTAATCTGGTCCATGGGTGTGTCAATCCATTTAGCAAGCATAGCTGCCGAACCTTGTACGCTGTGACATAAACCGGTCAATTTAATAAATGATTTTTTCTGCATTGCCCGGCATAACATTGCCATTGGATTTGTGTAATTTAAAAGCACGGCATTAGGGCAAATCTGTTCCATATCACGACAGATGTCCAACATTACAGGTATTGTACGAAGTGCTCTGAATATTCCACCTACACCGCGTGTGTCACCGACATTTAAATCTACTCTGTATTTTTTGGGGATTTCTACATCATAACGCCAAACCTGGACACCACCTGCTAATATTGTACATAATACCACAGCTGCACCTTTTAAAGCAGTTCTTCTATCCATTGTTGCTTCTATTCTTGCAGGATATTTACCTTTATCAATAATACTTTGTACCGATTTTCTCGCAAATTCAAGTCGTTCCTTGTTTATATCCATCAAAACGAACGTAGAATCCTTCAGAATAGGAAAAGTGAGCACATCTCTAACTAAATTACGGGTAAATGTCAAACTTCCCGCACCGATAAAAACTATTCTTGCCATAAAATAATCCCCCTTAGATTGTCCGGTAATGTCAAAAATATTATGAAAAATCATGGTTTTTCACTAGACGATGCTGATTTTTTAAATCAGTTTAACGCCTCATAAATCTAAAATTGGTAAACTCCTCGCTACGCTCGTCATCCCGACTTGTCGGGACAAAACCAAATTTTTCAATAATATGTCATTTTTGACATTACCACTTGTCCTATATCTTTTATAATCTCAAGTTAACCTTCGTGTTTCCATTCTTTTATTAGTCTGGAATAATTATTATACAACCAACAGCATCTATTACATATGGGAAGAGGACCATCTTTTAGATATTTTTCCCTAAAAATTTTTGCTTTTTCACTATTCCAGATTTTAGATAAAGATTCTTTTTTTACATCGCCTATTATATAATCAGGAAAATCAATACAAAAATTTGCTTTGCCGTTCGGCATAATGTTCAATCGCAACCATGGTGACAAGCAATGATTAAATCCAAATCTATATTCAGAGCCGGCATACCATTTTTTAAAAGATATTGTTTTATAATTATCAATTGTTTTTATAAATATGTCGTTATTATGATATAACATTTTATTAATCTTTTCCGACAATTTTAAACCATTGACTCCTGTTTTATTTAATATCCATCCATTTTGACTTTTAGGCAGAAATCCAAATCTGTTGGTAAATTCTTTTCTATAATCATTAGCAGTTTTACTGCTTGCAAACATAAGTAATGCTAAATCCAACTTATCAGCATTAAAAATTCTGGAAACTTGAGGCATTTTATCTATAATCTTGTTATTGTCTTTATTGATTGTACACAAAATTTCAATATAAGGTTTTTTTAGATTTTTTTTTCTTTTTAAATCATGCAAACTGTTAATTCCTTTTAAAATTTTATCAAACGTTCCTTTTTTACCGCGTATTTTATCATGAATTTCGCGTGTGCCGTCTATTGAAAGAAATATTTTATCCAATTTACTATCAATAATCTCTTTATAATATTTATCTATCAGAACACCGTTTGTAACCACAGAACATTTTAGTTTTTTAGATTTTATGTATTTGATTATTTTAAAAATATCTTTTTTTAAAAACGGTTCCCCACCCCATAAATTAATCCTGCTTTTCCATTTTGCGGCTTGGTCAATGATATTTTTCCATGCATCTATTGTAATTTCCTGGTTTCTAAGATTTTTTATATTTTCCCTAAAAATACCTGATTTGCCCCACTGTCCGCACATATCGCAATGCAAATTGCAGCAATATGTTAATTGCAATTCTACTGATTTAGGCGGTTGTGCAATAATATTATTATATTTTTCCTGCACCATTTTCTGTTTGTGATATATAAAATTCCGGTTTTATACCAAACTTGGATTGGTATTCTTTAGTCATTGTTTTGATTACTTTATCAATATACTTATTTTTTACAAGAGTAACCGTGCATCCTCCAAAACCCGCCCCGGTCATTCTTGAACCCAAAACCCCTTCTACTTTTTGTGCAGTATATACCAAAGCGTCCAGCTCTTTACAACTTACTTCATATAGGTTCTTCAAAGATTCGTGCGATTCGTTCATTAAGATTCCAAACTCGTTTATTTTATTCTTTTTAAGCAATCGCAATGCATTTATTACTCTTTCATTTTCATAAACAACATGTTCACAACGATTACGAATAATTGACGGTAAATTAAATTTATATTTCTCAAATTGTGATGTTGTTATATCCCTAAGCATTTTTATATTCTTAAAAAAATATTTCAATATTTTCACACCTTCTTCACACTGCTTGCGTCTTTCATTATAGGCGGAATTGACCAGTTTCCTTTTTAATTTTGTATTTGCTATAACAATAGAAATGTTTTTATTATTGAATGGGATATGCTGATATTTCAGGTTTCGGCAGTCAAGGAATAACGCTGAGTTTTTTTTGGCATTGGTTATTACGAACTGGTCCATTATTCCGCATTTAACGCCGATAAAATCATTTTCTGCTTTTTGACATAAAACCGGAAGTTCTTTTTTTGAAATTCTCAAACCGGATATTGATGCAAACGTTATGCAACTAACAACCTCAATTGCTGCAGATGAAGATAATCCGCTGCCTTGAGGGATATTACCTTCAAAAACCAAGTCTGCCCCTTTAATTTTAAAACCTTTTTCTTGTAATACCTTTGCAACGGCTAAAGGATAGTTTGCCCAGCCATTGTTAATATCATATTTAATATTATTAAGTTTGCAGGATACGGTATTATTAAAATCAAGTGAATGCAGTCTTAAAATATTTTCATTATTGGGTTTTGCAGCAACTGCGATACACCTGTCAATTGCCACAGGCAATACGAAGCCGCCGTTATAATCGGTATGTTCTCCTATAAGATTTACACGGCCCGGTGCCTGATATAAAAGAGTGCAGTTCCTGTTGTATATTTTTTTAAAATTATTTTTTATGTTTTTTATTCTTATGTTATCCATATTCACTCCGTAAGCAATGGATTTTATCGATAAAAATTAAGGAAGGCGAAATTTTAGTTTATAAAAATAACTATTTCTTGGATAGCATTTGTTCATATTCTGCATTTGCTTGGTTGTATTGATTGAGGTCACCTATATCATACCATTTATCGGAAAAAACGAAACCGTAAACGGAATCTCTTTTATGTAGCCATTGTATATATCGTCCCGGCTGGTCAGGATTATTTCCATCATTAACATATTTCAGAATCAGGCTTAACTTATCTTTTGGAAACAAATACATACAAATTGCAGCAAAAGTTGTTTCTGGATTTGGCGGTTTTTCTGTAAATGATATTACTTTTTCGTCTTTATCAAGTTTTACTTCCGAATATTTACTGACCAGGTCTTTTCTTTTGACGTCGTAAACTGCAATTGCTATACCTTTTTTTTGAAAAAATCTTACAAAATCAACTAAATTTAACTGAAATAAATTATCACCTGCCAAAACCAGCAAATCATCTGTAATTTTCTCTTTTTCAATTACAAATTTCATATCACCAATTGCGCCCAGTTTTATATCATCCGCCATAGTTCCGTCATCAATAATTTTAATTTCTTTTTTGTGATTCAATTTTGCAAGCCAATTTTCAAATAGTGGAAAATATTTATGATTAGTCACAAGATAAATCTTATCTATTTCAGATACTTGCTCTAATTTTTCAATTGCATAATTTAACATCGGTTTGCGGGCAATTTCTAGAAGATGTTTTGGAAAGTCCTTGGTAAGCGGATATAATCTTGTAGCATAGCCTGCACACAAAATCAGTGCCTTCATAATATCGTTTTCTCCGTTTCTTTGTCAAAAACATGTGCCTTGTCCATATCAAATACAACTTCAATATCCTGATTGACTTCAGCTTTGTTTTGGGCTTCAACTCTGGCAGTGAACGTATTTTTACCTGTAGTAAGAAAAAGATATTTTTCCGAACCGATTGGTTCAACAACCTCAATTGATGCCATTAATGTCTTGCCTTCCGTACGTGTTTTTGAATAGTAAAATCTATCATAAATATCCTCAGGTCTAATTCCTAAAATAACATATTTATCCAAATAAGTTTCCAATTTATTTTGGATTTCGCTTTTTGCTCTAACGGAAAAAGAACCTTCATCAAGATATATGTTATTGTCGCGTTTTATCACTTTACATTCTAAAAAATTCATCGGCGGCGAGCCGATGAAACCCGCAATAAACTTATCGGCGGGTTTGTAATATACCGTAATCGGATCAGCCACTTGATGTATAATGCCGTCTTTCATAACTACAATTTTATCACCCATAGTCATAGCTTCCACCTGGTCATGGGTAACATATATTATCGTTGTTTGAAGTCTTTGATGAAGTTTTTTTAATTCAGCCCTCATTTGAACTCTTAGCTTTGCATCAAGGTTTGATAAAGGTTCATCAAACAAAAAAACTTTTGGTTTGCGTACTATACAACGTCCTACCGCTACTCTTTGTTTTTGCCCGCCCGAAAGTTCTTTTGGTAATCTTTTCAATAATCTGGTTATTTCTAATTGTTCAGCCGCTTTTTCTACCCGTTCTTTGATTTCTTCTTTAGGATAGCCTTTCAGTTTTAATCCAAACGCCATATTATCATATACCGTCATATGCGGATATAATGCATAACTTTGAAAAACCATTGCAATATCTCTATCTTTAGGTGCCTGGTCGTTCACTAAAACATTATCTATATAAATCTCGCCACTGGTAATTTCTTCCAATCCTGCGACCATTCTTAAAGTTGTTGTTTTCCCGCATCCTGATGGACCTACTAATACACAAAATTCTTTATCTTTTATTTCCAAATCAATATTCTTTACAACCTGCGTTTTACCGAATGATTTAGATATGTTTTTTAGTATTACTCTTGCCATGTATTCCTCCACTGTTTTAAAAGTGTTATTTATCAGTACAATTATCTTCGCGCTTTCTTAAATGAAAAAGTCTTAAAAAATAACCTATTATTCCTGATAAAAAATATAATATATAAATAATAAAAATTGTATTTTGCGGATAAGTGAATATAAGAATAAGCGATACCACCAATAAAACAAAAAATTGAAAAGAGTGCGGGCGTGAGAAATTTATTTTCTTAAAATTTGAATATTTAATTTTTGATATAAGTAATATGGAGATTAACACCATAAGAAACGGCATTATCTGGAAGAAAAGAGGCATTTTTTTCATTATAAGAGGTATTGTTTTTGCCGTTAATTCCGGTCCTATTTCGAATAATTCATATGATAAAACGAATGAGGCGATTATGCCGCCTGCAGCAGTAGTCGGTAGCCCTTCGAAATGAGGCTTAATTTCATTATTTTGATGTGATGCTGAATTAAACCTTGCCAACCTCAAAGCTGATGCAATAACAAAAAATATTGCAATTCCCAATCCGATTTTCCCAAGCCCTTTTAGGTGCATTTGATACATTAAAACGGAAGGCGCAATACCAAACGAAAAAAAGTCGGCAAGTGAATCAAGCTCCACACCAAAAGAGCTTTCCGCATGCATTGCACGAGCTATTCTACCATCTGTTATATCCATTATAATTGCTATTATTATGGCCCAGGCAGCGTAAGAGAAATTATTATTTATTGAATAATGCAATGACATAAAACCAGCCCCGATATTAGCAACCGTAAAAATGCTTGGTAAAATATATATTCCTCTTTTAATTTGCATATTATTCACAAAGTCCATTCAACTACAACGCTATCGTGATATATCACGACACAATAAACCCTTTAACTCTATAATTACTTACCTATTTCACCTAAAACTGTTATTCCGCCTTTTACCTTATCGCCGATTGAAACGTTTACTTTTGTATTTTGTGGCACATATATGTCAACCTGACTTCCGAAATGAATAATTCCGATTTTTTCGCCTTGATTGATTTTTTGATTTAGTTTTATCCATAAATCACATTTCCGTGCAATTATACCGGCAATTTGTCTTACTAATATTTTTGATTTTCCTTCGATTCCGATTAAATTTTGGGTGTTTTTATTAGAAGCGTCAGTATGATTAGCAGGCAGATACTTCCCTTTCTGTTCTTGTATATATTTTATATCACCCGAAATTGGCGATCTTTGAATATGAACATTCAACACTGATAGGAATATTTTAATTATTTTAGATTTGTCATTAATAAATATTGGTTCATCTACATCAGATATTTCAAAAACTGTTCCATCCCCCGGAGACAAAATATAATTCTCATTTATGATAACATTTCTTGAAGGATCCCTGAAAAAATAAACACAAAAAAGTGTTATTAGAAAAAGCAAAATACCAAAAAAATTACCTAAGTATCCCCCAATAATAAAAAACATTATTGAAAGAACGATGAATATGGAGATATATATAAACCCAATTTTTGCCATAGATTTAAAATATTTAACTTTGTGCAACCGATGTATTAATTCTGATTCCGGGTCCCATAGTAGATGAGATTGCAATTGTTTTAATATATTGTCCTTTAGAAGACGAGGGTTTCAGAGAAGCAATAGCCGTAATTACGGTTTTTGCATTTTCAATTAGTTTATTTTCATCAAAAGATATTTTTCCTAAAATGGTGTGTACTATGCCCTGTGTATCATTTTTGAATTCTACGCGTCCTGCTTTAATTTCTTTAACCGTCTTTGCTATATCAAAAGTAACGGTTCCTGTTTTTGGATTGGGCATTAATCCGCGCGGTCCCAAAATTTTTCCGAGTTTTGCAAGGTCTTTCATCGCATCTGGTGTTGCGATAATAGCATCAAAATCCAACCATCCTTTTGAAATTTTTTCCATAATATCTTCGCTGCCAAAAAAATCTGCACCGGCAGATTCCGCTTCCTTTATTTTTTCGCCCTTTGCAATAACGACTACTCGCTTAGTTTTACCGATGCCATGAGGCAACGATACGGCACCCCTAACCGTTTGGTCAGTTTGCTTAGGATCAATACCCAACCGTATTGAGATTTCAACTGTTTCGTCAAATTTTGCTTTCTTAGTCTGCTTTAAAATTTTTACGGCTTCTTCTAAACTATACAACTTTGTTTTATCAATCAACTTTTCACTTTCAATCATTCGTTTAGACATTTAATTACACACTCCTTATTAGATTTAGGGGATAGGTTATAGAGATTAGGGGTTAGAAAAATCAACAAACTAAAAACCTACAACTAATCCCTATACGCTATACGTTAATCCCTAATGTTTTTATGATGTTATCTCTATTCCCATTGACTTTGCAGTACCTTCAACTAATTTTATTGCCCCTTCAAGTGAAGATGAGTTTAAATCAGGCATTTTTTGTTTAGCAATTTCCTCAACTTGTTTTTTTGTTATTTTAGCTGTTTTTACTTTTTGGTCACTGGATGCTTTTGCTATACCGCATGCCTTTTTCAAAAGTGCCGAAACCGGAGGAACCTTTGTAACAAAAATAAAGGTTCTATCTTCATAAACCGTGATTATTACAGGGATGAGCATGCCGGGTTCGGAATTCTTAGTCTTTTCATTAAACTGTTTGCAAAAATCCATTATATTGACACCGTGTTGCCCGAGTGCCGGTCCTACTGGCGGCGCAGGATTAGCAGCACCCGCCGGGATTTGAAGTTTGATTTGTGTTTTTACCTTTTTAGCCATTTTAATTACTCCTTTGATTTAGCGAGTAGAGATTAGGGATTAGATTTTACGTTGCTTTTTATGAACTATGCTCTATATGCTAACCTCTATACGCTGATATTACCTCGTACGAAAATGTAGATAATGCTAAATAAACATTATTTAAGTTGCAAGAATTTAATTACAACATTTTCTAACGGGGCTATAGTTTTTCTACCTGTAAAAAGTCTAACTCTACAGGGGTTGACCGACCGAAAATTGAGACCATAACTTTTAATTTACCTTTTTCTTCGTTCACATCTTCAATAATGCCGATAAAATTAGCAAATGGTCCTTCTATTATTCTGACAGATTCTTCTTTTTCAAAGACTATTGCCGGTTTTGGTTTTAACGGTGGCGGAGCTTCTACTAAACTGACAATATTGTTAATTTCGCTTTCAGGCAGCGGGGTTGGTTTTAATCCACCGAGGAAACTGCTTACACCGGTTGTATTACTTACTATCCAGTATGTTTCATTATCGATGTCCATTTCGACAAATACATATCCCGGAAAATATTTCCTTTTCTTTGTTATTTTCTTGTTTTTCTTTATCTCAACTACTTCTTCTGTAGGAATTAAAATCTGCCCGAATTTTTTTGAAAGATTCAAATTTGCAATTTGCTTTTTTAATTCCTCTCTTACTCTTTCCTCATAATTTGTTAAGGTATGTATTACATACCATTTTAAAGCCATATTATAGCACACTCCTTTTAATAAATAACATATGGTTTAAGACAATAATTAATATTTATCTTAACAGCCATTTAATAATAATAGAAAGTATTAAATCTATTAATCCAATAAATATTGCAAAAATGATTATAAGTATTGAAATTACTACAGTTGAGGCAATAACTTCTTTTCTGCCTAGCCAATTGACTTTTTTTAACTCACCGATGGCTTCATTAACAAACTGTACTGCTTTTTGAATCATATTATCACCTTTTTTTATCCTGCATCCAGTCTTAGTGCTCTCTACTGAAACTTTATTACCCGCCAACGTTTCCTTGTCCGCAGAAGGTTCCCTGTCCGCCGAATTCGCCAGCTGGCGAATCAGTGGCGGAAGTGGCAGAAGTGGTTGGGGCGGGCAAGCAGGACTGCGCTCTCTGGAATCCTGAGAAAAATATACCAAGGATTCAAAACCCATGGAACTTCATTTAATTCGGGAGTGGAGGGACTTGAACCCCCAGTCCTGGTTTTGGAGACCAGTGGTTTGCCATTAACCGACACTCCCCTCCAAAATAGTTCATAG
>DMMW01000063.1:47054-48645 GCA_003452965.1 Elusimicrobiota bacterium
ATAGTTCATAGAATAAACCAATACTATGAACTTCTAATTCTTTACTTTGAACTACTTTCCTTCTTTATGTATAGTATGAGCTTTACAGAATTTACAATATTTTTTCAACTCTACTTTTTCAGTAGTAGTTTTCTTATTTTTTCTTGTGGAATAATTTTTTCTTTTACATTTCTGACAGGCAAGAATAATAATTTCTCTCATTTTTCGCTCCCTATATAATAGCTGGGAACGGGAATTGAACCCGTGACCTCTTCCTTACCAAGGAAGTGCTCTACCGACTGAGCTATCCCAGCGAAGATTTTTAATAAACCCATTAGAGAACATAGTTGTCTAACGGTATAGCATGATTATAATTTTAACCCATCATTCACTTTGCAAGATTTATTATCGATCTTGTGATAGTATTCTCTAACGGGGTAAATAAAAAATTTCTTATAGATTAAATATTATATAAGAAATTATTAAAAAGTCAAGAGAAAATGTATTAAAATATTTACCCCATTTAAAGATGTTTTAAAGGGTAATGGATTAGCGTAAGAAACGCTTACTATCTCTAACGGAATTTAAAGAATCAGCATTGCATCGCCATATGATGCAAATCTGTAGTTTTTATTCTTAGCTTCTTCGTAGGCTTTGAAAATCATATCCCGTCCTGCAAATGCACAGACCAACATAAAAAGAGTTGTTTCCGGCAAATGGAAGTTAGTAATTAAAACATCCACATTTTTGAATTTATAACCTGGATAAATAAATATATCGGTAAATCCGTTATTTGATGTAATTATATTGTTAATTAATACCGTTTCCAATACTCTTACAGAAGTTGTTCCGACAGCAATTTTTCTTCGGGCAGAATTTATTAAATTAGCTATACTTTTTTCAATTTCATAATATTCTGAAGTCATTTTATGTTCAGTTATATCAGCACATCTTACCGGTGCAAATGTTCCCCATGATATATGCAATAATACTTCTGCAATACTAACCTTTTTGTTTCTTATGTTTTCAATTATTTTTTCGGTGAAATGAAGTCCTGCAGTTGGTGCAGCCACAGATCCTTTTTCACTAGCGAAAATAGTTTGGTATCTTTCTGAATCATTATCAGTGGGTTTTCTTTTTATATAAGGAGGTAACGGAATTTTACCATATTTATCAATAATTTCTTGTATTTTGCATGAAAAATTTAATTCTAATATTCCGTTTTCAATATTAATTATCTCGCAATATTCATCTTCAATCAATATTTTATCGCCTAATTTTAGATTTTTTAATGGTTTGGCAATTGCATCTGCAATATTGTCTGATTTGAATTTAAGCAGTAACAATTCAATTTTGCCGCCTGTTTTTTTCTTGCCTAATAATCTTGCAGGGATAACTTTTGTTTTATTTAAAACTAAAACATCGCCTTCATTAAAATAATTAACAATATCTTTGAATATTAAATGTTCTATTTTTCCATTGTCTCTATGAAGAACCAAAAGTTTAGATTCGTCTCTTTTATCAGAAGGATATTGTGCAATAAGTTTCTTTGGTAATTCGTAATTAAAATCTGAAAGTTTTTTATAATTCATTTGTGATTAATCTTTTAATT
>DMMW01000063.1:48795-58812 GCA_003452965.1 Elusimicrobiota bacterium
AATGCCATACCCCTTGCACCCCATTGGCACATACCGACTCCATGTCCCCATCCATGTCCCGTCAAATAAGCGGTTTTATTTTTAACTTTAATTTTAAAATTAGTACTACGGACTGTATTAGGATTTATTATCATTCTGAATTTATGGGATGTCAGCCAAAGTTTTCCTTTAGTATGTTCAATCAATATGTCTATTACTCTATCTGAGGACGTATTCCCTACGGTTTTAATTCGTTTAATTTCGCCGATTCTATAACCTGCATTACTAATATTAGAATATAACATTTTAAAAGAAAATGCGGCATTCCAGTTATACCACCTATCTTCTTCACAGAAACCGCATTTAACGCCGGTTAAAAACTCCGGATTTTTACCTTGAGGACTATTCCATACATTTTTGACATCTTCCGTACAGCCACCGCAACTTGAATGGTAAAAGGAACTTATAATCTGCCCAGCATACATAAGAACTTCCCCTGCCGTATCGTAAACAGCTTTATTAGATCTTTCGTCTTCAGAATCAACACCGCCGTAAACCTGGCAGTGTGTTTTAGAACATAAATTAAAACCGTCTTTTGAGTGTTTACTTAAACTCTTTAGGGCGAACGTTCTTGCTACAATTGCTTGTGCTTTGAGTGATTCAATCGGCCAATCGGGTGCTACTTCTTTTGTCATAATACCACATATATATTCTTCTAAACCAATTTCATTTATTACGGTTATTTTTTTTCTGGAATTCAACCTTAAAATGATAATACCCCTATATCTTTTGTTTTCGACACGTAAATATTGTTTAGAATTTTCAGGTATGAGTTTTAACGGTGAACTATATTTCTTATTATTAATTAATATTTTGTTTTGTGAAACGCTGACAATGTGCGTTCCATTAGATTTTAGTTCAGTATTATTACTGTTATTCAATTCTTTAATAGTAAATTTGGAATCCGAATAAATTGTTACCTTAGGATAATTTTCAAAAATTCCTATCAGGATTGTTTTTTTTGTCAGTATCTTTTGTTCTTCTTCAGGTTCTTTTTTAGATTCAAAGGTTGGTTTAATAATAGGTTTGAAAGGCTTTTTTTTAGGTACTTCGCAACCAATAAATGCAAATATAAAATAAATTATAAAGGATAATAATATTTGATTATGAATTATTTTTTTGTAATTAGCCATAGAACAAATGAAATAATGATGCTTATTATAATTGAGGATGTCAAAGGAAAAAAGAAGGAAAAATTATCTTTCTTAATATAAATATCGCCCGGTAGTTTTCCGATGTATGGAATCCTGAAATTAAAAACTATCGCTATACCGATAATAATTAATATAACCCCGATAATTATTAAAATCTTACCCAAATAATTCATAGTTTTTTCAGATTGGCATAAAAAGGATTACCATCGAGAATAATATGTCCCCGATGAATCAATCCCAAAAACATTCAACTTAATTTCTCCGTTTTTGTAAAACCATCCCCCGCTTCCATTAAATTTACCGCTTACTTCATTAGATTTTTTAACCAATTCCTGAGGAATTTCATTAATATATTCCTCAATCAGCGAATCAATCTTTTTGGGATATCTGTTTGTTTTTGCATTATAAATATTTAATGATTCGCGCAGATAAAGTAAGTTTTTATAAGTTATTCTGTCTCTTTCAATATCTATCTTTTTAGATGCTATTTTTTTTAATTCGGATAGCATATCTGTCCATTGAGAATCGGATAAATCAGTCATAGGCATATAATACGTAGATTCCGAACAAGTCGGAGTATAAGTAGTATATCCCCCGCTTGGTTCTATGAAATTCAAATAGTTTTTCTTGAACAATCTAAAAAATAAATCGGAAATATTAATATAAAATATACCGTTATTTTTTTGAGGGATTTCTAATTTTTTGTAATTGCTGGAGTTTATTAGTAGATCTTCTTTTTTTGCAATCAGGTTTTTTATATTTTCAGAATATTCCGGAGGCGAACATATTATGAAATAATTTTTTAGAAAAAAATATTTAAATTGAATGGAACCAAACAAGGGTAAGGTATAATTAAAAATACCTTTTTCAGTTGGATTTATAATCTTTTCAAAGCCTTTTAGAAATATTTTTTTATTTGTCACTTCACAGAATATCATAATTGCGTTATTAGAATCATTGGGAATTAAAATATATCCGGATTCTTTGCCTATAACAAATTTTTCAATTTTTGATTTTGATGTCAAATAAGGAATAGCGAAATCACCGGCAATATAAACCATTGCATCTTTAGGGGCAAAGCGTAACGATGTTATTCTTCGGGTACTTTTTTTTGATAAAAGGATTTTGGGAAAAACAAAGGATTTTATCAGTATCCCATTTTTAATATTAATAGAAAGTAATATTGCATCCAATTGTTCTTTCAGAAATCCATAATTTGGTTCATCAAATTTGTCAGTTTTAATATAAATATAATTTTTGGATATTGTTTTAGATATATGGTTTTTGAATTCAGGTGAATTAAAAATACAATTATCGGTAAGATTTAATGAAAGATCTATCGCTTTCCTTATTGTTCCGATATCATTTGATATTATTAACTTATCATCAAAAAGAGTCCAATATTTATTTTCACTAAAAATATCTATAGTAATATTTTTATATTCTTCTACACCTATTTTTCTTTCAATTAAAATTTTCATATTTTCATAAAGAGTAGACTTAATATCTATATTCGCAAGTATTAGTATTTTTTTGTCATCTTTATTTTCAAGCCAAGACGCGAAAAATATTTTTTTACCTAAAATAGCGAAAATATTCTTTTCATCAAGGTTAAATCCGATTTTTTCCTGAATGTCTTTTATGTCTTTTGATAAAACTAATGTTTCTGACGGCATTTCATTCCAAAACCATCCTAAAAATGTTTTTAATTGCGGATAAAAATTGGTATTTTTAAAATCTTCCCACACTGAAGTAAAATCTTCAAATCGTATTAGTATTGATGTATTATTTGGAATAATTTTCTCAAAAGAGAAATCAATAGTTAAAACTTTTTCCTTCTCTCTTTTATCAGTCATAAAAAAATAAGTTAAAAAAGAGGCTATTATTGAAATTAGAACAATTATTAGAATTTTATATTTATTTCTCATAAATAGAGTTTCCCGATAATTCCGCCATCCGCCAATCCGTCGGCTGACGGAGCGAAGGCGGAATTGGCAGGCTACACCTTTACCTTTTTACCGGTATTTTTGCTAAATACACATCCGCAGTATTTTTGCATATAAAGCCCGAATGTTTTATATTCATTTTTAAACTTGTAAAAAGATTTTCTTTCGTCAAAATAATAAAAGGTTACTTTGTATTCTTTTTCTAAATCTTCACATATTTTTTTTATAACATCGTGTTTTTGATAAGGACTTATTAAAAGTGTTGTAGAAAAATAATTAATTTTCAATTCTTTAGCCTTTTTTAATGTATTGGTTAACCGCATAAGCCAACATTTGGTGCATCTTTTATTATCGTCATTTGCAAACCCTTTAATTTTTGTAAACCATACTCTCCAATCATAGGTATCTTCAACTAATTCATATTTTGCTTTAGCTGATAACAAGCGTTTGTTGTACTCGGCAATAGGATGTATATTGGGATTATACCAATAGTATTTAATATTAAAATTATCTTTTAAGAATTGATTAGTACAAAAGGCACATATGCCGCAGCATGTATGTAACAAAATATTTTCCATATATTATCATAATAATTCTAACTGTTTTTTTGGCGGCTTATAGTTGCCTATAACACTTGTTTCCAAATTCAATTGTTTTGCTTCATTTTCTATCAATTGTTGAATGCTTTTTGAAAATATTTCAGGCGGAACCGATTTTTTAGAAAACATTATTTCATATCTATTTGCAAGTTTAGGATACATTGATTTTATAAAAGATAAAAATCTTTCTTTATTTGTATCTCTAAGATTAAGTTCATCAACAGAGACATATTTGGCACCCGAATCATTTGCTGTAGTTACAATATTTTTAATTATATTTTCATTTACTATATAAGGCAACACGGGCGAAATAAAAACGCCGCATCTAATATTATGAGAAGCCAGCATTGATATTGCGTGAAATCTTTTTGACGGTTTAGTGGCTCTTGGTTCAAAAATTGTTGATAACGAATTATTCATAGAAATTGAAAAACTAACAGCAAGGAATGTTTTTGACGATATTTTTTTAAGAATGTCAATATCTCTAAGAATTAAATCAGATTTAGTTATGATATGAACAGGATTCTTAAAATCATGTATTACTTCAAGAATGCTTCTTGTATTTTTAAATTCTTTTTCAGCGGGCTGATAAGGATCGCAAGAAGTTCCGACAATTATCAGACAATCAATAGGAATTTTAGATAATGATTCTTGGAGCAAAAATGAGGCATTTGTCTTTAACTGAATTTTATAAAAAAATTCGTCTTTTTTCTTGTATGGAATATATTTATCAGATAAAACATAACAGTATTGACAAGCATGTTCACAGCCCCGATACGGATTCAATGAATAAACACAAGAAAAACCATCTAATTTATCGTTTAGACGGTTTAAAATACTTTGTACTTGAATATGTTCGTATTTTATCAAATAAGTTCCTGCTGTTTTTTAATTGGGATATCCAGATGCTTATACGAAGATTCTGTTACAATTCGTCCCCGAGGGGTTCTGGCAAGAAAACCGGCTTGGATTAAATATGGCTCATAGACATCAGTGATAGTATCGGTTTCTTCGGAGACGGCTACCGCAATTGTATCTACACCTACAGGACCTCCTGAAAATTTATCAATAATTGTAAAAATAATTCTTCTGTCAATTTCATCAAGACCGGCGGAATCTATACCAAGTGACTTTAATGATTCCTCTGCAAGATTTTCAGTTATAATACCTTCGGTTTTCATATCAGCAAAATCACGTATTCGTCTTAAAAGCCTGTTAGCTATTCTTGGAGTACCCCTACTTCTTTTAGCCGTAATCTCAATTCCTTTCTCATCAGATTTTATATTTAATATTCTTGACGACCGTGTTAAAATATCTTTTAAATTTTCGTCTGAGTAAAAGTTAATATGTTCAGTGATACCAAACCTTTCCCTTAGAGGCGACGGCAAAAGCCCGGCACGGGTAGTAGCTCCAATTAAAGTAAATTTTGGAATATCTAATTTTATTGTTTTCGCAGATGGACCCTGTCCGATTATTATATCTAATTTAAAATCTTCCAATACAGGATAAAGAGATTCTTCTACTACCCTGTTAAGACGGTGGATTTCATCTATAAAAAGCACGTCTCCATAAGATAAATTAGTTAAAATTGCGGCTAAATCTCCAACCCTTTCAATTACAGGACCGGAAGTTGCTTTTATGCTAACCCCCATCTCATGTGCAATTATATTTGCCAATGTCGTTTTTCCAAGACCAGGTGGAGAATAAAATAAACAATGATCTAATGGTTCTTTTCTTTTTTTTGCAGCCGATATATATACTTTAAGATTTTCTTTAAGCTTTTTTTGTCCGATAAATTCATCAAGCGATTGAGGTCTTAATGTATAATCAATTTTTTCTTCTTCTTCTACAACAATAGGTGTTATGATTCTATCTTCCATATAAAATCAAGTTAAAATTAAAAGTATAAATTAAAATAAAAAACAAAATAAGACATTATTATAACTTTTAACTTTTAACCTGCCTAATTATTTTTTTTCCAGGTCCTTTAACGCTTCTTTAATTATTTGCTGCGTAGAAGCGTCTTTACTCACGCGGGTCAAAGCGGTCTCAACGGCTTCTTTTGATTGAAAATAAGTAAAACCGATTGCTCTCAGGGCTTCAATTGCTTCATCGGAGAATGAACTTGAAATTGCAATGCCTTGGTCGGGAATATTGAATTCCCTAATTTTATCTTTTAATTCAAAAATTAATTTCTCTGCAGTTTTTTTGCCGATACCTTTAATGTTTGAAATGGTTTTTAAATCTCCCGAAACAATTGCTCTTTTAAATCCGGATAACGAAGTATTTGATAAAATTTCCATTGCGGTTTTGGGACCTATTCCGGATACGCTGATTAAAAGCTTAAAAAATTCTTTTTCAAGTTGCGTAGAAAACCCGAATAGTTCTACATAATCCTCGCGAATGTGCTGAAATGTCAGGATTTTAACTTTTGAATTTTCAGCCGGAAGTTCCGAATAAGTAGATAAAGAAACCGTCAGTTCGTAACCGATACCGCCGATATCTACGATTATTTTATTTTTTTTCTTGGATACTAGCGTGCCTGTTAGTTGTGCAATCATATTTTTAAGACAAGTTAAAATTAAAAGTATTAATTAAAATAGAATATAAAAAGATTTTATTTTAACTTTAAACTTTTTACTTGAATTTATTGGTGTTTATATAGCATATTCCAGTTGCAATTGCGTCAGTTGTGTTATCGTCCTTTGGTAATTCTTTTAATTTTAGCAAGTTTTTTAACATATAACTTATTTGTTCTTTGGTTGCATGACCGAAACCTGTTATCGCTTGTTTAATCTGAAGAGGTGTGAATTCACAGATGTTTAATCCCATCTGGGAACAACTTAGAATAACGACTCCACGAGCGTGTCCTACTATTATAGCGGTTTTTACGTTTTTTGCGAAAAAAATCTCCTCTACAATTGCAATACTGGGATTAAATTCAGCTATTATTTTTTTTAATTCTGTATCCAAAATATTGAGACGCTTACCGAGAGATAAATTAGGTGATGTTTTAATTACTCCACAACTCTTTAAAATTATACTATTTTGATTTTTTTCAGTTTCAATTATTGCCCAACCGCAAGATGCTATTCCGGGATCTATACCTAAAACTATCATTTATTTCATTCCAGTATTTCAAAATTTGTATAGACATTTTTTACATCATCGTGTTCTTCCATTTCATCTATCAATTCTAGCATTTTTTTGCCGTCATTACCTTTTAAGTCTATGTAAGTTGTCGGAAGCATAGTATTTTCTGCGGTTTCGAATTCAATTTTTTTGTCTAATAATGTCTGTTTAATTTTTTCAAAATCGGCAGGTTGTGTAATTATTTCAAAAAGATTTTCATCATCTGTCTTTACGTCTTCCGCACCGCTATCAATCGCGATATTCATCAATTCATCTTCTTTTACTTTTGACTTATCTATAGCTATATATCCTTTAGGATGAAACATCCAATTAACACAGCCTGATTCACCGAGATTACCACCATGGGACGAGAAAATCTTTTTTATTTCCGAATGAGTTCGGTTTTTATTATCGGTTGTAACCTCAACCATTACTGCAACACCGTTCGGACCATATCCTTCATAAACAAGTTCTTCATAAGTTACTCCGGGCAGTTCGCCTGTTCCTCTTTGAATTGCTTTTTTCACATTTTCAGCAGGCATATTTGCGGCTTTTGCATCTTCTATAGCCTTTCGTAACCGTGCATTACTATCAGAATTACCGCCTTGTTTTGCAGCAATAGTTAATTCCCGGACTACTCTTGTAAAAACTTTTCCTCTTTTAGCATCTATAATTGCTTTTTTGTGTTTGATTCCTGCCCACTTGGAATGTCCTGACATTGTGCCCCCTGAGTTAGAATTTTTAAGTTATAATATACATTTACATAATAAAAATATTCTACTAAATTATTATTTAAAAATCAATTAGAATAAAAAATCACCGTTTTATTAGTGATTCTTGTTCATTAAACTAAAAAAATATTATAATTTTATTTTTAAAACTAACTCTGATATAAAATTCGTTTTAATCAATATATCTATAAAATTCTTCTCTAGTTACTTTTAGTGTTTTAATAATCTGATTTAAAATGAATTTAGGTACTGTTCTATATGCGGGTAAAGTAATTGGTCTTGTGAAGTCACTTCTCCAATATTTTCTATGTGAACCTTCCTGACCTTTAAATTGACAACCAAAATGGAGTATTGCTTTTTCTACTTCTTTCCAATGGAGTGTTATTAGTCGTGCCATTAGGCATTTGCTGGTATGCGTATATCAGTTCTTTTTAATATATGAACAGGTATTGTTTTGTGTTTTTCAATCGGCGGGATCATTCCAAATTCTTTTGGGTCACTCTTCCAACCCAATCTTAAAAGGTCTTTTTCAAGAGTCCCATGTTTAATAGTTTCTTCAAGATATATCTTTAAACATTCAGTAAAATTTTTCTGTGCCTCTTTAATTGTTTTTCCACAAGTAGATAAGTCAAGAGCAGATGAATAAGCAACAATCATCCCATCTTCTCTGAAAAAAACAACCGGTATTGTACCTTGAAATGTAAATCTTAACATATTTCCACCTCAGTTAAATTATAAATAATTTATTTAAAAAAAGCAAGTGATATTTTTTTATTTATTTAAAAAAAAAATGCATTAAAATTATATCTTTATAACCTTTTAATACATCAAAAAAATTTGAGTGGATAATACTATTTTCACCCGCAACGCTACTATAAACTCGAAAAGTAAAAACAGTGATAATTAAAGCCATAATTATAACTCCAATAAAAATAGGTGAATACTTTTTAAAACATTTATTTGATAAAAAAACAAAAATACTACTTATAAGACGAAGCAAATATAGTAAAATAAATGACTGTAAAATATCTAAAAATAACATCATAAAAACAAAAAATAATCCAATATCTTTCACTGTATAAAGAATTAAACTAATAAATGGGAAAAGAATCGTATGCCATGTTGGTACAATACCAAAATATAATATATAACACATTGGGAGTGGTAAAAAAATGAATAGTGCAAAAAATAAAGATGCCTTTTCCTTATTAGAGAAAAAATCGCCCCATTTTCTAAAAGTTGATTTAAACATATTTAATTTTGGTGTCCAAAAAGTGTCTATGTAGTGTCCAGAAATACACAAAATCCTATAAATCGGTATAAGTGCTATTTTGGTTTATTATCGTCGGTAAGTTCATTTTTAATCGGAGACTCAGTAACATTCTGATGCCCAAATTCCTGCAGGTACTAAGAAACTGGATAATTTTTGTTTTATATTACTGCAACTTTTCTTATTTTATTTATATCTGCTTGAGAGTTAAATATTACTTGTGCATGAGAATAATTACTAGCCGAGAAAAAGCAAATTAAAAATAAATTTTAAACAAATTTTAAACATTTTATTCTCCCCAACTTTAAGGAAACACTGAAAAAAACTACTTTGAAAAAACTAATATATATAAAATATAATCTGATTCTTTTTAAATTTATAATCCTCTTTTGTATAACTCAAAAAATCCTTTAAAAAGATTAAATGTAACTTGAAATGTATTAAAAAATCCATCCATGCCTAATAATCCACCGCCTGCTAATTTACCTTCTGAAAAACCAGCATACACTGGAATTTTGTGAACAACTTTTAAAATTTGTGAATCAAAAATTTCAATATTAATGTGATAAAAATAATGTGTAACCGTAGCACCACCTATGCCCGTTATCATACTTTTTTTACCATCTTCTATTTTCAAATTCAAACAACTACGAAAACCATCTTCAAAAAGACAATTAGTAGAACCCGAATCCACCAATGCAAAAAATTTAGGGGTAAAATAATCATTACAAGATAATCTAATTGGAATAAAGGGATATGTACGTTTTATCTTTTGAGGAAAAGCTTCATCAGGTTTTGATTCAAGTTCAATAAAAGAGTACTGTATTTTTAAAGACATTATATATTAAATTTCTTTATCCTGCATAGCCTTTTTTAAAAGAAGGTACTCTAAAAAAGATTGGAGTACCACAATAATTTTTCTTTGATTTCTCTAAAACTTCAGATACAGTATATCCACTTCCTACAACTTTACTTTTATCAGGAGTTAACGCTACCCATTTATCTTCGTATGCTTCTAATAATTTAGTTAAATTTAATTTTTTCATATTTTCACCTCAATCAAATTATAAATAATTTATCAAAAAAAAGCAAGGTAAATTTTGCACAACATTACCCATTTTTTTTTGATTAGAATATTATCTTTTT
>DMMW01000063.1:58930-67864 GCA_003452965.1 Elusimicrobiota bacterium
TTATCTTTTTCCGATGATACAAAAATAAAATAAATAAACAAATTAAATCAGTGCATACTGGATACGATTAAATCTTAATTTGTTTTATTTTTTTATATTGTTCCATTATTTGATATTTCTTTAATTTTTGGTAATATAACAGTATTTTTAGTGATAAGGTTTGTAAGGATTTTACACTAAATTTTTTATTGTGATGGCAAATTAATCAAGTTCTTTTTTGCGAGATCAAAATTGGGGTCGATTTCTATGGCTCTTTTGAAACTTTTTTTTGCTTCATTTATATTATTAAGTTTCATATAAGCATAACCGAGATTGTTCCAGATATCTTTATTATTAGGGCTTAATAATGTTGCCCTGCGATATATGTTTATAGATTGTTCGTAATTGTTTGAAAATAAGTAAATATTGCCTAAACCCATTATTGCATCCATAGAAAAAGGATTTATAAATATTGCTTTTTTGTAATTTTCTATGGATTCGTTGAATTCTTTTCTTTGAGCCTGAACAGTAGCCAAGTTAAAGTATAATTCATCATATCCAGGATTTGCAGCAACTGCCTCGGTATATGCCCATAGCGCTTTTTTTTGATATATTTCCATTTGAGTAAATGCATTTGAATAGCGATACTGAGCTGATAATCTGGCATATCCGTTAGCAAGTTCGTAATTATTATTAACCTCTAAACGATGTAGTTTATGAGCTTTTTCTAAATATTGTATAGCTTGCTCTATGGAAGCATTCGGTTTCTTTGCGATTTTAAATCCGGTGAAATAACTTTTTTCAGCAATAAAAATCGTTATATACATTTTAATTAAAATAACAGAAAGTATTATTAAAATAACCGATATAATTTTTGTTGTAATATTATTTTTAATAATCCTTTTAGTGTTAGAGCCAAGTCCCGCAAGAATTCCGAGATTCATCCAAAAGAAAAATCCGGGTATCACAAAATATAAAGTAACATTTACGATATTATCTACTAACATCCCTGCCGTTCCGGCAAAGATAGCTACTGCAGCCATTTTCTGAAAATCATTTTTTAAATATTTTATTTGATGTATTCCGAATTTAACTATGCATATAATTAATAATAAAAATATTCCCAATCCGATTATCCCCATCTGTGAAAGATTTTCTAGTAAGACATTATGCGCATTATTTGCATGTGTTCTTTGTGTTAATTTGGGATGAATTAAATATCTTTGCTGATAAAACGGAAATAACATCTCAAATAAACCCCAACCGCAGCCTAAAACAGGATTTTGCTTTGAAATGTCCCATGCAGATAACCAGATTAAGAATCGTTGATATGCAGCAGGTCCCGATTTCTGAATACTAAAAATGCTGGCGATTCTGTTTGCAGTATAAGCGCCAAAGGTTTTTGTTTCATTTTGCCATTTTGCCGGTATGAACATAACTAAAACAATAATAATTGTAATAGCAAGTATCCATTTTTTAAGGGATAAGATTTTATCCTTAAAAGAGATAGCGATAATTATAAATGAAACGGTTAGACCCAGCCAAGATGATCTTGCCATTGTGCAGAATAAAGCTAATACCATTGAAGCTAATAAAACAATATGCCAAGATCTTTCAAAATTTGATTTTGAAAAAATAAGTGTGGTAAATGCGACAGGAATTATTATAACTAAGAAACTTGAAAGAAAAACCGGATTGCCGAAAGTGGAAACACATCTTTTTATGCCATATGGATTTACTACATGTTGCCATATAGGTTCTATATCAAAATATTGCAAAATCGCATAAATACTGGCAATAAATGCAACAAGATATGAAATATAAAAAACTCTTTTGATTGTTTTTTCATCTCTTATTAAATTTACAGCCACATAATATGCCAATATGCAATTGATAAGTATGTAAAGATTATTTCTTAAGCCTTCAGACCAGATAGCGGTAGTATAGCCTGGAATTTTTCCGAAGATAGGTATTTGATAATTAACAAGAAATGCTTTTAGAAAAGTTAGAACAGTAACTGCTGAAAAAACAATAATTATAATATCAAGAGGTGTTTCATATAAAACGATATTTTTATTTTTTAGAGAATTATAAATAAATAGTATTAATATTAAGAGAAGCGAAATGTATAGTATTGTCCCTTGTATAATATACGGATTTCTGGTTACATCTGTGAAAAATATTAGCGGACATACTAAAATAGCAAGGTATAGAATATATTTCATCTAAATTTTATCTCATGGGGGGTTTTGTATTGAATAACGAAGGGTTTATTTTAAAGATTCTATTATTGATATTTTGTAACTGCTGCATCCTGCCGGTTTTTTCATAGATATTAGCAAGATTTTTCAGAGCATCCATGTTATTAGGGTCAATATCTTTTAATATTTTTTTGTACATTGTTTCTGCAGCAAATATTTTTCTTTGTGCAAGATAAATATTTGCGAGACCCAACCAAGCATCCGGTTTTAATATATTAAGTTTAACATTTTCATATTCACTTTTCATATCTTTTGTCACTAAATGCAAATAATAATAATACCAATCATTTCTTGCTATATATCTTTTAAGTGTATCTTCCGCCTCTTTCCACATCCCAAGTTGTGCATATGACATGCTTAATGCAGTATAGGTTCTTTCAAATACAGGGTCCAATTTTTGATATTTTTTGAAATCTGTTATAGCGTCTTGCCATTTTCCCATTTTAGAATGTACAGTACCCATTTGCATGAAAATCTGGACATAATTTGGAGCAATTTTTGTTACATCATAGTATTTATTTATGACCCTATCGCCGTCTCCTGCAGCCCATCTATCATTATAAACATTTCCCATGAAATAATGTGTCATTACATAATCCGGATTATATTTTATAACTGTTTCATAGTTTTTAAGTGCCTCTGTCCATTCACCTCTTTTGGAATGGAAGATAGCAATATTATGATGTTTATCTGATAAGAAGAAACCCCAGAAATATTTAACAAAATAAATACACAAAATAAGTATAACGATTTGAAATATTATTGCAAATTTAGGTTTTTTAGAAGGTAAATTATTTTTTATATTTTGTATCTGTGGAAGCGAAAATATACCGATTATTCCGAAAGCGAGCCAGAATACGACACCTTCGGAAACGAATCGCATGCTGACACACATTGAGTTGTGGACAAGTTGGGATATCATACCGGAAGAAAAACCTATAATTGTATGCATTATATATTTAGATTGTGGATTAATAGTTTGTAATCTTTTTATTGCAGCAGTTAGAAATGTTATAATAAGCAATAAAAAGAATCCAAAACCAATGATTCCTTCATCATAAAGTACTTCAATAAACTCGTTTTCAGGATGATCACTTTCAGTGTTTGAACGTCCTTCTAACTGAATCACTTCCGGTCTTCTATATGCAGGATAAACCGCTTTAAAGGAGCCTATTCCGCTTCCAATTAAAGGATGCAAAGCTCTTCTTATAGGATTCTTCCATTTCAACGGAGAACGGTCAAATAGGTAGGAATCCGGATGAGGGGTCCTATTAAACATTTCCCATGTTCCCATCCAAGTAGCTGTTCTAAACCTCACTGAATCAACTCTTTGCATTGTCAGGAATGTAACACCTAATACCATTGCAGCAAATACCGCTAAAGATATGCCCATTAAAATTTTTCTTATAGTCTCTTTTCTGCTATGCGATAGAAATGTAATTGCAAAGAATGAAAACGTAATTACGCCTGCAGAATACGCTATCCAAGCAGCTTTGGAGTATGTAAAGATAATACAAAATACAGTCATAGTATAAAATAAGATTATGAATTTTGAGAATCTTATAAATACATATGATAATAGAATTGGCGCAACTACAAGCAAAAAATCAGCGAAAAAGTTAGGATTACCGAAGGTGGAAAAAATTCTATGTCCAAAAGCCTGTCTCCAGATAAAAGGATCAATGCCGACACCTGGATTAGGTGGATAATATCTGTCGAAATATTGAATCATGCCGTATAATACTGAAATAAAAGCACCAGCTAAAAACCAGTTTATTAAACGTTTTTGACTTTTTTCGTCTCTAAATTCTGATATTATAACATAGAAAAGAAAGATATAAAAAATTCTTCTGCTAAATTCGTCTAATGTTCCAAACCAATTTTTTAATGGCGATATTGAAGCGGAAAATATCCCAGAAATAAGAAGAAGTGTTACAGGTAAAATAAGATGAAATGAACCTTTAGGGAAAGGATTTTTCCAAGTTTCAACCAATTTTATAAGAAAAGCAGTAATTATAATTGTACCGCCAATCTGACAAATGGTTATTTTTATTTGGCAAGAATCATATGTTTGAAGATAAAATGAGACAGCCATTAAAAAATAGAAAATTGGGGTAAAATAAAGTAGTATTTTTTGGCAGATATCTGATATTTTATTATTCATTTTTTTGTTAGCCGGCGAGTGGGGTTGAACCACCGACCTATCGCTTACGAAGCGATTGCTCTACCACTGAGCTACGCCGGCTTTATAAGTAATTTATTAATATTGCTCTACCTTCGCCAGCTGGCGAAGAGCTACTCGGGCTTTATTCTGCGGGGCGCCGCCCTCACTCTAATACTGAGCTACGCAAGGATTTATAAGGATATTTGGATTTGCCACGGGACGGAATCGAACCGCCGACGCAAGGATTTTCAGTCCTTCGCTCTACCTACTGAGCTACCGTGGCATTTTTATAATCATACAATTATATAATTTTTTTTTTTATTGTCAATCGTATTTTGTAATTTATTGTATGATTTAAATATTAATATTGAATATTATTAGCTATTGACTTGTGTTTTGTAAAGACTAAGCAGATTTTGAAGCAATATACTGGTAGTAACGGCACCGGTCCCACCCGGCACAGGTGTGATATAACCTGCAATATTGACAGCTTCATCAAAAACAACATCACCTACAGTTTTCATTTTTGGTTTTCCGGATTTTTCATCAATTACAGGATTACCATTTTCATCTTTGAGAGGTACTCTATTTATTCCAACATCTATTACAATAGCACCTTCTTTTATCATATTTCCTTTTATTAGCCCTGCTTTGCCGACCGCAACGATTAATATTTCCGCCCTTTTTGTGTGATACGACAGCTCTTTTGAAGCAATATGGCATACTGTTGGTGTTGCGGATTCCATAACCGACGAAAGAAGCATAAGGCATACTGGTTTTCCGACAATTTCACTATGCCCGACTATTACAACCTCTTTACCTTTAATTTGCTCACCTGTAGATTTTATACATTCCATAACAGAAAGTGCAGTACATGGTGCCACTAAAGGTTTTATATCGCTGTATAAGAGTTTTCCAAGATTTATCGGACTAATACCTTCAACATCTTTATCAGGTGAAATTAACATCTGCACTTTTTTTGCATTTATTTGTGGTGGTAACGGCATTTGAAGAATAATACCGGTTACAGACGGGTCCTTACAGATTTTTTGTGTCTCGTTTATTAAATCGTTTTCGGTAATGCTATTATCTAATTGCTTCAAATTATATTCTATACCTATTTCTTCACAAGAAGCTTTCTGGTTTTTAATATAGACACGACTTGCCGGATTATCACCGACCTGAATTGCAACAAGAACCGGTTTTGTATTTTTATTATTTTCTTTTAAAACCGTAAGCTCAGATTTTACTTTGAACTTAATTTCTTCAGCAATTTTGTTTCCATCAATAATTTTTGCACTCATTTTACAATCCCCCTTTTTGATTTGTGTCATTCCCATCACCATAAACTTAAATGGGAATCCAGTCGTTTAAAGATTTTTGTAAATTCCTACTATACTGTCAATTTCACTAAAAGCGATTTTAATTGAAGCTTCATATTTTTTATTTACTCGGTTCCTGAAATCATTATCTATAATAAATTTTAAATTTATGTCTATATTAAATTTTGCCGATTCAATAGCTGCTCTTAAAATAGATGCGCTGCATGCAACATCACTGAGCAAATTTTTATTTCCAATTTTTAGGAGTCGGTTGGCTATTGTCAAAGTATCAACCGATATGTCAAATATTTTGCAGGGCACGGACATTCCTGCCTTGAGAGCTTCTTGTATTTTTTCATTCCTATATTTAATTTCAGCATCGGTATTTTTGGGAAGTTTATACGCTTCGGAAACCAAAGTATATACCTCAACATCTTCATCTATTAGCCTAGATACCTCTTTTCTGGAATCTTCAAGCGTTGACAGGATTTCCTTTATTTCATCATTACGGTTTTCATACCCTTTTTTATCTAATGTAAAATTGGCAACCATTTCCAATAATGATATACCGATTGAAGAGGTTAATGCAGCGGCGCTTCCCCCGCCAGGAGCAGGTAATTTTGCCGATAAATCATCCAAATATTTTTTTATATTTAAATCTAAATATTTTCCTTGCATATTACAGTCCCGCCATGTCAAGTATTTTTGATACTTTATCATCCCAGCCAAGAGGCATAAGATGAATTCCTTCGCAATGTGGTTTAAGTTCTTTAATTAAACGGGCGGCAATCTCAATTCCGGTTTGTCCCGACTTTGTTTTTTCTTTATCCTTTTTTAATTCTTCAATCAAACTATCAGGAACATGTATACCCGCTACATTTTCATTCATATATTTTGCCATACCGACCGTTTTTAATATTACTATTCCTGCCATAATAGGCACTCCAAATTGTTTTGCTTTTTCAATAAACTTAACAAATTTATCAACTTCATAAACAGCTTGTGTTTGAAAAAACTGGGCGCCGGCTTTGACTTTTTTTTCCATCTTAATAAGTTGCGGTTCCAAGGGTTCAGAGCATGGTGACACTACTGCACCTATACAAAATCTCGGTGGTTCACCATCAAGTTTATTTCCTGCGATATCCACTCCTTCCTCAAGTTTTTTTACGGTATGGATAAGTGAAACAGAATCCAAATCAAAAACAGATTTTGCTTGAGGATGATCGCCAAGTTTTGTGTGGTCGCCGGTAAGCAAGAGCAGGTTTTCAATTCCGAATGCAGCAGCACTTAAAATATCCGATTGAAGTGCAATTCTATTTCTGTCACGACATACAACCTGATAAACGGGCTCAATATTTTTGTCTTTCAAAAAGTGGCAGGTTGCTAAAGAACCAAACCGCATAACGGAAGATTGATTATCTGTTACATTTATTGCAGACACTCTTCCTTTTAGCATTTCTGCTTCATGAAGTATTTTTTCTAAGTGAAAACCCTTTGGAGGACCTATCTCTGATGTCACAACAAATTTTTTTTGTTCAAATAATTCTGACAGTTTCATAATTTTAAACTCCTGATTACATAGATATTAAGAGACGATTACACAAATTTAACTACGAGCCCTAACCTTTATAATTGTTTATAAGTTCGAATAATCTCTAATTAGAATCTCTTCTTTTGGTTTCTTATTTAATTTTAATAACCTATTATATATTTTTTCCCATCCACAATCAAAATCTTTATTGACTTCGCATTTGCCGTTTTTAGCACCGCCGCATGAACCGTTTAATAATCCTTTGGAACACGCTGTTATAGGACAAATACCGGCAGTATAATTTAAATAGCAATTACCGCACTGTGCACAATTGTAGTTTTGTACGGTTAGACCTTGAAAACCATTAATATAAATAGTATCACAACCAGTAATTACTTTTTTATTTTCCAATAATGAAGCCATAACCTGCACTCCGACACCGCAAGAAAACACAAGAATTGTTTCCGCTTTCTCTATTTCCACTTTATGGTTGTTTATATATGCTTGGCTAAAATCTTGATTACATAAATAATCAATCTTTAATCTACCGGTAATTTTATTCTTTTCTATATTTTCCGAAATAAATTTATCTATTTCAGTTTCAGGAAATAGAACCTCCTTACAACCTATACATTTAATAATAAAGGTAGAACCCGATAATTTTGATATAATTTCTTCCTTATTTTTAATCTGTGTAGTTAACATAATTCCTTTTCCTGTTTTACAATGCTTACAATAGGTATCTTTGAAGAGCATATATATTCGCAGCAACCGCACTCAATGCAAGATTTTACATCATGTTTTTTTGCTTCCTGCGGAGTATTTAACTGAAAATTTAAAACATATTGCATCGGATAAAGTTCCATTGGACATACTTCGGCGCACCTACCACATTTTATGCATTTTCTGTCTTTATCAAATTCTATCTCAGTTTTTTCAAAAACAATTATACCGGTAGTACCTTTGATAACGGGTGCTTCAATATTTTGTAAATTTATTCCCATCATTTGCCCACCCATCTTAATAACATAACCCTTGTTGATTGATTCCGATGTGCCAAAACAATGTTCAATAATATTCTTGATTGGTGTTCCGATTTTAACCCTGTAGTTTCCTGGTTTTTTGCAATTCTTTCCCGAAACAGTTATTATCCTTTCAATAAGCGGGGTGCCGTTTATAATTGCATTATACACAGCGAATACGGTAGAAACATTTGAAACAACTACACCTACATCCAAAGGTAGCCCGCCGATAGGAACTTCACGATTAAGCAGTTTTTTGATTAACATCCGCTCTGCACCTTGCGGATATTTTGTTTTTATTAAGACAAACTCAATTTTGTTATCTGAATTTTCAGCTACTAATTTTTCATAAGCATCCTTTTTATTGTCTTCTATTGCTATTATCGCCTTTTGGATATTTAAAATATTAAGTAATATCCTTGTTCCATGTAATATTTCCTTTGTATTTTCTAACATTATTCTGTAATCACCAGTCAAATAAGGCTCACACTCGCAACCGTTAAGAATCAGGGTATCTATAGGTTTAGGCGGCTTAAATTTAACATGGGTAGGAAACGCCGCGCCACCCATACCAACAATACCGTTGTCTTTTATAATATCCAACTTTTTTTCAGCTGATAAATCTTCAGCGGTTTTATTCCAGTTTGAATTATCC
>DMMW01000071.1:0-1800 GCA_003452965.1 Elusimicrobiota bacterium
TTTAGAATCACCGATATATCCTAGCGCCACACAGGCGCTTTGTCTTACCTGGGGTTCTTTATCTTTCAGTGCTAATATTATTTTATCTGCAGCAAGTTGCTCTCGCATTAAACCTAATGAATCAATAGCGGATACTTTTACCCCGGAATCCGAATCGCTAAGTGCATCTATTAATATCTGTGCATCTTTTGAGTCTCTTTTTCTGCCGATATTGTCGATAGCTTTTCGTCTATCAGAGACCTGAGATGATTTATATAATTCATAAAAATCAGTTGGTTTAGGAGCGGGTGCCGGTTGCGTTACTGCCGGTTTTTTAGTTTCAATAGGTTTACTAACAGGATTTACATTCTGCTCTTCCGTAGTTTTCTTTTCATCCTGAGGTTCGACCTTTGTGGATACTTGTGATAATAATACCTGTGCAGAGAATAACAGCAAAATACCTAAACTAAAAAGCTTTTTACTCATAATAAACCCTCCTAAAAGAATAATTCAAAATTTAAAGTTGCGATATTTTAACTTTGAACTAATAATCTTGCCGTAGTTCCAAAAGAACTAAGGCGGATACACTATTATACATTGTACATCAGCACCAGTAACAACTAATTATTATATTTTTTAGAGTTCTAAATGTCAAGAAAATTCTATTATACCTTTCCCTAAAATTTTTTCAATACCGGCTATAACCGTATCGTTTGGTTCTACTTCAATACCTGTAATAATCTTTGTATTGGTTTTATTCAGATGCCCAATGAGGTTGAATTCCACCTGTGCGGCACCGGTATGGTGTTTAAAAAATTTTTTTAGCTCTTCTAATGTTGTTTTTTCAAGAGCGACGCTGCTGATATTAAGAGTTAATTTACGGACCAGTTTTTTTCTCGCTTGCTTGAAGGATACTATCTCGTCTGCGATAATTTCAGGCGGTTCGGAATCCCGATTCAATCTGCCGCTTATAACAACCATTTCATCCATTTTAAGGATGTTGTTACCATATTCGTTAAAAAGCTTCGGAAATACAAGAACTTCTATTTCGTCATTGAAATCCTCCAGCTTAAATCTGGCGTATTGTTCATTCTTTTTTGAAACCATACGTTTCAAATTTGCAATAATTCCTGCCACTCTGACGGTTTCATCTGGACTTTTTTTGGCTTCCGATATGCTGGTTTTTGTATATATTTTTATTTCATTTGCATATTTTGTTAATGGATGACCGGATAAATAGAATCCCAAGACCTCTTTTTCATAAGCAAGTAATTGATGTTCATGCCATTGATTTTCTTTAGGTAAGTCGATAAGAACGCTGTTTGTTTCCGTTTTTTCCAACATAGAAGAATCTAATTCAAAGAGCACGGATTGTTTATCATTTTCTTCTTTATGGTTTTTTTTGACATTGTTTGATATTATGCTTTCAATATTTTCATAAAAAGAGTCTCTGGACGGAATATTAGCGTTTTTGGGCAAAAGTCCGTCAAGCGATCCGGATTTGCAAAGTGATTCTAAAACCTTTTTATTTACATTATGCAAATCTATCCTGTGAATAAAATCTTCAATGGATGAAAAATTACCGTTTTCCAGCCTTTCTTTTACTATTGTTTCAATTGAACCCTCTCCTACATTTTTAATTGCAACTAATCCGAATCTAATGTCTTTGCCTTCAATTGTAAATTTGGAAAAGGATTTGTTTATATCTGGCGGAAAAATTTTTATTCCAAAACTTTCGGCATCATTTATATATTGGACGATTTTGTATTCTATTTCTTTATTAATCGCTGTTTGACCTATTTCGGAAGACAATAGTACTGT
>DMMW01000071.1:2047-7149 GCA_003452965.1 Elusimicrobiota bacterium
CAAGGTTAGTCCGACTAAATCAGTAGCGATTTTCATTACCTGTTCCTGATATACTATAACACCGTAAGTTTCTTTTAATATGTTTTCCATTAAAGGATGTTCGTATTTGAAATTAACTTTCTTATGATATCTTGCGACATATTCATCCAACATACCGCTTCCCATAGGTCCAGGTCTGTAAAGTGCGATAAGTGCGGTAATATCCGAAATATGCTTAGGTTTTAATTTTTTAAGTAAATCGCGCATGCCGGGATTTTCTACCTGAAATACTCCGCTGACTCTGGCATCGGAAAGCAATTCAAAAGTCTTTTTATCTTCTAATGGTATTTTTTCACTTTCTATTGAAATGTTATGTCTTTTTTTAATTAATTCTATGGCATCTTTTATAATTGTAAGTGTTCTTAATCCTAAAAAATCCATTTTAAGCAGCCCCATTTTCTCGAGTAGTTTGCCTTCGTATTGCGTGGTTATTACATCCTCGGATTTTTTAGGTGATTTTGCCAACGGAACATAGTTTGTTGCCTCTTCCTTAGTTATCACTATTCCTGCGGCATGAACCCCTGAATGTCGTTTAAGACCTTCTAATTTCAATGATATATCTATAAGCTTTTTAACTTTTTTATCGGAATTATATAAAGATTTTAATTCTGGTACCAATGAAAGCGATTGTGTCAGAGTTGTTCCGAGTGTTTTTGGCACCATGCTTGCAATTTTATTCACTTCAGAAAGCGGAACGGAAAGCACTCTTCCGACATCCCTTAACACACCCTTGGCTAACATAGAACCGAAAGTAATAATCTGTGCAACCCTGTCGTTCCCGTATTTATCTTTTACATAATTAATTACCTGTTCTCGTCCTTCATCTGAAAAATCTATATCCAAATCCGGCATTGAAATTCTTGACGGATTTAAAAATCTTTCAAACAAAAGTCCGTATTTTATCGGATCAACCTCGGTAATACCCAATAAATAAGAAACAATGGAGCCTGCCCCAGAACCTCTACCGGGTCCGACTGGAATACCTTTGTTTTTCGCAAAATGTATGAAGTCCCAAACAATTAAAAAGTATCCCGAATATCCAGCTTCGGCAATAATTTTAAGCTCATGTGCAAGTCTATCCTTGATTTCATTTGTAACATTTTCATAGCGTTTATTTAGTCCGTCTTCGCATAATTTTTTTAAGTAGGAATCCAGCGAAAGATTTTTATCAATTTTATATTCGGGTAAATATAATTTATTAAATTCTATCTGCAAGTTGCATTTTTCGGCTATAACAAGGGTATTTTTTATAGCTTCGGGAATATCCTTAAAACTTTCTATCATTTCAGAAGGCGATTTATAGTAAAATTGGTCTGTGGCAAATTTCAAATGTTTAGGGTCATTCAATGTCGATACAGTGCCTATGCAAATAAGGATTTCGTGCGCCTCTGCATCTTCTTTTCTAAGATAATGGCAATCATTAGTAGCAACCAGCGGGACACCCATTTCTTTTGAAAGAGCAATTAGTTTTTTATTTATTTCTTTTTGCTTGGGCATTCCATTTTCCATAATTTCAAAATAAAAATCATCTTTGAAAAGTTGTTTATAAAAATTAGTTGTTTTTTTTGCCTCTTCAATATTATCTTCATCTAAAAGCATAGCGATTTCACCGTGCAAACATCCTGAAAGAACAATCAAGCCATTAGAATATTTTTCCAGAAGTTCTTTATCAATACGGGGTTTGTAATAAAAACCCTCAATAAAGCTGAAAGACGTTAGTTTTGTAAGGTTTTTATAACCGGTTTCATTTTTTGAAAGGAGTGTTAAATGATAATTTCTTTCGTTTTGATTGCGGTTCAGTCGCGATTTGGATGCCATATATGCTTCCATTCCGATAATGGGCTTGATTCCGGATTTTATACACGCGTTATAGAATTCTATGGCACCGTACATATTGCCATGGTCGGTAATCGCCAAAGAAGTGATACCATATTCTGCCATGGTTTTTAACAAATCCGACGGATTTCCTTTATCGTCCAGAATCCTGCAAGCGCCATCCAGTAAGGAATATTCGGTATGATTATGAAGATGAACAAATTGTGAATGTTTTAACATTAAAACATTTTACTTTTATAGGAAGGTAAAGTCAAGGAATTTTAAAAACAGAGGTTAGAGGATAGCGCCCACTATCCCGCTATCGCACAATTTCGATTTTTCTTTGGTCATAGCTGTAATGTAGGTCTATATCATTTCTATAGCATTCTATTCGGAGAATATACTCCCCTTGCGGGAAAGAATTGATATTTCCTATATTCCATGAATAAAAATTTGTTGATTGCGGAAAAGTACGGTTTTCAGTATCCTTCTTCCCGATATACGAAATTGAATTATCTTTTAAATTATACCACGTTTTTCCACCATCTTTTGAATATTTTAAATTATAAACTAACGGTGAATTTGGACTGTAGTCTGAAGGATATTTGGTTGTATAATTTTCGCCGTCCCATCTTTTCCACTGCGTACTCCATTGAACAATAATCGGTGTTTTTGGTTTTATGTATTTATCATAATTTTTTATACTTGCAAAACTGACACTTGGAATCTGAACAATTATATTTTTTAAAGTATTTTCTGATAGACCGCCGTTCAAAAATGTTTTTATGATTTTAAATAATGTAATTTTGCCGATATCATTTGTCCAAAAGTTACTATTCATTGATATACCGGATGCGACCAGATAGCAGTTATCTGCATCCTTTGTCATTTTGACTACTCCGGAAGCGTAAAACGGATTGATATCCGGATCTTCACCGCTGCCCAAAAATTTATAATTAGAGCTATAATATATTGACGGAATAGAGATAACCGTTCTTTGCTCTTTATAAGCGGGTTTATACCACTCTGTCGGCTTATCCGATTTATAATTCAGAGTAAAAGGCCTTATAACTCCCACGTCAGTTAATTCAGAAAAATTGAAAATAGAAAATAATTCTTTTTCCGATTCGGTTAAAATGCCGGTATAATATTTGTTTTCTGCCAAAATCGGCGGGATACTTTTCGTATCGGCATACCGAAAATGTTTGTCGAGATTATTTGCGGGTGTTCCGTTGAAAAAAGAGGCGCAACCTTTACCTGCGGTTATTACAGATTTTCTTTTTCTGCTAAAAATGGGAAACGTATCGTATGAAGCGCGGTAATACTTATTAAATCCGGTTTCCAAATTACCAGTTGTTTGCCATGTATTGGTACTGGCAACGTTTTCAGTGTCAGGGTATAATTCCCCCAGCCAGTATTTAGCATGCCAGCTGTTATCCCTTTTAGCTGCTATCCGTTGATTCTCCAAAACAGGTATTTCAGGATATATATTTGCGCTATTCCTGTCAGGGAAAATCTCGTTAACGTAAACCATGTATGTATCCTGATTATCAATATTGTTCCAAGGTTGTTTTAAAAAAGGTAATCCTAACGGTAAGGGTGTACGGTTACTTCCGAACTCACCGCCTAAACCATAGTAGTAAAATGCCGAACCGGTCATCGCCGACCATATTGCTTGTGTATTCAGCAGTCCCTGTCGGTATATCTGGTAAAATCTGGGTATATCAATATCTATTTTGTCATCTCCCCATCCGTCAGTCGTTTCGTCAAAATATTTGTAATCGCTGTCTTTTGGTATTTCTACAAAAAACCAATTATAATTTTGGTTTAGCTTAACATCCAAATACGGGCAATGACGCGGATCACCGATAAATTGATATTTTTCTATTTCAGGAGACTCTTGCCCTATCCAGATATATGTTTTTGACAAATTAGTCGGATTATTTTTTAGTGTACCTGTAGTTAAATCATCGCCAATCCGTGTTTCAACCGTATATTGATTATTTTCTAATCCGTCAATTTTTATAATCCATCTTGCAGTATTTTTAATATTACCATTGCTGTTCAAATCTTTACTAAAATCATCTTCTATCGGACAAGGAACATACTCCATCCCGTATAAACGCCCGAAGATATCAATACCTTTGTCGCTAACCGGATTTTTTGGATGTCTCAGCGGCGTGTTGTAAAGCGTTATCAGTGTTCCATCGCCAGGATAAGATATACTATAATTAGAAGGTCCCGGAGCAATATCGGTTATTCTATTATAATCAATATCTGTATTTCCTATAATTTTATCAATCTGGATATTATTCAAGTCTGTAACTTCTATATCTCGTAAATATATTGTTATTATAGGTAAAGAAGCATCAGTATCCCAATCATCGGGATTGGTTACATATCCGTATACTCTTAGATTTACTTCCGAACCTTCAAAATACTGGATGTTTTCAGGATGAGTAACTACACGCACATTCGGATAGTTACGCAAGTCCTTTGCAGCATCCGAATAATTTCTAATCGGCGGTAAAGGGAGTAGTTCACCATGCAAGTTTATCAGGATGATATTTCTTAATTCATTTTGAGGTGCCGAATTCATCTTTTCTATAAGCATGCTTAAACTAATTTCAGGTGCTGTTTTTTTATATAATATAGATTCATTTATTGCTTCATTATACAGAAGCTCCTCTTCCGGGTATCTCACAGCATGGTTGTACATGTCGCATAAAGTATAACCGGTACGTATCTTGTTATCAACATTTAACCTGCCTTTAATGTTATCTGCATTGTAATATAAGTGATCTATGCCTATGGCATCCCATGAAGAATTTGTCAATCCCGGATAGAAATATACAAAAGGAATAGTAAAATTCATATTTTTTGTATTGGTTACAGTATTTATATATGGGGTATATTGCAGGTCTCTGCCGTATGCAAGTCGTGTAATGCGGTGGGTATGTATTTCCAAGTCAGGGTTCTTATTTTGTATTTCGGCGATTGCAGTATCAAGCGATGGATTTGCAATTAAACTGGAAGACCACCAACATGGAATATTTTCTATGGCAATAATGTAAACATCCATAACCTGCTTAGGTTTATAATCCGATGCAAATGTTTGCTGTGCATTCGTTATATTATGAATAAGTAAAAAAAGAACCGCAACTCTGAAAAGAATAGCGAGATTGCGGGATTGTGTGTTGGCGGGATAGTTCATTATAAAAGTACGATTTAATTCCTATTAATTTGTA
>DMMW01000071.1:7268-14117 GCA_003452965.1 Elusimicrobiota bacterium
CTGTTTACCAAAGATCACGAGCACTGCATAAAACGAGCTGGTCATCCGCAAGTATTCCCGGCATTGAGCCCTGTGCCACTAAAACACTTCTTAAAAGTACTTTTCTACCACTGGCAGGACCAACAATTACAACTTCAAATCCTCCTGGGAAATCACCGGAAGTAATACCATATTGCGGAACTTCTTTTGGAGCGGACCATAAATAAGAAATCACAGTACCTGCAGAATTTCTATTAACACTATTACCTGAAATACCATATCCATATCCGCCGCCCATTATACCCGTAGCCATCTCAGTTAATATGGTGTATTGGTATTTTTCTATAATATGATTTGGCTGAGGGTTTATATTACCGCTTGTAGGACCAGTTTTAGTTAATCTGTAAAAAGTTTTTGTTGAACCACTGGTATCTGCATATACATCAGAAGTATTCCATGCATATATTATTCCAGAATCAACTAATCCAGCAATTACTTTGGATTTTAAAGCACCATCAGTAATACTATCTATTTCATAATAATCAGCATATTGAATACTTATCCATTCCACAAGCCGGTAACTTTTTGATACACGTATTGATTTCGGATTATCAGAAGTTAAATAATAATAATTAAATCTATATAAATCAATTTTCATTGTTGTTGTGGATATGGAATCATAATTGGCAAAAAGAAGACTGTTTCCTGTATTTGCAAAAACAAATTGAGGAGTTCCAGGATTAACAGAACCGTCATCCTTAATTACTGATAATTTACTATTAGCGAGTATATCAGGGCGATCAGTAGTAGATATAATATCTATGTATTCTTTTGAATTTGATGAACCTGAGGGTGGCATATCGGGAAATATTCTTTTGCATTCAGATAATCTAAGGTATATTCTATTCAGCGTATTTTGATTTGTTTTTTTTAGGGTATTTGAGGCTTCAAAAGAAGTAAAACCTTTGGTTACCGTAGTAAGAACTACAGTGATAACAGGGACAATTATAAGAAATATTGCCAGTGTTACTATTACTTCAACTAAGGTTAAACCTTTATTGTTTGTTGATATAAATTTGAACTTGATCATAGCTATAATGTAAATTAGTGTTTTGTCTATAACACTCTACGCGAAGTATATATGAACCTCTTGTTATTATTGAATCGGAGACCTTCCAACTAAAAGTAGAAGTAGTAAAACTAAAATAACTCGAATTTCTTTCACCGCATTTTGTAGAGATAGTATTACTTGGAATATTATTTGAAACATCTCCACAAAAATACCATGATTGCCCATTATCATTAGAATATTTTATATTAAAACCAAGTGGTGTTTCTTCCGAATAGACATATGTGGAAATAGATAGTTCATATTCTTTTGTATAATCTTTTCCATCCCATCTCTTCCAATGAGTTGCCCATATTATATCTGTTGATATAGGATCTATTATTTCATCAGCAACAGTTGGTTTTGTTAAATCAATCAATGGAATTTGAGAAATCCAGTCAACACTTTTATAACGACCTGCATCCAAAAATGTTCTGAACATTGACATTAAGACATATTTTCCCATTTCACCTGCTCCTGTATTGCCTTGCGGTTCAAGTCCCGATATTACAAAATAAGCGGAATGAGGATCTGTATTGGTTTCATTTGCAATAGGAATTGGAGCCGGATTCCATAAGTGAGGATATCTCATTTTTAAAACTGCAGAAGCAAAATATGGAGTAAATCCAGCGATAGCATATGGGTCATAGTTTGAATTGTAATAAATCCTTGAAAAAGAAATAGAAGACCTTATCGCCATATAAATAGAATCTTTCCAATCATCCGGATTATCATTATTACAATTAGCAGTGAATGGACGGGGAGTTTTTTTTGTTGATGTGGTTATTGTAAAATTAAACATTTCCGGAAATTCCGTAATAAGTGTATTGGTGGGTTGACCCATAGAGGTACCATATGTGGATGATCCAGGCGGTGGATCTTTTATTACAGAAGTTGTGGAATCTATTCTTTTGTCACTTCCACCATCCGCATGTCTGAAATGCTTATGGTTAGAGATATTATTAAATTGCATGAAGCTGCTACATGCAGAATCTCCATTTATGAATGAAGCACATCCCTTGCCAGAAGTTTTTACTGCGATTCTTTTATAAGGTGGTTTGAATTCATTTTGAAACACAGAAAAAGAACTGTATGCAACACGGAAAAAAGTGTTTGGTGAAGTATTGCCAGTAAGAAGATTACCATTTGGTTGCCATTGAGAAACATATTGATCATCAGGGTATAATTCTCCTAACCAGTATTTTGCATACCAAGTATTAGGCGTTAAAGGATTTTCTCTTCTAGCAACAACATAACGGCCGCATACTCCACCATCGTGACTCGGCGTAAAAATTTCATCATAATAAGTATTAACACCATTTTGAGCATCATTATTGGTCCAAGGTTGTTTTTTAAATCTTATTGATTTTGTAAATGGGTCCTTATCGCTTCCAAATTCACCTCCACATCCATAGTAATAAAATGAAGAACCTGTCATTGCTGACCATATAGATTGTGTATTCAATATACCTTCTCTGTATATTTGGAAAAATCTCGGGATATCAACTTCAATTAAACCATTATAAGGGACGCCTGTATCAAGCGCTCCCCAGCCTGTACCATATTGTCTGGTACCGGATATTATATCGTTTGATTTAAAAAATTTATAATTTGTACCGGTAAATGTTGTATCAAAAGTTGAGAACCATATATTATAACGATGGTCTTCTTTTACATCTAAATACGGGCAATGACGCGGATCACCGATAAATTGATACTTTTCGGTTACCGGGGGATTAGTACCTATCCAAAAATAGGTTTTTGATAAATTTGGAAAATCATCTTCAAAATAAGTTGTAGTATTAGTATAGATGTTATTACCAATACGGGTTTCAACTCTATATTCACCATTACTAGTAAATACACCTCCGTCAAAACTTATAGTCCAACTTGCAGTATTTTTTGCAGATGTAGCATCAGCCCACGATAAGTTACGATTAAATGCCGATGCTCCAATCTCTATCGGACATGGGATATATTCCAAACCGTAAAGACGTTGTGAAATAGGTAATCCTTTATTACCTGAATTATAACCCTGGTTTAAAGTATGTTTTAATGGTGTATTACGAAGAACAATAATTGTGCCTATCGAACTAGTATTATCTATTAAATAATCAGCAGGCATTTTACCATCAATTTTTGTTACAGTGATATCTGAAGTATCAGTGATTTTGTAAGGCAAATAGACTGTTACAGTTGAAGCTGATGTATCTGACCACATAGTAATATTTTCAGGATTAGTAACATATGAATAAACTCTCAATTTTACGGTTTCTGATGTATTGCTATATCTCAATTTCTCAGGATGAGTTACTGCTCTCACATATCTATTGGCTGCTGTTCCCGGATCTTTAGCTGCATCTGAGTAATTACGCATAGGTGGACAAGGCAAGAGTTCACCGTGTAAATTTATTAAAAGCATGTTTTTAAATTTATCAGGGACTGTATTCATTTCTTCTAACAACATTCTTAAACTAGGTTCGGCGGGTTTATATTTGTCATATAATCGTTTTTCTTCAGGATATCTAACCGCATGATTATATTGGTCGCTCATTGCATAATCTTCAATCGGATACCAAACTGTGTCTGCTAAAATTTTACCCTGTATCATATCGGGATTGTAAAATTTTGTATTTACGAGTGTGTCAGTTTTTGTTTTACCAGGATAAAAATATACATATGGCATAGCATCATCATATGTATTCTTAGTATTATTGATATAGGGGCGATATTCCGTATCCCTACCATATGCCATGCGAGTAATCCAGTGAATTCGTAATGCTAATCTTGGATTTCTTACTTGAAAATCTTGCATTACTCCATCAAACATAGATTTCATTGAGGACATTGTAGACCACCAACCAGGAACGTTTTCTATTGCAATTACATATATGTCCATTACTTGTGTAGGGAGGTCCTCTCTGGCAATTGTTTTCAATATACCCATTGTTTCTGCTAATAATTCGGATGTATTACTGGATGCTTTATATACTCGTATATATATCCTTCTTGTAAATGCGCCATCTTCGGGATTTTTCAATACAGATATACGTCTAAGATATTTCCAGCCATTATTAATTTTGACATTGTTACTTGATGGGGATTGTGGATCGGTTACACTTTTATCCGAGGTTAATACCGGACTATATTTGATGCCGTCATCATAATCATCTAATAAACTAATCTGCGATTTTTCGGCTCCCGCAACCAATGAACGCAACTCTTCCATCATTTGAATCACTTTCTGGGTCGCAAAAGATTTTTCTTTTATTCTTAATGAATTGGTACTCATAAAATACTGTATTTTTGTAAGCGATAAAACAACTATAGATAAAATAACAATAGTCAGAATCATTTCAACCAACGTAAATCCAGTAAAAGAATATTTTCCTTTAAAAATTTTGTAAAATGTTGATGATAGATTGCAATGTATTTTATAAAAAGCATTTCTTATTTTTTTAAAAATCTCCTTTAACGGGTAACCTTTTTTAAACATATTAAATCTCCTGTTTCTTATAAACCTGTCATAGGTTTAAATGAGTGAGATATTGATTTATTTTCTCTATATTGACACACCCGATTTCTAACATCAACCAGTATTTGGCTATCATAACATATCTCCGCAACATCTGTAGCACCACTACTTGATAAGGACAATTTTCCTTTAACAATTAAACAACCCATAATTAAACAAGGAGTGCCAATTGTTGCATCACCAGTTACATATATTAATCCACTATATAAACTGTTAGAAAGTTCCGCTATTGTTAAATCACCTTTAATATATAAAATGCCACTTGAACGTAATGGTTTACTTACATCAAAAGTAGCATTACCATCTATGTATATTAGTGACATATCAGGCATGGGTGTAGTAACAGTTACATCATAGCGATCAGCCATAGATTTTAATTCCAATTCCGATACCCCAAATATTGATATAACACTCAAATCATTGGATGTTGTATCCGACTGTGGCAAACCAGATAATATACCATTTGAATCGACTGAGGGTGCATTATCACCCGAATATCGAGCACAGCCAATACCATTATTCCCCCCGAGAATTCGGCCATTTTTATTAACTTTAACATTATATGTTCCCCCACTACCTCCGTCATACACTGCAACGGCACAAGCAGGATTATTTAGATTAATTCTTCTTATTTCCGTTGATACTCTTGCTTTTGAAATAATTACATCAGGAGGTGACGTAAATTTTCCGATACTTATTTTCCGGTATACATAACCCGTACTTACAATGGACCATGCGAGGCCCTCTCCTTTTTGATGATTTGGAACTCGTTGATGAGTAATATCGTGCACAGCAAGTGGATCAATATCCGGAGTATCTTGTTGTCTCTTAATTTCATATCTTGCCCATTTAGTTCTTGCTTCATTCAATGGATACTCCTTAACCAAACCGATGCTTTCGTCAATTGTAGCTGAATGAACGGCATCGGTATCTATTTGTATTGGATGAAATGCACCATCTTCCCAAGTTGGGTTAGTTGGTGGGACACCACTCCTAACTACATCTCCTTGTCTTCTAAACCATGATACAGTGTCAACTAAACCGGCTCTTGCGACATTTTCTGCTTCTGCAACAAAATTTTGATGAAATTTGGTTTCTTTGAAGCTGGTGCTTATTAATTGGGCTCCGGTAAGTACAATAATCATAACAGCAAAAAGCAACACTACGGTTGTAATTAACGCTACCCCTTTATCAGATTTGTTTATATTCTTTTTCATTGGTTATTATGAGGTTATATACCCCTATAATTTATAGTATCAATTATATTGCCAACAAAATTGCTTTTTTGTATCAATAAAACAGATTATTAGTTATTATAACTGATAGAATTTCGATAGTGTGAATATTTTGTAACACTTAACATATAAATTATAATGAAAAATCAGCATTTTGTCAAGTAAAAAAGGGTTCTTGTTTAAGAGAACCCTTTTTTACTTATGATTATTTTGTTAAATTATTTTGCATATTTTTAATACATTCCGCCGCCCATTCCACCCATTCCGCCAGGAGGCATCGGAGGCATTTTCTCTTTTTCAGGGATGTCAGTGATTAAACATTCTGTTGTTAGAAGAAGTCCTGCTATAGATGCTGCGTTTTGTAATGCAAAACGTGTAACTTTCGCAGGGTCGATAATACCCGATTTTACCATATCGACATATTCACCGGTTTCAGCATTTAATCCGAAATTGACGTTTGTTTCTTTTTTTATTTTGTCAACTGCGACTGAACCTTCTATACCGGCATTTTCAGCAATTTGTCTGATAGGGTCTTCAAGCGCGCGTTTCACTATATTGATTCCGGTTTGTTCGTCAATGTCGTTGCCCTTAAGTTTGGCAACTTCAAGGATAGCCCGTAACAATACTGTTCCGCCGCCGGGAACAACACCTTCTTCTACCGCAGCGCGGGTAGCATGCATCGCATCTTCAACTTTAAATTTCTTTGACTTCATTTCTGTTTCTGTTGATGCGCCGACATTTATTACCGCAACGCCGCCGACAAGTTTTGCAAGACGTTCCTGAAGTTTTTCCTTGTCATAATCAGATGTTGATTCTTCAATTTGTTTCTTTATCTGATTTACCCGTTTCTTGATGTCGTCTTTATTGCCTGCTCCGCCGACAATAGTAGTATTTTCTTTGTCGATTACTATCCTTTTTGCGGATCCGAGCATGTCAAGACCGATTTTTTCAATTTTTAGCCCTAATTCTTCGGAAATTACCTGTCCTTTTGT
>DMMW01000071.1:14408-14799 GCA_003452965.1 Elusimicrobiota bacterium
ATTATTAGAAACTGTTTTCCGGTTTGAGCGATTTTTTCCAATAACGGAAGTAAGTCCTGCATAGAAGCAAGTTTTTTGTCTGTAATAATTATATATGCATCTTCTAATACCGATTCCATTCTTTCTGCATCAGTAACAAAATAAGGAGAGATATATCCTCTGTCAAACTGCATACCTTCCACAACGTCGAGTATGGTTTCTGCAGACTTGCCTTCTTCAACGGTAATTACGCCNNGGTTGCGATATCTTCAAGCATTTCTTTTCTTCTGTCACCGAAACCGGGTGCTTTGACCGCCGAGCATTTAAGTGTACCGCGCAGCTTGTTTACAACCAGTGTCGCAAGCGCTTCACCTTCAATATCTTCAGCGATTATTAGAAACTGTTTTCCGGT
>DMMW01000071.1:15060-15473 GCA_003452965.1 Elusimicrobiota bacterium
CCTTCTTCAACGGTAATTACGCCGTCTTTGCCTACTTTTAATATTGCGTCGGCAATTAATCTGCCTATCTCTTCATCATTTGCGGATATGGTGGCAATCTGGCTTATTTTATCCTTTGCTTTTTCAAGGTTATCCTGAGGGATTTTATCGGCAACTTTTTTAATATATTTTACCGTTTCTTCAACCGCTCTGTCTATACCTCTTTTTACATGGATAGCATTTGCACCTGCGGTGATATTTCGCAAGCCTTCGGTTATTATTGATTGAGCTAATAATGTTGCCGTGGTTGTACCGTCACCAGCTACGTCATTGGTTTTGGAAGCGACTTCTTTTACAAGTTCAGCACCCATGTTTTCAAAAGGATCTTCCAGTTCAATATCCTTTGCTATGGTTACACCGTCGTTTGTGACTGT
>DMMW01000071.1:15683-18821 GCA_003452965.1 Elusimicrobiota bacterium
GCTTCATCAGAAAATTTCAACTGTTTTGCCATTTTTATTCACCCCCGTACTGCTTCGTAATTATTCAATTATTCCAAGTATGTCGTCTTGGTGCATTATAAGATATTCTTTGCTGTCTATTTTTACTTCCGTGCCTGAATATTTCCCGTAAAGGATTTTATCGCCTGCTTTGACATCCATCGGAATTTTTTTGCCTGACTCGTCAAATTTGCCCGGACCGACTGCGATTATTTCGCCTTCTTGCGGTTTTTCTTTTGCCGTATCAGGAATTATTATGCCGCCTTTTTTTACTTCTTTTTCTTCCGTAGGTTTTACAAGTACCCTGTCTCCTAATGGTTTCATTTTCATATTATTTCACCTCCTTTCTCAACTAATATTTGATGCAGATTTAACTAAAAAGTTTCAAGATTACATTATGATACTGTTAAAAAACCCCTTTTCTGCTGCGATTTCAATATTTGGCCTGCGACTTCATTGCACATCGGCTTACAGATCACCGTCGGATTGATATGCTCGCCTCGTGCGCTTTGTCTCGGCTAAAATCTTGAAACCTCGCTACGAAGTGTGTTTTCCAACAGTATCATTATATTTAATTTTTTTTAAATGTCAAATTTAAGTTGCCTAAATCAGCCCAAGCACAAATAAACTTTTATGGATTCGCACCATAGAATTCTGCAATGGCGGATTAAAACTTTATACCTATGCCGATATCTGCGCCGATGTGGTCTATTAAATATGTTGCCCCTATATTTATATATGTAAGCGGGATAAGTGACAGGTTTATACCTGCAACATATTTTGGTTGTGTGGTGGTTACGCTAAGATTTTGTACGCCGGCCGGTAATTGTGCAATTGTAAAATCCGTTTCGAGCTTTGTGCTGTCTATTGATATACCTATATAAGGTTCTATCATAGGTATTTTTAAAGATATCATTCCTGAGAGGGAATTGACATTTGCCTTGAATGTATCATATGTTAGCGAATTATATGAATACATTGCGGATAATCCGAGCGATACCGCTGCAAGTTCTTTTTGTATTATGCCGTATTTTAATCCAAAACCAAGGACTTGTATCCCCTGTGTTTCAGGAAATCCCCTTAATACGATATCAATATTCATCGGAAGTCCTTTGGATAATTGTATGAACGGCATTCCGAATAATTTTTCACCGATACTATTTTTAAGTATTACATTATCGCTTGAAGGTTTCGTAGATAATGAAGCACCGACACCAACATCAACACCAGGCACTAAACCAAGCGTTCTTCCTGAGTGCGACATGCCGCCTGCAAGAACGGAACCTATATCTTTTGCAAATGGTTCTACGTATGTTTTTTGAAGCTTGTTTATAAGGTCGTCAAAATCAAGCGAAGCAGAAAATAAGTTGCCAAAAATACTTACACATAATGCCATTGTAATAATAAATACCTTTTTCATGTTCATTTCCCCCTTGTCTCGCCTCCGCCACTAATGCACTGTCGAACAAGAACGGTTTAGTGGTGGAAGTGTCGGACTTTTATTTTTGCGAAACTTTTAAACTATCAAATATAACTTGTAATCCTTTTAAAGTAAGTTCTTCATCAATTTTAAAATCAAAAAAACCCGATAACATTTTTGAATAACCGCCTGTCAAAATGATTTTTGGTTTTTTAATTTTTGGATTTTGTTTTTCTATTTCCCTAAGCACCTCCTTTATTAAGCCGATATGTCCATAAATTATACCTGAGTTAATAGCTTCATTGGTATTTTTTCCTATTATTTTTAAATTATTTATTTTTTTTATGTTTAATTTGGGAAGTTTTGCTGTTTTTTCATACAACGATTCGGCGGATATTTTAATTCCAGGAGCAATAATTCCGCCTATATATTCTCCCTTTTCTGAAACAATGTCAAAGGTCGTTGCTGTTCCAAAATCTATCACAATAGATGGGCAACTATAAATATTTTTTGCCGCAACAGCATTAACTAATCGGTCGATACCGACTTGACTTGGATTTTTCAATTTTATCTTAATCGGAATATTTTTATTGTTAAGTATTATAGGATTTTTAAGAGTTTTTTTTATTGTTAAAGTCAAATCCGGAACAACCGAAGAAACAATTGATTCTGAATAATCTTTTATTGGGACATTCTTAAATCCATAGGAAATAATCTTTTTTTTTAATATTAAATTTCCATTTTCAAAGAGCCCGAAATTTATCGTTGTATTACCTATGTCAACAGCAAGAAGTTTCAACCCAAACCCCCAATTTCCATCCTTTTTATTCTATCGCACTATTATTTAAGGTAATGATTTTACAGTTAAAACTGATGCTTTACCGCTTTTTACCCTTATGGTTCTTTTATTATATGCATCATTAATTTGTTTATTATCAACCAAAAAAGCGTATTTATATTCTCCGGGAGATAATAATATTGTGGTTTCCCAAGTAAAATTTTCACCCTTTTTCATCGGATTTGCTTTATTGTTCCACTTATTGAAATCTCCTATTAGGAATACGGTTTCGGGTTTTGAACTTCTGTATTTGAAAGCTATTTTTCTTTTTTGCGTTTTAGATTGCGTAGTGGTCGCTAAAATTGGTTTTGAAGTTTCTACGGGTTGTTGCGGTTTTACAACCGTCTGGTTTGTAATTGGATGAGTAGAGTATATAACTTCTACTTTTTTACTTTTTTGTTTTACCGGTTGTTCCGGGGTTTTTATGCTTTTTTCTTTGAGATATAAAAGTCCGCCACCCATTAATAATAAAATTACGCCTATTAAAAAAACTACATAAGAAATGAGTTTTCTATCCATTATGCTGACCTTGCTGTAATTGATAATTTACAGTAGATTCAATTTTATCTATTCTTTCCTTTAATACATCTATTTTCTTGGAAACGCTACCTATATTTTCATTTAAATTAGAAAGCACAGATACAATTGATTCCATTTTGAGCTGAGGATTTTGGTCCTTTAATATATTCACTTCGTCAATTTTTGTCGTAATTTTATTAAACACATTTTGCGTAGAATTTTCAAAATCTTCTTTTAGTATATCCAATTTTGCTATAAGTTCGTCTATTCTTTCTTCCACAAGACCGATTATCATTGTCTTGTCTTGTTTAGAAAAATCTTCTGATGCATGCCTTTTGACCCG
>DMMW01000071.1:18984-20641 GCA_003452965.1 Elusimicrobiota bacterium
CCATAAAGAATTTAAATTATTAAGAGTGCTTAAGAAACCCATTGGAAATTGCCTCCAGAAAATATTGTAACTATTTTTTTGATAAAATCAAGATAAAACTACATCTCCGCTATAAAATATTGTTTTGGTTCTATCAGATAAGGTTAATTCTATGCCGCCGTCATTTCTTATTTTTCTTATTTTACCCGTATATTTATTCTGATTATTTATAAATGTAATTGGCACTTCAGGAATTATTGAATTTTCCCTATATTTTTCCATTACTTTGTTGGTCGGATATTTATTATAATACTTTTCAAAATGTTTTATTAGTGAACTAAAAATAAATTCTATTTTAATATTTCTTTTTGTTATTTCTTTAAGCGAAATTGCAATATGATTTAAAGATTTTGGAAGTTTATTATTTGCGTTTATCCCAATTCCGATTACAATCCAGTTAATTTTGTTCTTTTTAATAGAACTTTCTGTGAGAATTCCGGATATTTTCTTGTATTTATTATTGCATTTTATAACTATATCGTTCGGCCATTTCAAAAAGAGTTTTAATTCAGTTTTGTTTACAAAATATTTTAAAGTATCTAAAATAGCAAGAGCCATTTTATATGTCAGAATAAATGTTTTGTTAATATTTATTTGCGGTTTAAGTATAATTGAAAAATACAGGCCGCCTTTTTGTGAATCCCATTTCCTTTCATAGCGACCCCTTCCTTTGGTTTGGATTTCTGTGATTATGATTGTGCCTTCATCCGATTTGTCTGCGATTATTTTTGCATAATCCTGTGTGGAGCTAATTTTTTTTAATCTGATTATTTTATTATTTGTAATTTTTAGCATTATCTGAGTTTTTTAGAATTCCAAAGAAATGTCTATTGATGGGGCTGAATGGGTGATTATGCCGACCGAGATCCTGTCGGGTTTGAGGCTTGCCAGTTCTTCAATGGTTTTTGCACTGACATTGCCTGAGATTTCTATTTCGCAATCGGAATGTTTTCTGATATATTTAATGGATTTTCTCATTTCAACATAATCCATGTTATCCAACATTATTATATCAGGATTGAGTATTACAAATTGTTTGACATGTTCATAGTTTTGGGCTTCAATTTCAATTTTCTTGTTTTTTGGAAAACTCTTGATATCCAAATCAAAATTTTTAACTAATTCTAAATGATTATCTTTGATTAATACCATGTCTGACAGGTTAAGGCGGTGATTGTATCCTCCGCCGCATCTGACAGCATATTTTTCAACTTCTCTTAATAAAGGTGTAGTTTTGCGAGTATCATAAATTTTTGTATTTTTACCTGCAGAATCAACAAACTTCTTAGTAAGCGTTGCTATACCGGAAAGATGCTGCAAAAAATTAAGCGATGTTCTTTCTCCGGTTAGAATTGTTTTTACGTTTCCACTAATTTTAGCAATGACCTGATATTTTTTAATTTCCTGGCCGTCTATAGCCACTTTTTTAAAAACAATGCTTTTATCAAGCTGCTGAAAAACCATTTTTGCAATGTCTAATCCACAAATAACACCATCTTCTTTTGCAACAAAATTTGCCGAAATAGTTTTATTTTCTTTAATAAGGGAATTTGTTGTGATATCGCCGTTTGCGACATCTTCTTTAAGTGCTAATTTAACAATGGTTTTGATGTTCATA
>DMMW01000071.1:20798-23028 GCA_003452965.1 Elusimicrobiota bacterium
GGGGTATTCAGTACATTGTGTGGATTCCTGCTAACTAAACGCAGGAATGACAGGCTCCATTTTATTAAATTTTCCCTTTTTTTTCAATCTTTTACTTTTTTTCAAAAAACAATTCTTTGATTTTATTGTAGTTGCATTGGAGCCAATTCATTCGCCAGTTAACGGGTGCAGGGAGACCCTGCAACTACTACCTAACTTCCGTTTTAATCTGCGTAAATCTGCTTCTAATTTGTATCAGTTTCTATTTCTTAACAGACATTTCTTTTAATTCAAAAATCTTGTCCCTTAATATTGCGGCAAGTTCAAAATTCAAATTATCGGCGGCATCGTTCATTTCTTTTTCAAGTTCGCGGATTAATTCCGGAATATTTTTCTTTTGTGCGTATTTCACCCAGTCTTCTCTTAATAATGACAACGAATCCTTGGTTGCTTTGTATTGGAATTCCTGCAGTTCTTCAATTGCTTTAATTATTGATTTGGGTTTTATATTATGTTTAATATTATAAGCAACCTGTTTTTTTCTTCTGCGAGTCATTTCCGATAGAGCTCTTTTCATTGAGCCGGTGACATTTTCGGCATACAAAACGACTTTACCGTTAATGTTCCTCGCCGCACGACCTGAAACCTGAATTAATGATGTCTCGCTTCTCAAAAATCCTTCTTTATCAGCGTCCAAAACAGCTACCAAAGATACTTCAGGTAAATCAAGCCCTTCGCGTAAAAGATTAACGCCAACCAGTACGTCAAAATTTCCCTTTCTTAAATCACTTAAAATTTCTATTCGTTCCAACGCTTGAATACCGGAATGCAGGTATTTAACTTTTATTTTTTTTTCAAAGAGATATTCTGCAAGGTCTTCAGCCATCTTTTTTGTTAATGTGGTAACCAAAACGCGCTCTTTTTTAATAACACATTTCTCAATTTCGGAAATTAAATCTTCAATCTGATTTTCTAACGGTTTAACCGTTACTACCGGGTCAATAAGGCCTGTCGGCCTTACTATCTGTTCAACTATAGAACCTTTTGACGCTTTTAGTTCGTATTCCGAAGGTGTTGCGGACATATAAATTACATTATCAACCAGCGATTCAAATTCTTCAAGTTTTTGTGGGCGGTTATCCAGTGTAGAAGGCAGCCGGAACCCAAAATCAATAAGTGTTTGTTTTCTTGCCTTATCGCCTTTGTACATTCCGTATATCTGAGGTATTGTGACATGCGATTCATCTATAACCGTTAAAAAATCTTTTGGAAAATAATCTATTAGACATGACGGTCTTGAACCCGGTTTTCTGCCGGATAGATGTCTTGAATAATTTTCAATACCGTGACAATAACCAAGTTCAAGCATCATTTCTAAGTCATAATTAGTCCTTTGTTCTATCCGTTGAGCTTCAAGGAGTTTCCCTTCTTTTTTTAAAAATTCTACCCTTACTTTTAATTCTTTTCTTATTTCTTGAACCGCTTTTTCTAATTGCGGACGTGGTGTAACAAAATGCTTGGCGGGATAAATAAAATATTGCTTGCCCGCCAAAGATTCCCTGTCCGCCCCCACCACTGAACCGTTGGTGGGCAAGAAAGAATCAGTGTTGGAAGTGGCGGGTGCGATTGTGCGTCCGCCTCCGCCAGCTGGCGGATGGCGGAGTGCGATAGAGTGACCGGTGATAGGATTGATTTCAGTAATTTTTTCTATTTTGTCGCCAAAAAATTCAATTCTTATTGCTGTTTCGGAGTTTGCAGGAAATATATCTATCAAATTGCCTCGCACTCTGAATTTTCCGCGTATAAATTCGATATCGTTTCTTTCGTAATGTATGTTTATCAGTTCATTCAATAAAAAATTACGGTTAACTGTTTTATCTTTTTCAAGAACGACACACATATCTTTAAAATCTTCCGGAGAGCCGAGATTGTAAATTGAAGAAACAGAAGCGACAACAATTACGTCAGTTCTTGATAATAAAGAGGTTGTAGTTTTAATACGCAGTCGGTCTATATGTTCGTTTATTGAAGCGTCTTTTTCTATGTAGGTATCTGTTTGCGGGATGTAGGATTCCGGTTGGTAATAATCGTAATATGAAATAAAATATTCTACGGCATTGTGCGGGAAAAATGCTTTAAATTCGGAATAAACTTGAGCAGCGAGTGTTTTATTATGCGAGATTACAAGAGTTGGTTTGTTTATCTGTTCAATTACGTTTGCGATTGTAAATGTTTTACCGGAACCGGTAAC
>DMMW01000039.1:0-1257 GCA_003452965.1 Elusimicrobiota bacterium
TGATAAGAAAGCAAGCACAGGAAAAAGGAATAGGACCTGCATCAATTTACGAGCTTTATAAAGCCAGGGGAAGAGGAGAGATTTCCGGTTTTACCATTCCTGCGATGAACATAAGAGGAATAACTTATGATGTTTCGCGTGCTGCATTCAGAGCTGCAAAAAAAACTAAATCTGCTGCTATTATTTTTGAATTAGCAAGAAGTGAAATGGGTTATACCGACCAAAAGGCATCTGAATTTGTTTGTTCCGTATTGGCAGCAGCATTAAAAGAAAATTATACTTATCCGGTATTTATTCAGGGTGACCATTTCCAGGTAAAAGAAAAGGGTTATAAAACAGACCCTGTCAAAGAACTTGACGGAATTAAAAAATTAATATCTGAATCCGTTGATGCAGGTTTCTATTTCATTGACCTTGATACTTCAACACTTGTAGATTTATCTAAACCAACGGTTAAAGAGCAACAGAAAACAAATTTTGAAGTCGCCGTTGAACTAACAAAATATATCCGTTCGGTTCAACCAAAAGGAGTAACAGTCGCTTGCGGCGGTGAAATTGGTGAAATTGGTGGGAAAAATTCAAACGAGGAAGAATTAAGGGCATACATAGAAGGATATAATGAAACCTTAGGAAAAAACATGGTAGGAATCTGTAAAATAGCGGTTCAAACAGGAACAGTCCATGGCGGAATACCGACTGCTGACGGTAAAATAGCGGACGTCAAACTTGATTTTGCCACTCTTGAAAAACTCTCAAAAATATCGCAAAAGGACTATGGACTTGCCGGATGCGTCCAGCACGGCGCTTCAACATTGCCCTCGGAACTTTTTGACAGATTTCCTAAAACAGAAACAGCCGAAATCCATTTAGCTACGGAATTCCAGAACATGATATTTGACCATCCGAAATTCCCCGCTGATTTGAAAAATAAAATGTACGAATGGCTAAAAGTATCCGCTGCATCCGAAAAAAAGGAAGGACAGTCAGATTCACAGTTCTTCTATAAAACCAGAAAAAAAGCTTTTGGGCAATTCAAAAAAGAAATCTGGTCAATCGATAAAAATATAATTTCGGAAATTACGGCAGAACTTGAGAAAAAATTTGTATTTCTATATGAAAAACTTAATGTTATTAACAGCGACAAATTGGTTGACAAATATGTTAAAGTAGTCAACGTTGATATTAAAAAACCGGAAGTTTTAGCTGGCGGTGAAACATTTGACGGCGCTGATTAGCGTTATTTATTGATACCATTGC
>DMMW01000039.1:1495-2030 GCA_003452965.1 Elusimicrobiota bacterium
GGGGGGATTAAATGAGCGAACTCAACCTTATCACCTGTATTGTTCAGCGCGGCAAGGCTGACAAAGTTGTTAAAGAAGCACTCGGCGCAGGAGCTGAGGGGGCAACAATTTTTTATGCCAGAGGAACCGGTATCCGACAAAAACTCGGTTTCTGGGGAAAAATAATTACTCCTGAAAAAGAAGTTATTCTTATAGTAACAAGAAAAAAAGAAACAGACACTGTCTTTGAAGCAGTGATTAAATCAGGAAAACTTGACAAAGCCGGTCAAGGTTTTGCTTTTGTGCATACTATTGATAAAGCTGTAGGATTTTTAAATCAAAATTAATTTATAATCATGAAGCTTACATTTTTAATATTTTTAATTTTCATAACCGGTCTATCGCTATACGCCCCAAATATTGCTAAAATAACGACCGGCAATATAAAGCAGCAAATAGACACTATTAAACAGGATGTATCACAGGTACAGAAACCACTTGACAAAGAGCAATCGGAAATTCTGAAAAATTTTCAAAACGAACTCGGCATAGATAT
>DMMW01000039.1:2262-17483 GCA_003452965.1 Elusimicrobiota bacterium
ATTCTATTTACTTAAAAACTGTTAATAAATTGAAATATCTGATAACGGAATTTAATCCTAAAATCAGTTTATTTTGCTTTGCAATAGTTATTTTTGCTTTTGTTTCCAAGGGATTAAATTTCTATAAATTTGCTTATATATTAAGTAGATTCGGCTGGTTTATTTCAAGATTTGCGTTATTCATTATTTCAATAACAGCCATATTTTTATGGTTTACCGCAAAAAAAAATCTCTGGCTGGATGTCGGAAACAGTCTATTCATTGTACCGTTACAAGTTTTAGTAGCATCTTCTTTTGCATTTAGAATAATGGATTCTAATTATCCGATATGGAACCGGCTTTTTGCAAGCTTTATTCTACCGATAATATCCGGTATTTCAACTAACACTATAAATGTTCTAAGGATTATTCTATGAAAATTAAACGACCCAAATGTCAAATCTATTTTTATAGCGACCAATTACCTACCGATACTTTTGATTTTAAAGACTTAATCTCTACGGCAGTAAAAAACAACGAATTGAAGAAAAATATTGAATTTATTAAAATTATAGGCTTTGATGAAAAAGATAGAAAGATTTCCATTCGGTTCGATTTTGGAAGTTTAATTTTTGAAGATAGGATAACTATAGATATAAAGCTAAATGAAAAATTAAGAACTGAAAGGCTATTCGGTGAGATTTTGGTTCATATGGGACACATTACAAAAGAGCAATTAAATGAATGTTTAAATTTACAGACTGATAGCCATTTTGATAGAAAACTCGGCGAGATTTTGATAGAAAAAAATTATATAAAACCAACTGAAGTAATCGAAGCACTAACACACCAAATAGGTGAAAACTACTTAAAAAAACAAAATAGCAATAAAGACTAATCTATCCGATTACTTCTTCAATTATTCCGCCGCCTAATACAATATCCTTTCTATAAAACACAGCCGATTGACCTGGAGTAATTGACAGCTGCGGTTCGCTGAAAATAATCTCTGCTTTACCGTTTTCCAGCAATTTTATTGTTGCATTTGATTCCTTGTGTTTGTATCGTATTCTAACATCTGCCGTCAGAGATGTTTTTTTTTGTGAAATAATCCAAGATAAATCCTTAACTATAAACATCCTGTTTAGCAAATCTTCTTTTTTGCCGAGCATAATTTTATTGTTCTTCTTGTTTATTTTTATAACATATACCGGATGTCCCGCTGAAATTCCAAGCCCGTGTCTTTGCCCTATCGTATAAAAAGGAAGTCCTTTATGAATTCCAATAGTTTTACCGGATATATCCACAAAATCGCCCTTCTCTATTTTTCCTAAAAATTTTGATTTAATAAATTTATGATAATTTGTATCTTCAATAAAGCATATTTCCTGACTTTCCTTTTTATCGGCTGCCTTGAGTCCTAATTTTTTTGCCATTCTAATTATCTCCGCTTTTTTATAGTCTCCCAATGGAAACAAAATATGCGGCAGATTTTTTTGCGTCAGCCCGTACAAAAAATATGATTGATCCTTTGTTAAATCTTCACCTTTTTTTAAATAATATACTGAGTTATATTTTTCAATCTTTGCATAATGACCGGTTGCTAAATAACTACAACCCAAGCCTTTCGCAAATTTCAGCATTTCATCAAATTTAATTTTCATATTACAAATAACACATGGATTAGGGGTTCTGCCGTTCAAATATTCCAAAACAAAATTTTCAATAACATATTCCTCAAATATATCCTTTCTGTCTATTGTATAATGCTTAATACCTATCTGTTCAGCGGTTCTTTTTGCGATATAAATATCTTCCGGTGAACAACATTGTTTTTCAGATATATTTTTCTTGCACAAAAAAAGCCTCATAGTGCAGCCTATAACTTCATAACCATTTTGTTTTAGAATACATGCGGCAAGCGAAGAATCCACACCACCCGACATCAAAACAAGCACTTTTTTCTTCATATATTTATTCAATTCAGAGAATAGAGATTAGCGTATAGCGTATAGTTATAGATAAGAATAGTTTTAATTATAAATGACAAAAAATTGTGGGAATACTTTTTAAAGAGGTTTAAACTACATCCAGATGTTTATTTAGCTAGTTAGAGAATTGAGATTAAAATTAATACTGATTTTTACAATTCACTATACGCTCACCTCTATCCTCTAACCCCTACTTCGGATGTTTTTTATAATAATCTGCGAGAGCTGACTTTAGGGCTTCTTCGGCAAGAACTGAACAATGCATCTTAATACTGGGAAGTCCGCCTAATGCTTCTGCTACTGCTTTGTTAGAAATATTAAGCGCCTCTTCTATCGATTTGCCTTTGACCATTTCTGTAACCATTGAGGATGTTGCAATTGCGGCACCGCATCCAAATGTCTTAAATTTTGCATCTACAATAATTCCGTCTTTTACCTTAATATAAAGCCTCATTATATCGCCGCAAATGGGATTACCCACATTACCTATACCGTCGGCATCCGGTATTTCACCCACATTTCTTGGATTATTGAAATGTTCCATAACTTTTGATGAATATTGCATTTTCAATCTCCTAACCAGTCCCGCTATGCGGGACTGCCCGAATGGTCGCTGTCTTAAATCTTAAAAAGATTTAAGACGATTAGCGAGTTATCAGTCACCTTTGATGACTGCTCATGTAAATTCAGAGAATTCCTGGGATAAATCCCTGTAATCGCTTCTTCTAATCCTCGTAATCATCTCAATGATATTTTTTTGAATCTTCAAACTGTGTTTCAATACCTTTCTGCTTATCTTCCCATAGAGGCGACATCATTCGCAACCGACTGACTATGTTCGGTAAGACTTCCAATAATTTATCTATTTCAGCTTCGGTGTTTTGACGTCCCAATGAAAACCTAATTGAACCCTGGGATTTAGTTGGTGACACTCCCATTGCCGCTAAAACATGCGAAGGTTCAAGCGTTCCTGAAGTGCAGGCACTTCCGGTGGATGCTGCGATACCTTCCATATCCAGAGAAAGCAAAAGACCTTCTCCTTCAATAAAATCAAAGGAAATATTTGAAGTGTTATAAATCCTATTTTCCGGATGTCCGTTTATCTGAGAATATTCAATTTTATCTAATATACCTTTTTCAAGCTTTTCCCGAAGATACAAAATTCTTTTACTTTCTTCAGCCATATCTTTGTGGGAAATATCCAATGCCTTAGCTATACCCACAATATATGGCACATTCTCTGTACCGGCACGCCGATTTTTCTCATGACTGCCGCCATGTAAAAGCGAATGAATCTTTAAACCTTTTCTCACATAAAGAATACCTACGCCTTTTGGTGCATAAAACTTGTGACCGGACAAAGATAACAGACTAACACCGAGTTTTTTAACATCAATCTGTATCTTTCCAACGGATTGTACTGCATCAGTATGAAATACTATTTGTCTTTCCTGAGCGATTTTTCCTATTTCTTCTATCGGTTGAATAGTACCGGTTTCATTGTTTATATGCATTATTGATATAAGAATAGTTTTATCTGTAATTGCTTTTTTTACGTCTTCAGGATTAACAATTCCGTATTTATCCACGGGTATATAAGTTATTTCGAATCCAAACTTCTTTGATAGATATTCACATACTTCTATAACAGCGTGATGTTCTATTTTTGAAGTTATTATGTGTTTCCCTTTATTTTGCAATGAAAATGCTGCACCCTTAATCGCATGATTATTTGATTCTGTTCCGCATGAAGTAAAAACAATTTCCGAACTTTCGGCATTCAAAAGTTTGGCAATTTTTTCACGGGCATCTTCTATTGCTTTTCTTGTTTCCTGCCCATAAGTATGTATACTTGATGGATTACCATAAAAACCCTCAAAATAAGGCAACATTTCTTTCAACACATCAGGGTGAATTGCCGTTGTAGCATTATTATCTAAGTATATTTTTTTCATAATTTTATATTATCAAACTGTTGAATAAAAGTCAAGTATTTTGTATAATTATATTGTTAGAAATATGTTTATATGCTATTATCAATAATATCTTTAATTTAAGGGAATTTATAAAAACGGTTCCTTTCTCTAACAGGATTTTCTCGGGGGTTCTATGGAAAAAATATCTGATGTAAAATTGGTTGAAAAACTTGTATCCGCAAGAAAATCAATTACCGAGCAGCTCGGTAAGGTTATTGTCGGACAGCAAGCCGTTATTGACCAACTATTAATCTCTTTATTTGCAAAAGGACATTGCCTGATAGTAGGGGTGCCCGGACTTGCAAAAACACTGCTTATATCAACCATTTCTGAAATCCTGAATTTGCAATTTTCAAGAATTCAGTTCACTCCCGATTTAATGCCGTCAGATATTACCGGAACCGAGGTCATACAGGAAAATATTTCAACAGGTGAAAGAAGTTTTAAATTTGTAAAAGGCCCGATTTTTGCAAATATTATACTCGCCGACGAAATAAACAGGACTCCGCCAAAGACACAATCAGCATTATTGCAGTCTATGCAGGAATCTAAAGTTACCGTCGCAGGACAAACCCATATATTGCCTTTACCATTTTTTGTTCTTGCAACTCAAAATCCGATTGAACAAGAGGGCACTTATCCGCTTCCGGAAGCCCAGCTTGACAGATTTTTCTTCCAAGTTAATATTGATTATCCCAGCAACAACGAAGAAAAAGAAATAATAATGAAAACAACCGGCATTTCAGAAGTTAAAATTAAAAGCTTATTAGATGCAGAGGAAATCCTGTCGTTACAGGAAATAGTCCGAAAAGTACCTGTCAGTGATTATGTTGTTGACTATGTGGTCAAATTAGTATCTGAAACCAGACCTAAGAATTCATCTTTAGATTTCATAAAAAAATGGATAAATTGGGGTGCGGGACCACGTGCATCTCAAAATCTTATTCTTGCCGGTAAATCAAAAGCTGTTTTGGATGGAAGATTTTCGGTTTCATCCGAAGATATTAATTCCGTTTTATATCCTGTTTTACGGCATAGACTAATTCTTAATTATACCGCAGAAGCGGAAGGAATCACCACCGAAGAGATCATCAAAAAACTTACAGAAACCATAACCCCTAAATGAAGCAATTTTTAGATCCTCTAATTATAGCAAAACTTTCAACAATGTATCTTAAAGCTAAATTTATAGTTGAAGGTTTTATATCTGGTTTACATTCAAGCAGATTCAAAGGACATTCGTTAGAATTTGCACAACATAGAGAATATTCATTCGGCGATGAACTTAAACACCTTGATTGGACCGTTTACGCTAAATCCGACAAATATTTTATCAAACAATATGAAGAAGAAACAAATCTTAAATCCTATATAATGCTTGATAAAAGCGCTTCAATGGGTTATAAATCAAACGGTATTTCAAAACTGGAATATGCATCGTACATAGCCGCATCACTCGCATATATGATGATAAAACAGAGCGATTCAGTAGGTCTTCTCCTCTATGACAGCAAAATTAAAAAAAACATTCCGCCTCGTTCTAATTTAAGTCATCTATCAGTGATTCTTGATGAACTATCAAATTTAAAGGCTGAGGGGCAAACCGATATCTCAAAAATACTTCTTGAGTTTTCAAAAAATTTAAAAAAAAGGACATTAATAATTCTTCTGTCCGACTTATTGGAGGACCAGGAAAATATAATAAAGTCTGTAAAAAATTACAGGTTCGCCAAACATGAGGTGATTGTATTTCACATACTTGACAAAACGGAAGAAATTCTTGATATATCCGGTAACGTACTGTTTAAAGAAGTTGAGAGCGAAAATACTTTAATAACAGAACCCGATATAATCAAAAAAGAATACAGAAAATTGATATCTGAATTTATTGAAAAATATAAACTTGAATTTCACAAATCCGATATTGATTATTCTTATTTAAACACCTCTACACCGCTCGATTTGGCGATTACTAATTATCTCTCAAAAAGAGAAAATATTTAGAAGATGATTGTTGTTGTTTCTTAACAATCACAAAAAAATTTATGTCATTTTTAAATCCACTTTTCCTTATTGGATTATCAATCGTATCAATACCAATAATCATTCATATTCTTTCCAGAAAAAAGCCGAGAAAGATCGAATTCAGCTATTTAAAATTTCTTGAAATAGCCGCCCGTAGAGCTATCAAAAAATTTCGTTTAAGACAGTATCTACTATTATTAATTAGATGTCTTATAATAATTCTGATTTCTTTAATCTTTGCCAGACCGGTAATAAGATACATATCTTCTTCCGAAAACATTGAAACAATATTACTTATAGACAATTCATACTCTATGAATTATTACAAAGATGGAATAACACGTCTGGCAAATGCCAAGGAATCAGCAAAAAAAATAATAACGTTATTGAAGCCCGGAGAAAAATTATCAATCTTTTCCTTTTCGGATAGTTTAATACCTATAGTAAAAAATCCTACAACCGACAGGCGGATAGTATTATCAGAACTTGAAAATATCAATTTAACTCATAATAAAACGGATGCTCTTAATGCAATAAAAGAATCTGAAAAATATTTTGAAAACAAAAATACCGAAAAAAGAATAATTTTATTTTCAGATTTTGCAATTAACGGATGGAGTTCAAAAACGAGTTTAGCTAACGAACAAAACAAAATAATAGGAATAGATGTAGGAGATGACAATCCCGATAACTTTGCTGTTTCAGGTATAGATATTAATAATAACAGCATCGGCATCACAATTGCAAATTATGCCGGCTATGACAAACGCATTTTAGCATCGCTTTATATTGACAATATAAAATACAGAGATATTTTTTTTAATGCTGAATCTTATAAAAGCATAACACAGAATTTTAACCTGAAAAATATCTCAAACGGAATCCATAGGTGTTTTTTGGAAATTGAACCGGATAAATTAACAGTAGATAATAAAAACTTTTTTGCCTTTAATTATCAAGATAAACCGAAAGCATTGTTGATAGACGGCAATCCACAGTTTTCTGAATTCAAAGGAGAGGTTTATTTTCTAAATACGGCTCTGCAAAATGATACATTAACAAAAGTTATAAATTATGATCAAATCGATAATGAGTCCTTTGATAATTATTCCATAATATTTCTATGCAATGTATCCGAATTAAGCAGAAACAACGTAATCAGATTAAGCGAATTCATATCAAAAAATAAAAATATTGTATTTTTCCCAGGAGATAAAGTAAAATTAGACAAGTATAATACCGATATGTCTTCTTTATTCCCTTGTGAATTTTCATCTGTTTTAGATGGCGGAGAACTGATGAACTTCGGAATATCCGATAATGCTGAAATAGTCAAAAAAGTAAATATATACAAACGGTTTTTATTAAGCCCCAAATTAAATTCCGAAACCTTACTTCAATTTAGCGATAATTCGCCCTTTTTAATGAAAGGAAATAACAATGTTTATGTATATGCGGTTTCTGCAAACCTCATTTACTCGGATATACCGGTTAAACCTCTTTTCCCTATACTAATTAAGCAGCTTTTAGGCTATTTCTCTTCAAAAGAAATTCTAATAAAAAATTTAAATATCGGCGAGAAATTAACCGAATCCTCTGACCCCAATATTTCAGGAGTCATTTATCCTGACGGCAAACTAACAAAATCTTCAATAGAACGCGTTGAGATTCCGGGCATATATGAATTAAAATATCGGAATAAAAAAAATAAATACTTAAATGCAAATATTGAGGTTATATCCGGAGAATCCGACCTAAAAAAAATCACTATTTCAGAACTTAAAAAAATATTGGGAAAAACATCTATATTCAAAATATCCGCAGATAAATATTTTGAAAAAAATATTAAGAAAATTCTGTACGGCAGCGAGATATATAAAATCCTAATAATTATACTGCTTCTACTTTTCATAGCAGAAACCATTATTGCCAATCCAAGGAAAACATGATTACACAGATTTTCAAAGATGATACTACATATCGGGAACACAAATTACACAGATTAAAATTATTTTTAATTGGTCTTTATGTAATATTAACTTTTAACTTTTTACTTTTAACTTGCCTCTATTCCCAAGGCGGGAAATTTATATTCAGCCAATTACAATATGCAGGCGGATGGGACACAAGACCTACTGCATGGGATAGAATTTCCGAATATCTTCTTACTACTACAAGTATTAAATCCATTCCCGAAAGAAGAATTATAAAACCTAATGACGAAATACTTTTCTGGTCGCCCTTTATTGTTATAGCAGGAAGCAATGATATTTTGGAACTAAACGATTCAGAAATTCATACGTTAAAAAGATACATTTTATGCGGCGGCATGATTTTTATAGATGATTCATCCGGGAAAAAAGGTTACGGATTTGACAAGGAAATCCGAGAAATAATTAAAAAAATATCGCCCGAAAATCCAATTGAAAGAATACCTATTAACGACGCAGTTTTTAAATCTTTTTATTTACTAAAAAGTGTTTCAGGCAGAATAATTACAAACAGATATTTGGAAGGTTGTAAAATCGGCGAACGATACAGCATAATATATTCGCAAAATGATTTATTCGGTGCATGGGAAAAAGATAACCTGGGCAACTATATATATCCCTGCAATGAACAACAAAGATGGGAGGCAAAAAAACTCTTGTTGAATATAATATTATATTCGCTAACAGGTACTTACAAATCAGATACGATACATAAATCTTTTATACAAAATAAATTAAAATGAAAAAAATATTTTTATTCTTCAGACTATTTATTTTCTTAATGCTTATACTTCTTATATTTCAACCGATAAAAAAAGTATATAATAAAAGGAATATCCCATCCGTTGCCTTATTAATAGATAATTCATCAAGTATGAAGAATATTGATATCAAGCAATTTGAAAAAGTTAAAGGAACCGTAAAATCTCAATTTATTAATAACTCCAAAATAAATTCTTATCTGTTCACTTTTTCGGATACAATAAATGAATTAAAAGAACAGGAACTGCAATCTCTTAAAGCACAAGGGTCAAGAACGGATATTTACAATGCTTTGGAAAAAACTAAGACCAATTTTTTAGGTAAAAATCTGGATGCTATAATATTATTCTCAGACGGCAATCATAATACTGATACAAGTAACATGGAAATTTTAAATGATTTATATAATCTTAAAATACCGGTTTACAGCGTAAAATATGAATTAACTAATGTACCTAAAAACATACTAATCTCAAAAATAGAATTACCGGAAATAGTTTTTCGCAACACGAATGCATCAATTATCGCAAAAATCAGCGTTTTCGGTTTCAGTAATAAATCTATTCCGGTTTATTTGAAATCAGACGACAGCATTATACAGACAAACACATTGAATGTTACAAATGACGGTTTGTACGAAATATCCTTTAATATTGCCCCAGATAAAGCAGGACTTATCAATTATAGCATTGAAATCCCGACATATCAGGATGAAAAAAGCTATTCAGATAACATTAAGAAATTTTCATTATTGGTTGAACCTGAAAAAATACGAATTTTATATTTGTGCGGTCAACCGTCTTTCAATTATTCTTTTTTAAGGACTACTCTAAAAAATGATCCGAATATAGAGCTGGTATCTTTTGTAATCCTAAGAAATCCAGAAAATATAGTTGCAGTTTCGGACAGCGAACTGTCTTTGATACCTTTTCCTATTGATGAAATATTCACAAGAGAAATATTCAATTTTGATATGCTGATATTTGATAATTTTAATTATTCAAGATTTGCTATAAATCCTCAATACCTGGTAAATATCAAAAATTTCGTCTATGGATACGGAAAATCATTTTTAATTATAAGCGGTGAAATACCTTTATCTATCTACCAGAATACCCCTATCGCCGATATTTTACCTGTTAATCCTACAAGTGAATTAAGTACAGAAAAGTTTTATCTTCATATCTTGAGACCTGAAAACAGCATATTGAAATTTTCCGATGATAATGTGGAAAATATGCTCGTGTTGAAAAATCTACCCGAATTAGATACTATAAATATATCGACTACAAAAGATAAAACCGTCACTCTTGCAGAAAGTGAAAAATCCAAACATCCTATAATTACCATTTCTGAAATTGGCAAAGGCCGCGTAATGTGTATTACAACATCGTCTCTATGGCGTTTGGCATTAGGGAGCGAAAATCCCTATAAATATGTCAAACTATGGGGACAATCCATAAAATGGCTTACAAATTCTATTTCTATGAAACAAGTGGCTATATCCTCAAAAAAAAGTTATAATATAGGCGACAGTTCAGTAATAAAAATTAAAGTAAAAGATGAGTATTTCAAACCAATAAATAATGCAATTGTAAATTTGCATGTGACAAAACCTGATAATCAAAAAGAAATTATAAATGTTCCTCCTGAAATAGAAAATGGTGAATATGGAACTAAGATTTCACTTGAACTTTCAGGTGAATATAAACTTGATGCATATGCATCCTATAACAGAAAATATTTGGGGGAGGATAAAATTTCCCTTTCGGTTTTTAATATATCAAAAGAATCCGAAGACAACACCGTAAATAGCACATTTTTAAAAAATATTTCCGATAAAACAAACGGAAAATTATTATCTATTGATTCTTTCAATCTTAATGAATTGAATATAAAGCCCAGAATAACAAAATCCGATATACTGTATGAAATGAATATATGGAATAAAACCTACATATATTTATTATTGATTATTTTATTCTGTGTAGAATGGTATCTAAGAAGAAAATACGGGTTGTTATGATAATTACTTTCCTGGTATCCTTTGTAATATATTTAATTACACTGTGTCCGACAGTTTATGTCGGCGACAGCGGCGAGTTTACAACTGCTGCATATACTTTAGGTATTACACACCCGCCGGGATATCCTCTTTATGTATTATTCGGAAAAATATTTTCCATCCTGATTCCATACGGGAATATCGCATACCGTATAAACCTGATGTCCGGACTATTCGGAGCTTTGACATGCAGTATCCTATATTTGATATTAATACATCTATTCAGACGGAATAACCGCGAATCCAACTCAACAAATAAATATATATTCATCGCTATCTTATCGTCTTTGTTCCTGTCTTTCTCAAAAACGTTTTGGTCACAATCTGTAATTGCCGAAGTTTATACTATAAACGCTTTCATAATTGCGTTGCTTATTTATCTTTCTGTTACAAAACACAACAACATTTATATCATAGCGTTTGTTACAGGCGTTGGAATTTCGGGACACTATTTAACTGCGCTATTATTTCCGGCTTTCCTGCTTTTATTTTGGAAAATACTGCTTAATGAAAAGAATTTTATTGAGAGAACCGTCTCATTTTCTGTTTTTTTACTATTGGGATTGTCAGTATTGTTATTTATGCCGGTTCGTTCCTCTGCAAATCCATTTATGGACTGGGGGGATACCGAAACATTTCAAAACTTCATAGCTCAAATACGTAGAGTGCAGTACAAAACATTTGAATTCGGACAAAGTGTTAATTTTTTAACAAAATTATCGTTCATAAAATATTTTTTCAAACTTGCCGGAGAACAGTTCACTTATTATATGGTTCCGTTTATTCTATTGGGCATGTTGAATCTTTACAAGGAATTCAAAAAGTATTTTACATTCACAGTAACTCTGTTCGTTATTAACAGCGTCGTGTTATTACTGATATTAAAGTTTCAATTTAACCCTCAGCAAGCATCGGTAGTAGAAGTCTATTTTCTACCTGCATATACCGTAATGGCGATATGGTTGTCATTCGGATTCCTTTACATATCAAAATATATCAAATATTATTTCTTAACACCGTTAATTATACTGCCTATACTGTTTAATTTTAACTATAATAATAAAAGGAATAATTTTATTGCAAGCGATTATTCTTCAAACATTTTAAAATCATTACCGACCGATTCTCATTATTTTTCATCGGGAGACAATCAGATGTTTTTACTATCCTATCAACAGTGGTGTTTAAAAAAACGTAAAGATGCGTCATTTTATACCGATACCGGTCTTTTATTTAAAAATATTTTCGGTTCTGATTTTTTCCGATTAACCCGTGAAGAAAAAATAGTAAGAAGGGCGATTATACAAAGAGAATTGCTTAAAGGACCCAGACCTGTCTGCTTTTCGCTCGGAAGCAGCCTTTCAAACCTTAAAGATGTGAAATCACGGACAACCGGTATAATATTCAATGCCAAACCTTCAATATTAGACTATAATTTATGGGCTTGTTACAAGATTCGCGATATAGATAATAAAAATTACCTTGAAGAATATCTACTTCGCGATGTTTCGGCACAATATCATTATTTTATCGCGGAAAGACACTATGAACAAAAAAAGATACAAGATATGTTTAATGAATATAATTTAGCTGCGAATGTCGGAGGGGATGTGGAATGGGTGCATAATAATATCGGGATTTCTCTTAAAGAAAAAGGATTCCAAGACGAATCTATAAAATATTTTAGAAAAGGCATAGAAATAAATCCTTATGATGAAAATGCAAAAACAAATCTTGCCTTTATGTATCTTACAAAAGGTTACGAATACTTTAAACTAAAAAAATACGATGAAGCGATTGATTTATATAATAAATCTGCAGCTGCAAATCCTATGCTACCTGACACCCATAACTATCTTGGAGTATTATTTGAAGAACAAAACAATAATGAACTTGCCATTGCCGAATATAGAAAAGCCATAGATTTGAAATACAACTATATTGACGCCCATTACAATTTAGGTGTTACTTACTGGAAATTGCAAAAATGGCAAAATGTTATAGAGCAATTTGAAATAGTCTTACAATTGGACCCGAACCATGAACAAGCGAGAAAATATCTTACAATATTGAAAAAATGATAGTTACATTCATTATCAACTTCATAATATTATTAATTACTTCTTCTCCGACTGTGTGTACAGGCGACAGCGGTGAACTTATTACAGCATCAAGTACGCTGGGCATAGCCCATCCGCCGGGATATCCGCTTTATGTATTATTGGGAAAAATATTTTCCATTCTAATTCCATACGGGAATATCGCATACCGTATAAATTGCATGAGTGTTTTTTTTGGTGCGCTTTCCTGCGGAATTATTTTTTTAATCATTAAGGCATTAATTTTGAATGGCTCATTTTCTATAAAAATTTCTAAAAACTCCTTATGGTTCTGCGCATTTATAACTGCATTAACTCTATCCTTTTCACATCACTTATGGTCACAATCTATCCAGACAAAAGGCGGAATATATACCTTGAACGCGTTCTTCATGACAATGCTTTTATATTCGCTGATAACGGAACAGAATATACTACTGATTATTTTCTTATGCGGTATAGGACTCGGAAATCACCATACTCTTACTTTTTACTTCCCTGGAGTTTTGCTTTATCTGATTCTTAATAAAAAGATTGAATTTTCAATCAAAAAAATTAATATTTATTTACTTTTATTTATTTTAGGATTTTCGGTGTATTTATACTTATTTTTGCGTTCTCGCCAGAATCCTATTGACAATTGGGATAACCCCGGAATATTTGAAAATTTTCTCAAAGTCGTATTCAGAATCGGTTACGGCGGAGTAATGCACATTGAAGAAAGAGGGGGACAGCTTCTGAGACCGATTTCACTGTTGTCACAGCAAATATGGGAATATACAAAAAACATTTTTAACACTTCAACTTTTATCGGATTCTTATTAGGAGTTTTTGGTTTAATCTATTCCTATAAGAAAAAAAAGAAGCTTTTTTGGAGCCTATTATTGATTTTTATTCTATCAGGACCATTCTTTATGTTCCTTGCTAATAAACCTGTAAATGAAGATACGAGAGACTTACTTGAACCTTTTCACATACCTTCAATAATAATTTTTACCATATGGATTGGATTATCCGTATCTTACATAACAAGCAAACTTAAATGGTCTTACGGATTATTTCCCGGATTTGTAATATTTCTTTTTCTTACCAACTTTCAAAAAAACAATTTACGATATAATTTTTTCCCTTATGATTTGGGTAAAAATATTTTAAGAACGGTAAAAGATAATTCCATTCTTTTTCTTGACAAGGCGGATGAATCTGTATTTATTTTGGCATATATGAAGTTGGTTAACAAAGAAAGACCGTCAGTAGACATATACGACTGTAATGCAAGCGTTTTCCCGAACATCTACGGGGACCGCTATTACTGGATTAAAGGAAAAGACAGGACTTTAGTCCGGTTGCCTATTGAAAGAAGATTGATTCAGCAAACTGACAAGAATATTTATTATTTATCTGAAAATCCCGATTACTTTGATGATATGAAATTTAATAAAAGCGGTTTACTGTTTATTCTTAACAATAATCTGCCAAATTATAATTTTTCTTATATCTATGTGTTGCGGGAAAATATTTCACGATATCGTGACAAAATATTGACTTATTCTTATCATTTATCTTTAGCTAAATATTATCTTGCAACGAAACAAAATTCATTAGCTAAGAACGAATTTGAACAATTAAAGCCTTTATTCAAAGAAAATATATCCAATGAGATTGCATATATGTATTACAGCAACGGTTTGCTTGATGAAGCGGTTGAAGAATATAAAACAGCAATAAAAAATGAACCTCATAAATTTGAATATTATAATAATCTCGGTACTATTCTCACCAAACAAAAAAAATTCAACGAAGCGATTTCTATATATAAAAAAGCTATTGAAATTTCACCGTCTTATATTGACGCACATTATAACCTTGCAGTAACATACTGGGAAATAAATAATTGGACCGGTGTGATAAGCGAGTTTGAGAAGGTTTTGCGGCTTAATCCTAATCGCACGGATGTAAACAAATACATAGAATCTGCGAAAAGAAAATTATGAGAGGCAATGTCAAAAATATTATGAAAAATCATGGTTTTTCACTAGACGATGTTTTCTTTACGCCTCATAAACCGAAAATTGGTAAACTCCTCGTCCCGATATTCATCGGGACTCGTCAAACATACCAATTTTTTAACGATTTATTCGGCTAAAAACATCTATATCGTTCAAAACCAAATTTTTCAATAATATGTCATTTTTGACATTACCTTATGAGATTACTAGGATGAATACTATTATTTTATTGTTTTTATCAAGTTTTGCAATATATCTTTATACGTTGTTTCCGTCAGTTGCAATTTACCGTGATGCAGGGGAAATGGCGTCCGTAACATTTAC
>DMMW01000039.1:17622-25893 GCA_003452965.1 Elusimicrobiota bacterium
TTCTCGCTATTAATTCCTTTCGGTAATATAGCATACCGCATAAACATAATGTCAGCCTTTTTCGGTGCACTTACTTGCGGAATTTTTTATTTAGCTGTTAAAGATTTAAACAATAAATCCAATATTGAAAAAAATACCGATTTTATTTTTTTTATCGCTGCTTTAAGCTTGGCATTTTCAAAAACTTTATGGTCTGTTTCAACCGTCGCTGAAATGTACACCATCAACACCTTTTTTATAATATTGCTTATTTACTTGCTAATCAACACAAAATATTTATTACATATAATTTTTCTGTTCGGGTTATCAATGGGAAATCGTATTGACATAGTTTTGATATCGCCCGGAATATTGTATTACGTCTTAATCAATAAATACAAAATTTTTACCGTTAAATCACTCGTGCATATATTAATAATATTTACGGTCGGATTCTCAATTTATTTTTATCTTCCCGTAAGGTCAAAAACATCACCGCATTTAAACTGGAATAAACCCGATAACTTCCAGACATTACTTGAGACAATCACCCGTAAAACACACGGAAAAACATTGGATCTTATTTCCTCAAGATATAAAATAAGTGATGTATTCGGTTCTGAAATGAACATCTATTTAAAAAGAACTTTCAGACTTTTTTCCGTATTTGGCATTCCGGTTATCATTCTGGGTTTATTCGGCTTATACAAAAAAAATATAAAATTTTTAAATACAACTCTTATAATCTATTTATTATCCGGTCCGATATTTATTGCCATAGCTAAAATGCCTCCGAATCCACATGCACTTGCGATAATGGAACCTCACTATTTAATATCCGATTTGATACTCGCATTATGGTTTGGAACCGGCTTGTTTTTTCTTTCTCAAAAATTCAAAAAATATTCAATTATTGTTCTTATTATCCCGGTATTAATATTTTTATCAAATTTCAGCAAACAAAACATGCGTTTTAATTTTAATGCATATGATTTTGCCAGAAACGTATTCAGGTCATTGCCTAAAAATTCAATAATAATCTCCAGAGAAGACGTACAAGTTTTTTCAGAATGGTATCTGCAGTTTGTGGAAAAAAGGCGGGATGATATCACCGTTATTGCCAAAGGACTATCCAGAAGTACCTGGTACCAAGAATCATTAAAAAAATATAAAAACACCAATGTTGTATCATTGAATAATCCTGAAGGTTTTACCCAATTTTTTCATTTAAACAAGGGCAGAAGTATTTATTACACCACGGATGTGGAAGATTATGAAATGCTCGGACAAAACAATTATTTTACCTATCCGTATTGGTTGGTTTTCAACGTAAGAAAAGAAAAGATTAATTATATTAAACCTTTTGATTTTGAAGAGATATATATACTGAGGAATCCATTGAAAGTTAGTTCTTACTATGATATTTTTAACCAGAAAATAATTGCACAATATGCAGATTCACTATTCAGAGCCGGATTATTCTTTTTGAATAAATATGAAATAAACCATGCTATAAACTACTTTGAAAAAGCAATTACAATAAAGGATGATATTCCATCGCTATACTTCAATCTTGGCTGGATTTATTTCCAAAGAAACAATCTCGAGAAAACAGAATATTATTATAAAGAATCTATCAAATACTACAAGAAAATGTATAATGACGGCTTGGATTATAAATCATTTCCTGAAATCATAGATTCCATTGTTAACGATTGGGCAACGGTACATAATAACTTAGGAACCGTTTATGAAAAGCAGAATAAAATCAATGAAGCAATTAGCGAATATTCTATTGCCGTAGAAATTAAACCCAATTATGCCGATGCACATTATAATATGGCTGTAGCATATTGGCATCTTAAAGATTGGAGAAAGGTAATTCAGGAATTAGAAACAACTTTGCGGATTAATCCCAACCATGCAGATGCGCCCAAATATTTATATATTGCAAAAAGAAATCTCGGATTATGAAAACAAAAATAATTATTTTGATACTTCTAACTATATTGGCATTGCAAGTTATTTTTTCATCAAGGCAGAAATGCGCCTATTATGACGAACCGTTTCAAATAGCCGCAGGACTTTATCATATCAAATTTAATGATTACAGAATTGAAATTCAAAATCCTCCGTTAATAAGAATACTTACCGCTATACCGCTAATAGCGTCAAAAACCATAATAAACGAAGAACCAAAATCGTATTGGACATCTTACCAAAAATTTGCATACGGCAAAAATTTCCTATATAAAAACAACCTGAAAGCGGATACAATATTATTTTTAGCACGGTTGCAGATACTGGGACTATCTATTTTGTTAGGTCTTCTAATATTTATATGGGCGAAAAAAATATTTAATGATGAAAAATGCGGACTATTCGCACTTGTATTTTATTGTTTTTCACCTAATATTCTTGCCTTCTCCGGTATTGCAGGTACCGATTTGGGCATAGCTTTTCTCACTTTACTTTCTCTATATCTATTTAAAAACTACCTTGAAAAACCTTCACGAAGCAGCATAATTTACACTGGGATTTCACTGGGCTTAGCATTTTCAACAAAATTCAGTGCAATTTTGTTAATACCAATATTTATTCTTTTCTCTTTATCAGAAAAAAACAGATTAAAAAAACTAATCGATATTTTATTCATATTTATCATTGCTTTTATTGTAATAACAATAACTTATCAGGGTAATATTAAACTATTTTTTGAGGGATTAAAAAGTGTATTCGGTATCATGGGACAAAAAGGAGTTTTAACATTTCTAAACGGAAAATATTCAAACAGCGGATTCGGAACATATTATCTATTTGCATTTTTATTAAAATCCACTTTACCAGTTATATTATTATTCATATTTTCTATATTTATCTTCAAAAAAATACCTGCATCCAAATTTGACAAACTCTATATTTTGTTTCCTATAGCAATATTTTTTGCTGCCGCTTCATATTCCAAAACACAAATCGGATTAAGATACATATTACCGATATATCCTCTAATATTCGTCTTTATTTCCGGATTAATAAAAACTCCAAGGATAAAACTCAACAGCATTTTTCATTATTTATTATATTTTATGCTTGGTTTTCATATATATACCTCAATAAAAACCTATCCACATTATCTCGCTTATTTTAATGAGTTAGTAGGGGGACCTAAAAACGGATATAAATACCTGGTTGATTCAAATTTGGATTGGGGACAGGATTTAAAATTCCTAAAAAAATATCTTGAAAATAAAAACGTTAATCTTATTGAATGTTATTTCGGGCAGGGAGACACAAAATATGAAGGAATAAAAAGCCAGCATATCTTATCAGGAGAATGCTCGCCCAACATAGATTATTCAGAAAAGGAAAGAACCGATTTACTTGCCATAAGTGCCACTTATTTTCAAGGAATATACATAGGTCAAGTTGACATATTTAAATGGTTGAAAAACAGAATACCGATTCAAAATATAGGCTACAGCATTTTAGTATTTGATATCACTAACGATTCCGAATCACATAAAAATATCGGCGATATTTTTTACTATGGAATAAAAAACTATGAAGCCGCAAAGAAAGAATACAACAGGGCAAAGGAAATTTCAAAACAAGATAAACACAGATGAATCTCCTTGGGCGAAGTCCTGTGGATTAAAAACCTTCATCATTCATCATTTAAGTTATGGATAATATAAAAAACTTAATATCAAAAACAAAAATAAAACTGGGTATTTATCACATTATTAACACGATAATAAAAATCTTTATCGTGCTATTCCTATTGATATTTATCAATTATTTTCTTGACCTTCTTTCATTATCTTCGCATAACATTAGATTCGTTTTATTGTTTCTTTGTATTTCGGCACTATTTTACTTAACGGTAAAAACAATAAAAAAAATAATATATCTCAAAAATGCTGATGAAGAAATATCGCTTCTTATCCAAAAAAAGAATGAAAACCTCAAAGACGACCTGATAATAGCCGTCCAATTAACTAAAAATATATATCCGAATACATCCGTCGAACTTACCGATGCATTTATTAAACATACGTCATCAAAGATATCAACCGATATGCTTAAAAATGTTATCGGTCCCAAAAATCTAAAAAATATTTTCATTATCTTTACTGTATTAATAATCAACTTCATAATATTCTCCAGTCAACTTACATTAAAAAGATATTTTTTGATATTTACCTCAGCAACAGAATTCACGGTTTCGCCTAAGGATACAACGATAACCGCAGGTAGCGACGTAACTATATTTGTTGTTCCCAAATCTGAAAATATAACACCCTATATATTTTACAGAGAAATCAATAGTAGCTGGCAGCAAAAAAAGATGAAAAATATTGAAAATAAAAAATATGCTGAAAAAATTGAAAATGTCATGTCGGATACCGAATATTACGTTGAATTACTGGACACAAAATCCGTTAAATATAATATCACAATTGTATCGCCTATGGCCATATCAGTTTCAAAGGTTGAATATATTTATCCTTTACATATCGGCTTAGCGAATAAAACAGAAACCGAAGCGGACATAGAAGCTCCAAGAGGAACAACAATAAAAATCACAGCTCAAACAAACAGAAGCATAAAAGAAGCATTTCTACTTACGAATACCGCAGAAAAAATAAGAACAAAAATGTCTAAAAATGAAATTACCGGTCAATTTATCGTGCAAAATCAGTCTGAATACTGGTTTGAGCCGGTATTAAACGGCGAAACCATTCCACAACCTACAAAACATAAAATAAGCATAATAAAAAATAATCCTCCGAAAATTGACATAATCGCACCCGCCCTTAATGTAATGATTTCCGAAAATGGAAGATTAAAAATAGTCTATTCTGCTGAAGATGATTTCGGAATTTCTGAAATAAGCATAAATTATCTTACGCTAAACAAAAAAAATCAGATAAAATCCTTCACTAAACCTGAAAAGAAAACACTTGATGAATATGAAATAATTATACCTGATTTAAATCTGAAGCCAAAAGACGTAGTAGAATACCGGCTTGAAGTAACCGATAGCGGCAACCTAAGTGAAAAACTTACTTCTTATTCAGAAAAATATTCATTTGAAATTTTATCATATGAATTGGAGCACCAATTGATAGAAATGGAACTAAATGAATTCAACATGGAATTAAATGAAGTATTATCCAGACAACTCCAGAGTAAAACCGCTTTAACAAAACAGGATTTTGAAAACGCATCACTCATGCAGCAAAAGGCGCAGGAATTAATGAAATCATCCTCATCAAATCTAAAAAAAACAATAGATAAAATGGCGAATGACCCGTTAACTTCATATTCAAATTATCTTGAATATGAAAACATGCTAGACGCTGTAGAAATGCTTGGAAATCAAAAAATGAACGAAGCAATCAATTCGCTTTCTAATAAACAAACGGATAATGCAAGTAAAATTCAAGATGAAATATTAGAAGAACTTAAACGGCTCAGTACTTTTTCTGAAAATATCGTAAAAAACCAGAAAATGGAAGACATGTTATCCACAACCCGCGAAATGGCCGACTCTGCAGATATGATAGAACAAAAACTTTCGGATTTAAAAAACATCCCAGACCCACAAAAAATGAAAGAACTTCAAAAAGCCACAGAGCGACTATCTGAATTAATAAGCCAACTTTCCGAAAAACTCGCAAAAATGCCACAGGAAACACCTAATGACTTTGCAAACAACGAAAAAATGAAAAAAATCGACTTAATGCAAATGAAACTAAGTACTGACGAAATGAAATGGTCATTGCAGATGGGAAACATAGACAAAGCAATTGAACTTGCCCAAAAATTAAGCAAGCAAGTATCGGATATACTGAATTCAATTGAAAACTCGGTAAATTCCACGAACAGTAATATGAACTCCGGGCTTCAACTTGAAATCAATCAAACAATCGGCGAATTAGACACAATAATCAATGAACAGCAAAAAATATTAACCGATACGCAGAAAATTGACGCAAAGCGGTTAGAAAAAACATTGGCGTTACAGAAAGAATTACTCAAAAAACTTGCTGAAAAACAAAAAAGAGCTATTGTTGAACTGGGCAATTCAAAATCAATAATTGAAAAAAGCACATTCACGCATCCGGGCATATACAACCTTTACATACACCCGGAAAGAAACATGGAAATAGTTCTTGGCGAATTTGCATCACAAAAAATTGACAAATCGCGAAATCTATTGGTTGAAATAATATCCATGCTTGATAATCTCGAAAAAAATATTAGCATAATAAACGCAAAAAATCATATAACAAAAAGTAAAACGATTGAACAGGAAATCTTGGATGAACTTAACAATTTTTCACCGGACAAATCAGCACTTTATAATAAAAACGATTTTGAATTACAAAAACAATTATCCGAGAACCAAAAAAATAATCAACTAAGAACTCAATCATTAACAAAAACATTTTCCGACTTATCAAAAAAGTCTCTTTCCATCCCATCTGATATAACTAAAAAAATATCCTCATCGGAAAAATCAATGGGTTCCGCTTCCGAAGAACTTAACAACACAAATATCCCGAGTGCCGTTGACTACGAAAAAAAAGCATTGGATGAACTACTGAGCAGCAAAGAATCGCTCCAAAACGCATCCGACCAGATGACACAAATGTCCAAAAGCGGGAACAGCGGTATGTCAGGCGGAATGCCCAGAATCAGGGCAAGTGGCACCGGCGGTTATACAGGATTCAGAAGCGGCTTTGTAAAAATACCATCTGCAGATGAATACAAACCTCCAAAAGAACTTAGAGAAACAATAATTGAATCTCTCCAGCAAAAATACCCACAAAAATATGACACCATCATAAAGGACTACTTCAAACGGCTGATAGAATAATAATGGGGACGGTTCTATTTATTTAAAAAAATGAAATGCCCAAAATGTAATTACGAAAATAAAGAAAATACTCTATATTGCGGTTTATGCTATGAAGTTCTTAGAAAAGAAAAGCAAAATCCGGAAACCGTATCACAACCTGAACCTATAAACCTACAAACTTCAAAACCAAAAACATCCGATAAAACAAAACTAATATTAATAAGTATCTCATTATTCCTAATAATAATTGTCGCTTGGTTAATAATCAGAGAAATGGTTATGCCCATATATGCACAAAAAAGAAGAATAGAAGAAACCGCATTAGCACAAAAGAAAATCAGGGACAACTTCAAACCATACACAGGTCAAATAGACATACAAATAAACCTAATATCCCAACTTTTTGGAATGACAAAACAAACCCTTCATGAATTTAGAAAATCAAAAATCGATGAACATGCGATACTAAATATATTTCAACCGGCATACGTATTATGCAGTAAAATATTTGATACGATAGAATATGACAAGGATTGGGTTAACAGTGCCCAGTTTTACATCTGCAATCCATATCAATTAATAATATTAAGCAACGTGAACTCAATAACTGCTTTAATAGACTACTGTAAAAACCCGGAGATAAAATATTCTAACAGAACCATAGAAGAAACCTACCGGGGCAATGATGCAGAATGGCTATTTAAACAAATATACAGTACCGAAGCAGAACCCGGAAAAATAAGGCTATGGATGGTAAATGCGTATGATGCCGGATTGAAATATGCAAACATAGATAAACAAAAATCCGAAAACATTGACTTTGCATACAACACTTCATCGGAAGATATAGTCAATTCTGCATACAGTCAACCATGTTTATTTCATGTTGGTAGATATAACAAAAATAATTTGTCTCCTGCAGACATAAACGGTCGTCTAAAAATATCTGAAAGGGACAAATACACCTGCATATACGTCAAACTTTGGTTATTAAAACCTCAGGACATAGCCCAACAAGAAGACTTCGCCTACATAATAAAAATAATCCCTTAATCGCGAAATACATTACTAATTAACCTGACACAGAAATGGGGACGGTTCTTATTATTTAGTTAAAAAGATTTGAAATAAAATTGAGTTTAGGTTTAATGGGACTTTATTAGAGTATTAAGATTGTAGGATTTGAAAAAGATTTAATTAAATCTTCTATATTATATTTTGCTTGAAAATAATATAGAAATATAATACAATATAGTAGGCATATAATAAAATGAATTAAAAAATATAATAATGGATTAGCCCGCCTGTGAAGATGGGCGAGCCTGCCTGACGGTAGGCAGGGCCTTCGGGAGGTTTTATATAAATGAGAAAGATAATATTAGTGATTGGGATGTTAGTTTTCAGTCAACTGTGTTTTAGTGAGT
>DMMW01000039.1:26057-26211 GCA_003452965.1 Elusimicrobiota bacterium
ATGAAACTAATCAAGTTAACAGAAGATGCGATAACAGATGATTCCTACAAGCCGATAGCAGGTAAAGAAAAATTATTGGCTGTAAAGGTAGTTGATGAATCTGGCAAAGGTGTATTTGGAGCAGAGGTTAAATTTGAGATAGTAGCGGGTGGGG
>DMMW01000036.1 GCA_003452965.1 Elusimicrobiota bacterium
TACTATTTTGGACAGTACCTATAATTTCATTCTGTCAAAAATGACATATTATTGAAAAATTTGGTTTTGAACGATATAGATGTTTTTAGCCGAATAAATCGTTAAAAAATTGGTATGTTTGACGAGCATAGCGAGGAGTTTACCAATTTTAGATTTATGAGGCGTTAATCTGATTTAAGAAATCAGCATCGTCTAGTGAAAAACCATGATTTTTAATAATATTTTTGACATTACCTATAATTTCATTATATCTGATTACATAGATTATAATGGAGATTATACAGATGAACTACAAAAGATACAGGTTTTAATCGGTGTAATCATTCTCTAAAAATATCGTATATATAAGTATATATTACAAAATATCATTACAATTATCATTGCAGGAATTGCATATTTACAATATCTTGCCCAACCAACTTTATAACCTTTTTTTTCTGCTATCGCGATTCCTACGACATTAGCAGATGCACCTATCGGCGTGGCATTACCACCAATATCAGTCCCCAATGCAAGCGACCAACTCAGGGTTTTAAGCGATATTCCAGTTTCGGAAAGATTGAAAATTACAGGCACCATAGTAGCAGCAAAAGGAATATTGTCTAATATCGCAGATGCAAATGCAGAAGCCCACATTATTATTGAAACAACTAAAAATGCATTCCCCTGCCCGATTTTACCAATCCAATTCGCAAGTATCTCCAATATTCCCACCCGCTCCAATCCTCCGACACAAATAAATAGCCCAATAAAAAATAATAATGTCTTCCAATCCATCGGTTTAATAAGTTTTAGATGAGATTTATAAGATACAACCAAAGATAGAAATGCAGCTATACAACCGATAAACGCAAGCGACAGTCCGGTCAAAGAATGAGTAACAATTAAAACTATAGTTAAAATAAATATAATCGTACTAACAACAAATAAATTTTTATGTTTAACCGCTTTTTTGGGTTCAGGATACTTTTTTATTCGTTCATTTCTATCAATATTCAAATGATTCCGAAAAACAAAATAAAAAAATACTACTGTGATAAACATTCCTATCCATGCAATTATACCCGTATTTTTTAAAAAATCGAAAAAAGTAAAACCAAATGAAGTTCCGATTATTATATTTGGCGGATCACCGCTCATTGTAGCACTACCGCCTACATTTGAAGCAAATATCTCAGAAATTATTATCGGTATAGGATTGAATTTCAAAAGCCGGGCAAGCTCAATGGTTACCGACGAAAGAAACAACATAACGGTTATACTATCAATAAACATTGATAAGAAACCGGAAAGTATCATAAAAGATATAAAAATCGGAATTATCTTATAATTAACAAGTTTCGCTATATAAAAACATAACCATCTGAAAAAACCTACCCGTGCCAAACCTTCAATCATTATCATCATACCTGCAATGAAAACTATTGTCTGCCAATTTATGCCGTGTGATGCTTTTTCTTTAATTCCTTTCAACATCCAGAAAGCTGGCTCAAATATTTCTCCTAAGTTTAAAACCCATAGAATAGCTTCTTCTGTCCTTAATACTAAAACTATCATTAAAACTGCACCTATTAATGCAGAAACATATCTATGCCATTTTTCCGCCATTATAGCAATGAACATTATTAGGAAAATTGCTGATGCTAATATTTGTGGTGTAGTCATTTTATTTTAAGTCCAAAATCATTCATTACTTTTACCAATTTTTCTTTATTCTTGTTTTCCATAGAACACATGGGCAGCCGAAGCTCGTCCGAACATAATCCTAAGAGTGACATTGCTGTCTTTATCGGGATAGGATTTGTTTCAAGAAATAAAGCTTTTGTAAGGTCAAAAATCTTAAAATGTATTTCTTTCGCCTTCTTTAAATCACCCTTTAAACCTGCCGATACCATTTCTGTAACTTCCTTTGGTATTATATTAGCAACAACCGATACAACACCTTTACCGCCTATAGCCATAAGCGGAAGCGTCAGAGCGTCGTCACCGGAAAGCATATCTATCTTGGGACATAAAATCTGAATTTTTGTCATCTGCTCCAATGAACCGCTCGCTTCTTTAATTGCAACTATATTTTTACAATCAGAATGTAACTTTGCCACCGTTTCGGGTTCGATATTTACTGCTGTCCTTGATTGTATGTTATAAAGCATTATAGGAATATCTATTTCATCCGCCACTTTTTTAAAGTGAAGGTAAAGTCCCTTTTGTGTCGGCTTGTTGTAATATGGAGATACTAATAATACACCGTCAGCACCTGATTTTTTAGCATAAGCAGTCATTTCTATTGTTTCAGTTGTGCTATTTGAACCGGTTCCTGCTATAACCTTGATTCTTCCGGCAACGGTTTTCACAACAAAATCAATTACCTGTTCATGTTCCTGATATGAAAGCGTTACCGACTCACCAGTTGTCCCGCAAGGCACAATTCCATTTATTCCGTTTTTAATATGAAATTCTATAAGTTTTTTCAAACACTCAAAATCAACTTTGTTATCCTTAAATGGCGTAACTATAGCTACATAACTGCCCTCAAACATAAAAATCCTCCGATTTCTTTAATATATTACTTCCTAATTATATTAAATTCTGGCTTACTGTCAATATGCATCAGCCCCGCCTATTGCCCACCAAGATATTGTTTTATTTCTTTTTGGCTGGCTATCCGTATACCATAAATATTAGAAAACACTTCTGTCCCCGAAGATTTTATTGGATACTTCTCCTTTTTTAATTGTTCGTTTATACCAATTATTCCGTATTTAAAATCTTTGTTTTTAAATTTTACTAAATATCTTTTACCATTTTCAATACGGATGTTATTTTCAATAAAACTGCTTGAGTTTATAACCCTTTCCGCCAAATCTGTGATTTCGCTATTGGCAATTCTATTTTCTATTTTTATTAGTTCATCAATTATGTTTTGGAAAAAACCTCCTTGATTGTCCGTCCAGATCAGCATTATTCCATTTTTTTCTTGTCTTGCTGAAATTGAACCGTATTTACTATTAGAAACATCAATATCCATTTTAACTGATTTGTCCGATGTTCTTTCATCCTTATATACTTTCGGTTCGCTTAGCTTTATGGTTTTGTCTTTAAATTTAAGTTCTTTTTTATCTTCCTTTTTCTCAGTCAATCCAGCTTTTGCAATATTCGGCTTCTTTGTTTCGGGCGTTTTACCGCCGACACTTCTCTTCGCTCCGATTTTTCTATTTTTTAACATCTTTATAAGCAATTCCTTGTCCGAAGATAATGATACACCACCGTTATAAAAATATTGCTGACCCATCATCCAATAAACCTGGGATGACATCCTGGATAGACATTCATTTTGAGCATTATACTTTTTGCTATCTACAAACGGAACTGATACCTTACATTTCAAACTATTATTATTTCTATACCAGGTTTCAAAATTTAAAGCATTTTCTATTTCAATATTTCTCAAAAAAGAAAATAAATTACTATTAATATTCCTTGTTAAATTAAATAAAACAGACCATTTCTGGATTTGATTTAATTTATGATATTCAGGCTCGTAATCAGCAACGATTGCATAATGTTTATCCCACCACCCCAAAAATTCTGCACTTTGGTAATTAGGTTCCGATTCTTTGCCGGGATAAAGCGGATCTGATGACGCGGCATATATTCTTGTCGCTATCGGTTCAAAATGAACAATTTTCTTATCTGCTGAAATATCATAACTTTCTTGTTTCACACCGAACCATAAACGGGTACTTGAAAGACGGATGCTATCTTCCCAATATAATTTAGGTACTTTTACTTTATTTAGCGGAATAAATCCTGTTATGTTTTGCGGAGCATTTGACTCAAAATCCAATGCCCATATTTTTGCCGTTAAATCTGTATAAAAAAGATTCATTGCAAGTTCGGTTCCTTTTATCGGTCCATCATATCGCGCCGCTTGGTAAGAGTTTGCAAAATCCAGAGATTCTAAATATCTGCTCATAACCGTAGCGGTATCCGTGTTTATTTTTTCAATTTGCCTTCTGAATACAAAATATTTTTCGGATATTTGTCTTTCAAAAAATTCAGATATTTTTTTTAAAGTTTCTTCGTAATGTAAAATCGCATTTTTTAAATTTTCTGGAAAAGGTGAATTTGCCGTTTTACTATCATTGATAGCTTCCCTTATACTTTTAGCAAAACCTTTTAAGTCCTTTTTAGGATCCAATGAAAATCCGATATTGCTATTTTCTGCTGTTTCAAACGATTTAAAAGGGATTTCCTCTTTGATGAAACTGATAAGTTCGGTTTTAGTAACCGTTCCGTTTTTTACTTTTGCATTTAGTTTTTCGTCTTTATCCAATAACTCGGAATACAAATAATTTATATAACCTTCATATTGCTGATTATTGGTTTTTTGCAATTTACCAATTGTATTTTTATGCCTGTTGTACGATTTATATATCGCCGAAATTTCGTTAGCGGTTATATTTGCTCTCCTATCATTTCCGATTCTTCTGCCGCCTAATATTAGTAAATTATTGGAATCAACCTTAAAATATGTTAAATCATCAATTTTTAAAAACCAATCATTAAAATCTTCCATATTTCTTATAACTTTGGAAAAATATCCTTTTTCTTCCTTAAAATATTCAGAAATTGTTTTGCTATTTTGATATGAAATTGAAATTACCGGGCTTTGTCCTGAGGATGCTGAAGAAAGATTGGTTTCATATTTAAATTCTATTATATGTAAAATTCCCTTCAAAAAATCGTTACTTTTTCTATTTTCATCTAACAATCTGATTAAAATGGCTTCCTGTTTAAAAATATCTTTAGGTAAAACAACGATATATTCATTTTTACTTAATTGGGCAAACCGACCAATATCATAAAACAGCAAATTTGAATTTCTGAAATTTTTTATCCGCATAGGTAATTTATCTTTAAGGAAATCATTCTGTGTTTTATCATCGCTTTTCAAAAACGCCATCGTAGCATATAATGCCCAATCTGCAATTTGCTCGGGTTGCTCATCAACAGATAAATTATTATAAAAATCAATCAATCCGGAAATATTTATATTAATAGTTTCTCCTTTAAACTTACTCTCTATTTTATTAGGGAAATTTTTCTTTATATATTTACTTATAGTATCAAATGTTACTGATTCTGCAAGTAGCATACTAAAAATAACTATTAAAAAAACTGGCAAAGATATTAAAACCTTATTTCTTCTAATCATGTTATTTTATTACTTCGTAAAATGGCGAAGTGCTTTCAGCGGAATGATTACCCAATCGGGACGGTTGTTTAATTCATAGCCAAGTTCATAAACCGCTTTTTCTATAAGAAATGCATTCAGCAAGGTTTCCGTATCTTCTTTTTTCTTTGGAATAAAAGAAGCATTTTTTACCGTTTTAAAATATGAATTCAGAAAAACTCTTGATATACATTCGTACCATATATCTGCCCATGGTTCAAGCAAAACCACATTTTTTTCAGATAAGGATTGTATAAATAATGCGTTGTATGTTGCATAATGAAATGATCTTAACATTCCTGAAATATCTTTTATCGGCGATTTTTTCAGTCGTCTTTCTTTTAACATCCTGGCCGGTTCACCTTCAAAATCAATAATCACAAAATCTTTACCGGTATAAAGCACCTGCCCTAAGTGATAATCGTCGTGTATTCTTATTTTCGTTGCCGATATCCTTTTTTTAAGCAATTTTTCATAATACTCCATAATCCTTTTTTCATTCTGCAAAATATTGTCGGCATCATTTTTTAAATCCCTATTAATATTTTTGTAATGTCCTTTAAGAAATCCAAAAACCTTTTTGGTAAGATTTTTCATTGAAAAAACAACTGACTTTTGATAATTATAAGTTATTTGTTCAGGAGTAAAATTGTTATTGGAAGAATCAGAGGAAAGGGCAAGATGGAGTTCACCGGTTCTTTTTCCCAATATTTTTATCATATTTATATAATTTTTCCCTATAAGCTCCTGAACAAATGTCGGTGTTTTTTTATCGTTATCCGGTATTGAATAATAGTTTTCCAATTGTTTTTCTAATTTTCCATTCCTGTTAAGAATTTTTTTGTAATATTTGCCAATAGAATCAACGGTATACTCCCACGCATCGCCTTGATTAGGAATAAAACCCTGTAACATTCCTATAATTATTTCAGATTTCCCCTTTTTGTATTCCATATATCCAGCAAATGGAGGTACATTTGAAAAATTAGTGTTTTCAGAGATATATTTTGTTATCTCAAAATCAGGATTCATCCCTTCACTTAACTTTCTGAATAATTTAAACAATAAATGTTTATCATACAATATAGAGGAATTGCTTTGCTGTGCTGTTAGAACTCTTGAATCCCGCAGAGTCAAATTAACTAAATTGAATTTATTTAAATATTTTCCTGAATAAGCGGAAATTATGCCATTCTTACCTTTTATTTTTAAACTGTTCTTTATCATTAACAACAAATAATTTTGAAATTTTTTATCATTGACAGCATCAAATATTCTTCCTTTCTTGCTGCTTGTATTAAGATATGCTATTGTTTTATCTGTTCTTTCCTCGGATTGTGAAAAAGTTATCGGTAATAGGTACATTTCTTTTATATTTTTGAAATATTCTACATTAAGAAATAATAGTCGCGCATCAGATTTATCTTCTCCGATTAAAATATTCTCAACTATATTTATCCTTTTGATATTTAATGCTTTGCTTCCAAACCATCTGCATGTTTTAATATATTTAGGCAATATTCTACTTTCAAATATTCTTTTCGTATTCCCTTGAAAAATTTCCCACCAATTATTTTTTACTTTTAAACGTGAAATACTCTTATTTGACATAGTCCAATACCCTCGCTTGTCTACATGACAATATAAATAAAAAGCCAACTCTATTATACAGAATTGGCAATATATTTTCAACTCAATATTTATACGTTATATTTTATACAGAAACTTTTTCTTTTTTCATATTTTTTGACTTTTTATAATAATCATCTAATCTTCGTTCATATTTTCTATCTATTGTGATAGAATAATCATAATGTGGTGCATTTTTTATAGTTTCACGCATTAAATCAACATAAACACTGTTCTTAATCCAACTCACCTCTTTTATCCAATTTGGAGGAATCAATATTTTTTTACCAGGCAAGAATATTCTTGTATCAACGATAATGTATTTGATTTTCCAATTTCTATCGTCAATAAGAAAATCATGCAAATGACCTATATCGCCATCTTTTGCATGTATACTGTAACCGATTACTTCTTTTGTACTTCTAATGCAGGTTTCTTCTTCTTTTGTATCAGGAATAACTTTTTTTACAGGTATTATTGTTGGACTAACAGTACTGAAAAGTGTCGGATACCAGTAAATAGGCCAATCATAATATTCTAATATTCTCTGTTCCTTTATGCGAGAAACCGGCTTATCCTTTTCTATTGATGGTGAATCTTCAACCATCTTTTTTGTTAGTATAACAGGAAACTCTTTTTTATTCCAGTCCGGTTTATCGTAAAATGCAGCAGGTGATATTAAAACATGTTTCTCGGAAAGCCAGTTGCCCGTATCCGCAACAAGATAACGAATAGTCCATCTTTCATCATCAAAATAAAATTCAGAAACTTTTCCTATATCACCGTCTTTTGCACGAATCTTGTAATCTATTAAATCCTTCACACTACGAATCATAATTATCACCTCTTTTAATCTTTATGTAATGTCAAAAATGACATATTATTGACATTACCAATCTTTACAAATAACCTAATACGATAATTACTATTAAAACTGCGATTGCTATCCAAAAAAATATGCCCTGTGTTTTTTCTATTTTAACTTCATCTTCATTTTCAGTGATTTGCTTTCTCTCACATTGTGGAGGTGCTAAAGGTATCAACAACGCCAATAGCAAACCAAAAATAAGACCAACAATAAGTAAGGGTAACCAGTAAATACCTAAAAATAGCGGACCCGTCGGAATTATCCATAGTGACGCCGCCCATGCCGCAAGAAATACAAAACCAAAAAATACAAAAATGCTTAACCATGTTCTTTTGCAACCTGTATTAAACATTATAGTTACTATTATTCCTATGATAAGTGCAAATATTATCTGATAAATTACTGTCATAAAAGTATTCTCTCCTAATAAATATCCTTAATATTTTTGTATACTAAGAAACCGCGCATTGAATGCAACTATAATAGTACTTATCGACATAAGCACTGCGCCCATTGCGGGGCTCAGAAGCAAACCAGCTTTGTATAACACACCGGCAGCAAGCGGTATAGCAATTGTATTATATCCTGTTGCCCATAACAAATTTTGAACCATTTTTCTATACGTTGCTCTTGCAAGACCAAGAATTGCAACAACATCAAGAGGATTGCTTCTTACGAGTATAATATCAGCAGTTTCAACTGCAATATCTGTACCGGCTCCGATAGCGATACCCACATCTGCTTGCGCCAAGGCAGGCGCATCATTAACACCATCACCGGTCATTGCTACAATCAATCCCCTTTGTTGAATTTCCTTTATCTTAAATGCTTTTTCCTGGGGCAAAACCTCTGCAAAAAACTCATCCAGACCTATTTCTTCAGATACCCATTTGGCAACCTGTTTATTATCACCCGTAAGCATCATACATTTAATACCCATTTCTTTCAATTTTGAAATTGCTTTTTTGGATTCGGGTCTTATCATATCTGCCAGAGCAATTGCACCTTTAACTTTTCCATCAATCATTACAAAAACAACTGATTTGCCTTGAGAATAAAGTTCTTTTACTTTTTCATATGTAACCGAAATATTATTTTCTTTTAAGTAACCCGGACTTACCACCTTTATATCTCTACCATTTACAATACCACCAGCTCCTTTACCCGTAATTGCCGTGAATCCTTTGACAGAATAAAAATCTTTTGATGATGAAACTATGCCCTTGGCAATCGGATGCTCTGAACGTAACTCAACCGATGAGGCATACTTTAAAAGTTCGTTTTCTTCAATGTCGTTTGAGAAAACTATTTTATCTGTTACACCAAATTTACCCATAGTAAGTGTTCCTGTCTTATCAAAAATTATTGCCTTTATATTTCTCGCTTTTTCAAAAGCAGCTCTATTACGAATAAGCAAACCGTTGCCAGCAGCAATCGCAGTCGAAACAGCAATTACAAGCGGGACCGCTAATCCTAACGCATGCGGACAGGAAATTACCATAACCGTTACAGTTCTTTCAAGAGCGAATGCAAAATTTTCACGGATTAACACAAACCATACAAAAAGTGTTATTACACCAATAGTTAAGGCAATAACGGTAAGCCACAAAGCAGCTTTATTTGCTAAATCCTGAGTCTTAGATTTACTTGCCTGGGCTTGCCTTACCAATTCTATCACTTTAGATAAAAAAGAATCCTTGCCGGTCTTCTTGATAGCAATTATTAAAGAACCTTCACCATTAATTGAACCACCAATAATTTTGGCTCCTACTTTTTTTGATATTGGTTTGGATTCACCGGTAAGCATTGCTTCATTAATAGAACTTTCACCTTCAAGTATATCACCGTCAGCCGGAATTCTTTCCCCCGGTTTAATGACGATTTTATCATTGACATTGAGTTCTTCCAAAGGTACATCAATTACATTTCCATCCAACAACATTTTATGCGCTTTGGAAGGCATAAGTTTTGCCAATTCCTCAAGTGCATGTGAAGCACCCATAACGGATTTCATTTCTATCCAGTGACCTAATAGCATTATGTCAATTAAAGTTACAAGTTCCCAAAAAAATATCTTTCCGCTTAAGCCAAATATCACTGCAGAGCTATATATATATGCAGTAATGATAGCTATTGCTATTAAAGTCATCATTCCGGGTTGTTTTACTTTTAACTCATTAAAAATACCCTTCAAAAACGGTAACCCGCCATAGAAGAATACTATTGAAGATAAACCGAAAAGAATATATATATCACCGGTAAATCTGGCTATCTCTTTTAGCCCAACTAATTGCTGAAGCATCGGCGAAAGTAATAGTATCGGTAAAGTAAGAATTACTGATACCCAAAACCTTTTTCTAAAATTGGCAACCATATGAGCATGATGAGAAGCATGCCCGCCTACAGTCATATATCCCCCAAGAAACAATTTAAAAATCTAAAATTATAATTGAAGCACTATGGTCTTACTCCCATAGAATTTCACAAAAGCGGATTAAATCATTTATTTCTAAATATTATCTTCTATTGTTAGAAAATTAACAAAGACAATTCAATTATTATATCATTGATTTGACTTTTTCTTCTTTTTTGCTTTTTACATACTTCATTGGGTTTTTCTCGAATTTTTCCTTATCTTCAACTTCACAAAAATAATATTTCTTTCCCATATATTCTATGGGACCTATAGCATCTTTTATATTTGTTATTTCCATTCCACAAACAGGATCCACATACCTTTCATTCGCCATGACAATACCTCCTTAAAATTTTTAGGAATAAACTACTTAGCAGCAACCTACTGGATATTCTGCGAAAAGTAAATAAAATCATTATTCCAAATCTTTCCGTATCTTATCAAATTCTTCTTTCGTAATTTCTCCTTTGGCATACCGTTTCTTCAAAATATCCAAAGGTGTTTCCTTATATGCAAAACCCGTATCTTTAGCTTGCATGCTTCTTACAATAAAATAAATTAGCAAAACAATTATTATCAAAAACAATAGCCACATTAAAATCCCCCCTGAGAAATACATTGAATCTCCGTGCATCATAAATTCTCCTTTAAAAT
>DMMW01000028.1:0-1537 GCA_003452965.1 Elusimicrobiota bacterium
CGGTCCAGTAGGTCCGACCTCCGTGAATAAATAAAAAATGAGCCCGGTGCGACTTGAACGCACGACCACTTGATTAAAAGTCAAGTGCTCTACCAACTGAGCTACGGGCCCAAATAATTGTATAAGCCGGCGAGAGGGATCGAACCTCCGGCCAGCGGTTTACAAAACCGCTGCTCTACCGCTGAGCTACGCCGGCATATAAACCACTTTAATTAAAAAGAACACATATTATAGAATAATTCCATAAATATTGCAAATAAAAAATTTCCACCTCTATAACCTTTTACCTATATTTTATTTCAATTCTGCTTCAATATCATATGCACCTATTTTTGCAATCTTTAAAGAAAAATTCTGATTCTGTTCTAAACGTTTCGCAATATCAGATGCACTACCTCTTTTTAAATCTAAATCCACTGATGCAACATTATTTGAATAATTTCTTACAAAACAATCGCGCACTTCTATCAGCGATCTGACTGAACGGACAAAATCGTTTAATTTATTTATACTCTCAATATTTGAAATCGTAAGTCGCACTGTAGAGCGTTCTTTAAGAAATCTTAAGACTGTACTTGGAAAATTTTGACCAATCTTTTTTGCACCGTTTAGAATCGCCGCCTTTGCAGCAGCCATTTTTGTAACATCTACACCACCAACAGTTTCTTCAAATGTTGTTATTACATCATTTGAACCTGTCTTTATTGCCTTACAGGAAACACTGGCACGATATGATATCATTCCCCCTAAACCTTGATCGGTATTAAAATTGGAATCCGCTTTTCCGTTAATTAATATATCGGAATTTTTAACATCATCGGAAACAACAAAACCGGCTTCAACAAATTTATTTTTTAATTCTGATTCCGAATATTTTGTTTCAGAAGATTTGCCATCTATAGATTCATCAATATTAAATGCAACAAGAGGATTACCAAGTTTTTTTGGTTCTAAATCAAGCGTTTTCAATTTCGCTGAAAGGTCTTCTTTTCTTACCAAAGCCTTTATTTTAGTTTTATAGAATTCACCTTCACGCCATTCTTTAAGAATATCATATTTTTCAATATACCCTTCCGTCTGAGACGTGATATTATCTTCAATTAACATTGCTTTTGATACAAGTGCCTCCTGGGAAACATAGACTCCAATAACTAATCCAAGAGCGTTTTTCATTGCTTCATGAAGGGATGTTTTTTTTGCACCGTTAATATCGTTATTGGTAATCGGCGCCATGCCTTCAGCTTCTACAACCTCAGTATTGGGAGCTGTCGCTTTTATTTTATGTGAAGCAGTAGATGCACATCCTATAAGAACATACGTCAACAGGCAACAATACACCGCTAACAACAAAGAAAAGCTTTTATTAATCATAAAACTCCTTCAAATTGAGGCTCCACGGGCCAAAAACCTTCACCATTCGTCCGCCTTTGATCCGCATCCACCATCCGCCAATCCGTCGGCTGACGGAGTGGCGGCGTATGGCGAAAGTGCGAACTATGGAGAATTGGCGTGATATCTTCTGGCTGCAGGATGAAGC
>DMMW01000028.1:1660-48092 GCA_003452965.1 Elusimicrobiota bacterium
TCTGACTTTTATTCACCTACAATCTTTAATCCCATTTCTTTAAGGGCTTTTTTTGAAAGACGTAAAATCACGATGCAACCGTCATCAGCTGTCCATTCACTTCTAACTACTTGTGCGCCCTTAATTGCAGCATCAATGCTGGTAGCTAAAACTGAATCCGTTTCAATAGCTTTTTCAACAGTAATTCCGCCTTCAAGATTCACACCTTTGATTACCGCAAGCATATTGTATTGAGCACCAACTATCGCGGCATTTCTTGATGTTGCCATTTTCTGTGTTTTGTTTTCTAATTTCTGATCAGCTGCACCGATTCCACGTGCGAAAATAAAATTCTTTGTAACACCCTGTTCAACCCATTCTCTGTCAATTTCACCATCTTTAGATACAGTTCCCTTGTCAGGGCTTGAAGCACAACCATAAAACAACGCAACAACACACAAAACAGCCAACAGTTTCTTCATACAACCCCCTTTGACTGCAAGTATAAAGTATAAAGTTTAAATTAAAATTAAGTCTTTTGTTTTGACTCTATTCATATTTACACTTTTAATTTTAACTTGCCTTATTTCTTGCCGTTATTTTAACTTCTAACTTTTAATTTATACTTGCTTCTTTTATTGCCAGCGGAAGGAATCGAACCTTCGACCAATGCCTTATGAGAGCACTGCTCTGCCTCTGAGCTACGCTGGCAGAATCCTTAAAAAACTTAGATATACTGACACTTATTATATTTACAAAAAATAATAAATAATTATACAAATATATTCTTAAAAATCAAGTTCTATTTTGTTTAAGGAGTGTGATATCCTGGAATATCATTCCTATACCCTTATTTATCCCAGCTGCATTTTTAATCATTATTATGGAATATCCTATAACTTTGTGGGTATTGCCTATCGTTAAATTAACTTCTCTTCGTAATTGTGCCTCTGCTTTTGATAATGCTGTTTTAAAAAGATCCACTATCTCGGGAAATCTTACAAAAGCAGTGACAACGTTTTCCCTAACCAGTTCTTTTGGAATATTCAAAATTTCAGAAGCACGCGGATTTATAGTAATAATCTTACCGTGATTATCAACCGAAATAAATCCTCCAGGCATAGATTCAAAAATATCATTCATATACTCTTTCAAAAAATAAATCTCTTCATAAAGCCGTGCATTCTCAATAGCAACTGCAGACTGAGAAGCTATCGCAAAAACCAATTCGGTATCATTTGCTAAAAAATCACCGTCCTTTTTATTTATCAATTCAATCGCACCTAACACCTTCCCTTTTATTACTATAGGAACCGCAATAATAGATTTTGTTACAAAACCTGTCAGCCAATCAATATCCTTTTTAAATCTTGTATCATCCTGAACACTATTTGAAACAACTACCCGTCCAGTTTGAATCGCGACGCCCACTATACCTTCATCTATTTTTATCTTTAAATTTAAATCTTTTATAATACCGGATTTTTCACCTTTTGCCACTTTAAAATCCAACTGCCGTGTTTCACTATTTATTAAAAGAATGGAACCTGCCTCCACTTTGATTAATTTAATCAACTCGTCTAATATCCTCTCAAGTACTTTATCAAGATGTAATGTTGAAGAAATACTTTTTGAAATTTCAAAAAGGACTTTTTCCATTAAACCCCTCCCCTAATTTTAGTCAGATCTTGAAATGTTATTCCGCTGCCTAAAATATTACCGTCTCTTTCCTTAATTATCATAGTAGAGTATCCAAAAACAAACGGCTCTCCGTCCCGTTTTAACAGCTTGGTTTCTTGTCTGGTAACGGCTTTCTTTTTTTGATTTGTATCCCATAAAATATCGGAAAATTCCTTATGATGCGGAAATACCTCATACAAAAATTTACCTATAACAACAGCTCTCTCAACTTCCAAAATCCTTGCGGCATTGGGATTGACAGTTGTAATTATTCCGAATGAATCAATTGCCAAGAATCCGCCCGGCATATTTTCTAAAATTGAATCTGTAAAGTTTTTAAGTTTCAAAATTTCTGTATATAGTCGTGAAGTTTCGAGCACAAGCGATATCTGGATTGTAGTCAACATAACCAATTCCAAATCATCTTCGTTAAATTTATCTTTTTTATTGAGCAGCTCTATGGCTCCGATTACCCTGCCGTTTGAAATCATTGGTACACATAAAATATTTTGTGTCTTAAATCCTGTTATAGTATCAACAGCAGGATTAAAATGTTCTTCTTTCTGTGGTTCATTTACTATTTTTGCTTCTTGTGATTGGACAACTTTACCACAAATTCCAATACCGATTTTAAAAGGTATGGAATGTATCAAAGTATCGGCAGAACCCTTTACGGCAACAAGCTTTAACTCTTCTCTTTGATTATCCACTAAAAATATTGAACCTGCTTCACATTTAATCGTCTGGCATATTTTTTCAAGAAAAACATTTAAAAGACGATTGATATCATAAATAAACCGAATATCATTTATAACATCATAGATTACTTTCAGTTGCTCTGCTTGTAACATTTTTCACCTCTTCAATTATATTATTTATTGATATTTCTTTCTGTGATTTATCCGACATATTACGTAAAATTACATTTTCCTTTTTTGCTTCGTCGTCACCGATAATTAAAACATATTTTGAATTAAGTGCATCTGCAAGCCGCATCTGTGACTTCAGGGATTTATTAAAATATCCCCCTTCTGAAAAAATATTTTCATTTCTCAACCTCTTTAAAATATCCATACCGCAATTCAAGGTTTCATCTTTTCCAAAAGCTATAACGAAAATATCGGCAGCCTGTGAACCTACTTTATTATGCGAAGTTGAAGTAATTATTTCCGCAAGGCGATCAATCCCTAAAGCAAAACCTATAGCCGGCGTCTGAGCACCACCCATTTCATGAACTAAATTATCGTATCTTCCGCCGGCACAAACAGCATTCTGACTGCCGAGAACATCGGATGTAATTTCAAAAACCATATCCGTATAATAATCCAAACCTCTAACCAACTTATTTGAAACACTAAAATTAACGCCACAACTTTCAAGCCCTGCTTTAAGTTTTGCAAATCTTTGACTGCAATTTTCGCATAATTCAATTTTTACATCCTTGAATTTATGTCCGTCTATTTTACAGTCTAATGCACGAAGTGGATTTTTTTCCGAACGTCGTTTACAATCATCACAGAATTCATCTACTTTATTATTCAAAATATCTTTAATAGCTACTACCAAATTCTTACGACATCTTTCACATCCCAACGAATTTATTTCTATTTTTGCTCCTGTTATCCCTATGCTATCAATTATCTCCTTAGCCAGTAGGATAATCTCTATATCCGCGTAAACCGAAGGATTATTAAAATATTCACAACCAACCTGTAAAAATTCCCTATACCTTCCCGCCTGAGGCCTTTCCTGCCGGAACATCTGCCCTATATAAAAAAACTTCTGTGAGGGAAACTTCTGCGAAAGATTATTTTCTATATAAGAACGTACAACTCCGGCTGTCCCCTCAGGCCGTAGTGCCACCCTCCGCTTTCCTTTATCTTCAAAAACATACATCTCTTTTTCAACAATATCGGTATTCTCACCTATTGAACGAATAAAAAGTTCTGAGACTTCTACAGTCGGAATTCTTATTTCTTGATAATCATATTTTTTAAAAATATTTTCGGATTTTTTTTCTATAAAAGTAAAAACTTCAGCATCTTTGCCAAAAATATCCCTGAAACCTTTTATTGAATTATATTTCATAGTTTAAAACCAGAGATTAGAGATTTCCGCCACTGATTCTTTCTTGCCCACCAACGGTTCAGTGGTGGGGGCGGACAGGGAATCTTTGGCGGGCAAGAACGACTTACTTGTCCTCCGATTCCGCCAGCCGGCGGATTAGTGGAGGAGTGGCGGAAGGGGACTATATACTTTCCCCTATACGCTTACCTCTATACGCTGACTCATATACCCTATACGCTATCCTCTGCCCCTAGTATATCCAGCCTTTTATTTTTTCTATATCCGTAATTAAAATACGTTTTTTGTAAAATTCTATGCATTTTGATTTCTTAAAAGTCGAAATAATTTTAGTGATAACTTCCCGTGCAGTACCGGCCATTTCCGATAAATCCTGATGAGTCAATTCAATATCAATCAAAACACCTTTATCTTTTTCTACACCGTGTTTTTCAGCCAAATCACATAAAATAATGGCAAGTCTTCCTAATGAATTTTGAAAAGTTAGCGATGAAATCTGTTTATTTGCTTCTCTTAACCGCGCCGTTAATAATGAAATTATCACAAGGCTGGTTTGCGGATAATCCGAAAGCAGATTTAAAAAATCGTTTCTTTTACATGCAATAACATCTATATCTGTAATCGCTTTTGCCGAGGCAGAACGACCGGCAGTATCAAATAAAGCCATTTCGCCAAAAAATTCACCATTTTTTAGGATCGCTAAAGTTTTATCTGCTGACGCAGTCGCAGACGATCTAAATATCTTTACGAGTCCAAAAATAATAACATAAATATAATCGCCTTTTGAATTTTCTGTAAATATAACCGTACCGGAAGAATATTTCTTTTCCTTAAAAATCTCATTTACTTTTTTCATTGCGGCAGGCGGAAAACTGGAAAATAACGCAATCTTCTTGAAATTTTCCTGCATAGAATATCCTCCTTCAAAAAGCTAACTAAAACCTTTCCCAATGAATCACTTCGCTTAATTTTCTCTTTTGAATATTTGACTTTTCTTCAGAATAACCAACTGGAATTATAGAAACAATCTTATATCCTTCAGGAACACCTATTTCTTTTATGACATCCTCTGCGTAATCTTTCTTATCGCCTGCTACCCAACAAGATGAAAGTCCAAAATCATGAACTGCAAGCAAAATATTTTCCGTTGCAGCGCAACCATCTTCTAAATAATACTTAACCTCTTTTGATATAACAATAACACAAAAAGCCGCATCCTTTATAAAAGGTCCGTTTTTAGCAACAATATCAGAAATCCTCTTTAATTTTATTTTATCAGTAATTACAACGAACTCGCACGGCTGGATATTAATTGCAGACGGTGACAATCTGCCGCAATCAATAATTGTTTCAATAATATCTTTTTTAACTTCACCGTAAAACAACCTTCTTTTACTTCTTCTTGTCTGAATACATTTAATAGTTTCCATTACATTTAGCATTATACAAAAAATAAAAGAAAAATCAACCCATTGATGACACGCTCTATTGACAAAAAACAATTTATTTTATATTATTTTAATATGGAAGAAATAATAACATTTTTAAAAAATCACCCTTTTTTTTCTATTTTAAATGAAGAAGAACAAAAAGAATTTGCTAAAATTCTTATTTCTGAAACATTTAAAAAAGATGATATTATATTTAAGCAGGGGGATATGGGTGATAGACTCTACCTTGTAAAAGATGGTCTGGTTAGAATATATATCGTTGAAACAACAACCGAAGAAACAATCGCTCTAATGAAACCGGGCGATATTTTTGGCGAAATGGCTTTATATGACACTCAACCGCGTTCTGCATATGCTTCTATCCTTGCTCCGACAACGCTATTGGCGATTACAAAAGAAAAATTTGAAGAATTAAAAAAAGCAAATCCTCAAATTGCAACTAAAGTATTTCAAATAATGCTTAAAATCCTGTCTAAGCGACTGCGACTTACCACAATGAAACTGTACGGCCAATTCTAAGTAAAAACGATTACACCACTAAGACTCTGGCGGGCAAACTATACTCTAACCTCTATACGCTATTTTTTCTCTTGACATATTCTTTTTTTTTTTATATACTCTGTCCGCGGGGTAGAGCAGCCCGGTAGCTCGTCAGGCCCATAACCTGGAGGTCGTAGGTTCAAATCCTACCCCCGCAAAAGTTTTTTCAACATATGGAAATGCAAGCAGACAATCCAAAAGCATTAAAACACCTTCCAAACATAAGAAAGATGGGATCAGATTGTGTGCATTGTTCCCTTGAAGAAGGTGTTATATGCATGATATATTTCTGCAAGAAAAGGTCTACCCGCCAAAAAAGAGAAATATGCGCCGATGGTTTTGTAGGAAAATGCACTGATTATAAACCTCTAAAAAACATAAAACGTTATAAACACAAACTTTTCAAAAAACATTCCAAAAAATATCTTAAAATGCGTTCTCAAAAACGCATCAGTAAACATTCCGGAAAGTAAAAAAACATAGATAATAATTTGAGAACACAAAGTTTGTTTACCCCGACCCTATTTATATTCGAGTTGTCGGGGTTATTTTGCACCCGAAGTTCGCCCGACTTTTGACTCCTTGCATTGTCATCAAAAAGTTTTTCAGCTTCGCTTCAAAACTTTTTAATATGCTTCGGAGTTATTTTGCACCCGAAGTTCGCCCGACTTTTGACTCCTTGCATTGTCATCAAAAAGTTTTTCAGCTTCGCTTCAAAACTTTTTAATATGCTTCGGAGTTATTTACTCGTTCGGTCCGGTAGGTCCGAACTCCGTGAATAATCTCCAGTAGGGGATGCAAAGTTTGTTTACCCCGACCCTATTTATATTCGAGTTGTCGGGGTTATTTACTCGTTCGGTCCGGTAGGTCCGAACTCCGTGAATAATCTCCAGTAGGGGATGCAAAAAAATAATATGCCGCTAATGGGATTTGAACCCATGGTCTCCGCCTTGAGAGGGCGGCGTCCTAAACCAACCTAGACGATAGCGGCATTAACTAAAATCCTATATTATTGAGTGTTTTTGTTGAAACAGTGTGCTTCTCTAAATTATCAAAATTAGTTTCCTTTTTCGCTGCTATATAATATTTCCCTTGCAAGTTGCTTATTCTGTCCGACTGCTTGCACTATTCATCAAGAATGAACAATTTTATCTTTTATTGTTCAATGTATTATACAATTCAAAATACTATTGTCAATAATATCTTTACTTGATAGAAAAAAACTGAACACCCTATCCTTTTACGATAAAGCTTTGCAGGACTACGCATTTTTTTTTATCTGCCTAAAACTTCTCCCCCTTCACTCGCAACGGCAAACTACGGAGGACAAACCAATGCACGCCATTGTCGGGACCAATGCGATGAATATGTCTTTCACTTTTAGTTTCTTCAAATCCCGCTTAATATCACGACGAGATAGCCCTGTCTTTTTCAACAATATCATCTTGATTGTTTTGTAACTAATTCTTCCATCTTTTTATTATTATCTTGATAAACCGGAAGTTGTATGGAAAATGTAGTGCCTTGCCCATATTCTGACTTAGCTTCTATTTTGCCATTTCTATGTGATTCTATTATCTTCTTTATTATATACAGTCCTAATCCAGTTCCTTTCATTACTGTCGCTTTTGTTGTAAAAAACGGAATAAATAATTGATCGATTTGTGCAGGCATCATTCCTATCCCGTTGTCTTCTATCTCTATTTTGAAAAAGCCGTTTATCACTTTCGTTTTTATTGTTGTTTTAGGTTTATAATCCGCTGCTAACTTTATTTTGCCTAACTCTTGTTCCTGCTTTATTTTTGTATGAGCGTCATGTGCGTTGTCAAGCAAATTGAAAATAACATCCTGAAGTTGAGCTAAGTTACCTTCAATTTTATAATCTTGTTTTGATAATTCATAACATAAACCTAACTCGTTTAAATCAAACTTGCATGAGAGTAAATTTAAACAACCTTTTATAATATCATCAAATATTATCGCACTGTTATATCCCTCGGTTTTCCTTGAAAAACTTGTCAAAGCACGCGCTATATCTCCGCCTTTGTGCGCCTCTATTTTAATTGAATACAAGTAATCATGTAATTTTTCTACTATGGTTTTTATCAATTTATCTTCTAAAAGATTTCTTTTGATTAATTCATTCTTCAGTTGTGGTATATATTCTAAATGTGCTAGTTCTGCCGTAGTAGCAACCAAATTAAACCTATTGTTTATCTGATGTGCCATCCCCGAGCCCATCTTTCCCAATGACCTTAATCTATGCTCTTGAAACTGCTCAGCTAATGATTTACCCGTTTCTTCATAAAAGATAGCATTCTCTATAGCCAATGTTGTTTGTCTTACCAATACCATAAGAAAAGTTAAGTCATCTTGCGTATATGGATTACCTGATTTTTTATTTCCCAATACTAAAAAACCCATAAGTATGTCCTTATTAAAACCCGGGACAATAACTGCTGCAGATAATTCTTTAATTTGCGATGTTAGACTTGCAGAATCAATACCATCTTTATCAAATAATGGATGTAAAATTAATTCTTCATAAACTATCGGTACCTTAACTTTTTTAAGACATTTGATAAGTTCATCATCTATATCAAAAACAGGTGGTTTATAATTTTCATCTTTACTTTTGAATCTAATGTCTTTTTGAACATATTGGTTTGTTTCATTATCAAATAAATAAACACTATTATTTGTCAAATTCATATATCTGTTTACAATATGAACAGTAAAACTTAAGAATTTTTTAAGGTCTCTTACTTCAGTCGTTCCTTCGGCTGCCTTAAAAAGCATTTCATGTGCCCTTTTTTCTTCTTGTAGCAATATCGCTTCTGCTCCTTGCTTGATTTTAGAATATATAACAGGACCTATAGTCGCTAATACTGCCATAAGCAAAGTCGGATATATCCAATTTTCGGTAACATAACCTACCAAGAAAGGAAGACCTAAAATAGTAGAATATACTATCAAGAATATTCCTGCACGAGTATAAATTATTTTAATATCCATTAAACGGTGCTTAACAATTGCATATGCAAAAATGGATAAATAAATAATTTCAAAAATATAATGTAAAGGAGGGATATTCCTGTTTATCAATGTGGCAAAATATATGAATACACCGATAATTCCAAAGTAAAATCCGGAAAATATATATTTCAACTGAAGTTTTTTAATCGGTGACTTTATTTTTAAATAATATTTTAAAAGATTATATAAGATGAAAAATGAGAATATTACGAAGTATGCTATAAACAGATAGTATAACGGTCCTATTTCTTCATGGAATGGATTAATGGTTACACTCTTAAGAAAGTATTTTGTGAAGTTAACAATAGATAAAAAAACTGAAAATAATAGCGTAAACCTAAATAATTTTTTATAGAAATTATATGAATATGATTCTGTCACTATCAGATTTGTTTTGATAAAAAAAGGGATGATAAAAAAAGCGCCGATATTGGCAATCCTATCGGCGAATAATGCAAATGTATTGTTCGGACTTAGTATAATCAATATATCCGCAAAATTCCAGATTGATATACTGATATTCATTAAAAAAAAAGATAAGGTCAAATCTCTTTTATTTTTTAAATATACAAGAAGTCCTAACAGTAAACTGAATATCCCGGCAGAAAACGCATTAATGATATGCCAATTCATATTTAAAAAGTCACTGTGTTATTTTATGCTTGTCATATATTTTATTCAATTTCTCTAAGAAAAATTGTAAATCATCGTCGGTATGCGATGCCATAATGCTTACTCTTATTCTGGATTCATTTTTTCTGACTGCCGGATAAACTACCGGGCTTACGAATATTCCTTCCTGTTCCAATTCTTTAGTTATCAGATATGTTAAATCATCATTTTTGAAAATTATAGGAATAATTGCTGATTCTGTCTTCCCTATATTATAACCCTTATTTAATAACTCTTTTGTTATATAATTAATATTTTGCCATAATTTTTGATGCCATATAGGTTCAGTTTCAATAACTTCAATCGCTTTAAGCAAAGAAGCACAAATAGCAGGAGGTAAACTGGTAGAAAAAACAAAAGACCTGCTGTTATGTTTTAAATAATGTATAACATCTTTACTACCTACTAAGAATCCTCCTATCCCGCCTAACGCCTTACTTAATGTACCGATTGTTAAGTCAATCTTGCCTTCCAAATGAAATAATTCCGCCGTTCCTTTGCCGTTTTTCCCTAAAACACCCGTTGAATGGGCATCATCTATATATGTTGCAGCTTTATATCTCTCACCCAAACTATAAATAGTGTCTAATTTTGCGACATCACCATCCATGCTAAAAACGCCGTCTGTCATTATTATTTTAGGAGCATTAGAAGGGATTTTAGATAATTTCCTTTCAAGATCTATCATATTGTTATGCCTGAAAACAGTCATGTTTGGTTTGGATAACAGACATCCGTCAATTATACTTGCATGACTCTTTTCGTCTATAATCACTTGTTCATCTTTGCTGATTAAACAGGAAATTACGCCAACATTAGCGTTATAACCGCTGGAATATACAATACAATCTTCTCCGCATTTTAAATTTGCAAGCTTTTTTTCCAGTTGATTATGTAAATCCATTGTTCCGCTTAGCACTCTTACACCACCCGAGCCAACGCCATATTTCTCTATCGCCTTTATAGCCGCTTCCTTGACCAATGGATGATTTGTGAGCCCTAAATAATTATTTGAACCAAAATTTCTTAATTCCTTACCTTTTACGATTATTTTATTACCTGATCTTGACTGAATTTCTCTTAAATAAAAATATATATTTTCTTTCATCAATCTTTTCATTCTATTATACCTGACACATTTTAAAAATATTGGTTTTTGTATTCTTCTTTCGCGTCTTCGCTGGTCAATAAAATTATTTGATTCCCTTCTGTCATTTGCCCGTTTCTCCCCTTTTCTTCTGTCAACAATTCTTGCGTTAGAAATATTATAACTAATAAAATCCTTTAAAGACTTCAATTTTTCCTGATTATCCAATAAAATAAAATTTATTCCTATTAAAAATCCGCTATTTTCAGTCATTGATATCCAAATTACTCTTCCGTCTAATTTTGTATTTCCATACGGTTGGGGTAGGTTGACTGTGATATAAACTCTTTGCGATATCGTTAGGGATTTGTTAAATTGTGCAACTAAGCCTTCCTGCCCGATATTTTTTATATATCCCGTCATTACCGCTTCATCATTTTCAATAGTCTTTAAATCGCAGGTTATGTTTTCATAAATAATTCGCGCAGCACCCCTTCTATTGATAAAAGTAGTCGTTTGCTGTTCTGAAACACTAACATCTTCCCCCATATTATTACCCCCCAAGAATTAAGCGTTCTGTCAAAAATGACATATTATTGAAAAATTTGGTTTTGAACGATATAGATGTTTTTAGCCGAATAAATCGTTAAAAAATTGGTATGTTTGACGAGCATAGCGAGGAGTTTACCAATTTTAGGTTTATGAGGCGTTAATCTGATTTAAGAAATCAGCATCGTATAGTGAAAAACCATGATTTTTCATAATATTTTTGACATTACCGAATTAAGCAATTATGTGACAAATGTTATTATATTATTATATTGAATATTAAAATAACATTAAAATAAGATTAAAAATTTCTAATAATTGTTGATTTTTAAAATTTAAAATATATTTTTAAATAATTTCTATTGAATATTCTCTTTTATAATTATTTGTTTTTTTGCCAATACATTGATAAAAGCGTTTACCAATTCAGGTTCAAATTGTATACCTTTATTCTTTATTAATTCATTAACTGCTTCAATTGGAGACGATATTTTTTCCCTATACGGACGCTTAGAAGTCATTGCATCATATGCATCGGCAATAGTTAGTATTCTAGACAAAAACGGTATCTCTTCGCCCTTTTTGTTGTCAGGATAACCGTTACCGTCTATCCGTTCATGATGATGTCTTATAATTAACGCATGTTCTTGAAAATTATCCAATATTTGTAATATTTCATAACCAACAATGCAATGTTTCTTAACCACTTCTTTTTCTTCATTTGTAAATTCATGTTTTTTATTTAAAATATCATCATCCAAACTCATATTTCCAATATTATGCAGTAATGCCGCATGGGATACAATAGTTTTCTCATTCTCGGAAAGACCCAATTCATTAGCAATATCTAAGCTGTACTGGCTTACTCTTTCAGAATGTCCTTTGGTATAAGGATCTTTCTCTTCTAAGGTTCTTGCAAGAGTAAATACAATTTGTCCGTAAGTATTAGTTAATTCCTGATGTTCTGTTCTTAAATCTTCAAACAATTGTTTATATACTTTTCGCAATGTAATTTCGTTAAGATATTCCAATGAAAACGGTTTGACGACATAATCACTTGCGCCATTCTTTTCTGCTTCTTTTATTCTTTCTTCTTCATCATACGCTGTAATCATTATTACTTTAACGGTAGGGTCACTCTTTTTTATCTCCCGCAAAACTTCCATCCCTGAAATATCAGGCAAACCTATATCAAGAAATACCAAATGGGGCTTCTCTTTTTTCGCCAAATCCAGCGCTTCTTTTCCCTTTGATGCTATACAGGTTTCATATCCTTTAAATTCAAAGAAGTCTTGTAATATTTTACATATCCCGATATCATCATCAACTATCAATATTTTAATCATATTTTTCACCCATTGGCTTGGTTATAATATAAAGACTGAATTATCAGATCGTTATAAATTAACCGCTTTATATCATCAGGTGTTACAACCTGTTTTTTTATTAGCGTATTTACAAAAACATTTACCAACATCGTATCAAATTGTGTGCCTTTACCCATTATTAACCTTTTAATCGCTTCAATTGGCAATAATCTTTTCCGGTACGCACGGTCGGATGTCATTGCATCATATGAATCAGCAATTGCCAATATTTTTGAAAGAAACGGTATTTCTTCATTTTTTTTGTTTTCAGGATAACCATTGCCATCTATCCTTTCGTGATGATGTTTTATTATTATTGCATGTTCTCTGAAACTTTTAATTATCTGCAATAAATTAAAACCTGTTGTGGTATGCCTTTTTATCTCGTTCATTTCTTCTTCTAATAAAGGAGCTCGTTTATTTAAAATATTGTCTTTTATACCTATCTTCCCGATGTCATGCAATAACGCAGCTTGAGACATTATTATTACTTCATTTTCAGAAAGATTCAATTCCTTGGCGATATCTACGCTATATTGACTTACTCTTTCCGAATGGCCTCTGGTATATAAATCTTTTTTTTCTAATGTTTTTGCGAGGGTAAATACTATTTGTTCAAATGTACTTATCAATTTACTGTGTTTCAATCTTAAATCATCAAATAATTGTTTGTATACTTTTCTTAGAGTAATTTCATTAAGATATTCCAATGAAAACGGTTTGATTATATAATCACTTGCGCCATTTTTTTCTGCATCTCTCATTTTGTCTTCCTCATCATAGGCAGTAATCATTATTATTTTAACAGCAGCATCCCGCTTTCTAATTTCCTGCAAAACTTCTAAGCCTGAAATATCAGGTAAACCAATATCCAGAAACACTAAATGCGGCTTTTCTTTTTCTATTAAATCCAATGCCTTTTGCCCTCTTAAGGCTATAAAAGTTTTATATCCTTTGATTTCAAAAAAATCCTGCAATACTTTACATATCCCGATATCGTCGTCAACTATCAATAATTTAATCATATTATTACCACCTGCCAATATATCATATATTGGCTTTTTTATTGAAAACCTACGGTATTTCGCATAGACGGAATGAACTACCCCGTAGCAATCTACGGTGTACTCTGTGAAAAAGTATATAATGAAATTTAAGGTTGGGGACTAAATCAGGAATTTTAGAGGATTGGTCAAAAACATGGTTATAAGAATTCTTTTTTGCAATTTTAAACGACAACTTCCTCTAATCATTTGTCCCTTAACGCAAACAAAAATCACTTATGAACTTCTTGTCAGCTCCATAAAAATAAACTATGCTTTAATATTTTGTAACCATTTCTTTTATCATTTCATCTAATGAACTTTTTAAACTTTCTATTTCAGATGCCTTCTCTTTAAGTAAGCTTTGCCAGGTATTTTCTTTCATCGCAAATTCATCTTTTAATCCTGTAATTTGCTCTTCTTTTATTTTAAGATGCTCTTTGGCTTCATATCTAACTCTTTTTAACTCGTCCATGAGATTTTCAAGTTCTTTCTTTAGCTCTTGTCTGTTTTCCTGGGTGAGCATTATCTGATTTTCCCTTTTCTGGCATTCTGTCCGCCAGTTTTCAACTTCTTGTCCAAGTTCCTTTTTCATCAGTTCAAAATCGTTACTCTTCATTTGAATAATCTCTGTATGTCGCATTTGTTCTTCAGTCAAACGATCATTCAATATCCTTAACTCTTCTTCATATTTTTGAACTTTTAGATTTGTCGTTTCAAGAACATTCTCACGAACGGTTAATTCTCTTTGTAAGCTTTCTATTTGAGTGTCTCTCGTACCTATAGTAGTCTTTAATTGTGTAATTTGATTTTTTAATGTTTCAACATTGAACGACAGTTCACTTATTTTAGCATCTTTTTCTTGTATTGCCTTCTGCAAATTAGTAATCTGTGCTCCGGATTCTACTTTAACAGTTTTTATCATGTCCTGATACCGTAATAATTCGGTTTCAAAAGCCTTTTTACCTTCTTCAATAGATTTTCTCACTTCGGTAATTTTACCGTCAATATTATATCTTGCTTTTATTTCCTTCATTTCATCTGACATTTTAATACACCCAAACTAACCCCACTTCTAACTCTTTAAATATCTATCTTATTACCTATTATATCACCCTACAATCGCACTAAACAGATTAGATTAAAAATGCCGAAAAACTCGGCATTTTTAATATGATTTAAAATTCTTTATTGTCTTATGAACCTAACATTCTCTTCCAGAATGATGATTTTGTCTTTTCTGTGCCTTCTTCCGTTATTGCTTCGGTATATTCTTCCGTACTGCGCATATTTTCGTCTTGAGACTCAAATTCTTCTTTTTTATCGGTTGTTACATTTTGCTGATTTTTAAAATTCTTTACACTCCTACCTTCTTCAACATCTTCCTCTTTTCCACCTGCTTCGGTTAATTCTTTTAAAAATATGTCCATATCTTTCTTCATCAACTCTATTTCTTTCTCTTTCTCTGATAAAACATCATTATGTATCTTTTCCATATGCTGCATCTGCCGTCTTAAATCCTCAATTTCACTGGATTCTGTTGATATTGTGCCGCGCATTTTTTGTTCCTGTATTTTGAATCTTTCCTGCAATTCTTTTGTCTGATTTTCGTAATTTGTTTTTTCTTTTCTTAATTTCTGAACCTCTAATTCATATTGCTGGTACTGAGCCTGCCATTCTTTTACTCTTGTCTCTAATTCCTTCTTCAGTACGGTAAAATTTTCCTCTTTCATTTTTAAAACTTCATCCCAACGTTTCTGCTCTTCAGATAATCTATTTTTTACTATTTTTATTTCTTCTTCTAATTCCTTGTTTTTTATTTCTGTTGCCTGCCATATTACTTCCCTGTCGCTATATCTTTCCCGTTCCAATGCCTCTTTTCTGGACATTTCTTTTTGAAGCTCAATTATTGTATTTTCATAATCTTTTTGCTCTTGTCTTCTCTTGGTTTTTTCGTTCAGTAACTCAGTTTGCAAAGCCGTCATATCACGTTTTAAACTTTTTATTTCGGTTTCATTTGAGAAAATCGTCCTTTCGTGGTCGTGTAATTTATCGGTTAGTTCACCTTCTCGTTCTTTAGCCTTTTCTTTAATTCTGCTTATTTCATCTTCTTTTTCTTCAATCTTGGATTTCCATTTCTGCTCATGTGTACTGAATACCTTTTCCCACATGGCTTTATTCATTGTTATTGTTTTTTTGAGTCCTGCCATTTTTTCGTCAAAATTAGAATTATTCACCTGTATTTCCTCCTAAATTATATCATTTTATTTTATAAATATTTTGCTTTTTGAACTGCCAATAAATTATAAAGAATATTTCAAGAATTGTCAATACTTATTTTAATAACCGTTTTTTTAAATTTTCAATAACTGTACTCATTTCATTTTTTAATGACTCTATTTGTTTTTCCTTATTATCATATTTTTCCCGCAATGTTTTTATTTTCTCTTCTTTTAATTGAATTTCTTCATTAAGTTTATTTTTACCTAATCTATTTTGAGAATTTAGTTGTTCTAACTGCTGTTCATATCTATTTCTATCTTCAAGAAAGCTGTTTAGTTTACCTTTTTCCTTTTGACATTCTTCTTCCCATCTCTTAATTTCTTTTTCTAAACTCTGTAAACTACTTATCTTTTCGTCTCTTATGTGAATTTCTTCGTTTAATTTATTTTTTTCTAATCTGTTCTGGGCATTAATTTGTTCTATTTGCTGTTCCAATTTACTTTTTTCTTCACGAAAACTATTTATTTTATCTTCTTCTTTTTTATATTCCTCTTCCCATCTCTTAATTTCTTTTTCCAAACCCTGCAAATTTCTTATCTTTTCGTCTCTTATGTGAATTTCCTCGTTCAGTTTGTTTTTTTCTAATCTATGTTGTGATTCTATTTGCGACATCTGCTGTTCCAATTTTGTTTTTTCATCACGAAGCATGCCTATTTTACCTTCTTCTTTATGGTATTCTTCTTCCCATTTTTTAATTCTGTTTTCTAATTCTTGCTTTAAAAAATTGAAATCCTTCTCTTTTAACTTAAGCATTTCATCTAATTGTGCCCATTCTCCGGTTAAATTACCTTTTAACCTCTGCATCTCTTCGTTTAAACTGCGTATTTTAATATCTGAAGATTCCAAATCAATTTTATTCTTTTTTAATTCTTCAGTTAATTCATTAATAAGGTTCTTTAATCGCTTAATTTCTTCATCCTTGGTTTTAATCTGCGATTTGATTTTTGATTGATATTGTTTTAAAAACTCGTTTTGTTCGGATATTTTGAACATAAATTTAACCCTTAAAAATAGTAAATATTGCAATTGCTGATAAAATTGCAAATATTACTGCCGCAATTTTCCAAATAAAAATAATTTTACCTTTCTTATTTAATATTCTTTTCTTTTCCTCATCATATTTCTTGTGCAGCTCTTTTAATTCAAATTCAAATCTTCTTTTCAACAATTCAATATCTTCATTTTCGGATTTTTTTTCTCCCGTCTTACTTTCTAATTTCTGAATTTTTGCCAGTAACTCTGTCTCTTTCCCTTTTAATCTTAATATCATTTCTTTCATTTCATTTTCTTTCTCTTTTAGAATTTTATCAAGTTTAATTTTCTCTTCTTGAAGTATAAAATTGGACTTTTCTGCAGCATCCATTTTAAACTGATCCTTAATTTTCTCCAATTCAAATTTCAACAGCTGATTTTCTTTTTCTGATTCTTTAATCTTTTTAACATGTTCATATTGATTATTTTCCAATATTTTTTCCCATGTCAGATTGGCTGATTCAAACATTTTTCTAAGTTCTATTAAATTTTCGTCTAACTGCTCGTTCATATTATTCTAAAAGCCATCCTTCTTTTTCTTTTAATTCCGACAGAATATTATCAATTTTTTCAAGAAGATAAAAAGGTATCCCCTCTTTATTCTCGGCAACTATCTTCATCAATGATCTTATAACAATTTTCTTCTCATTGTATTTTAATTTATTAATACTATCTAACAGGACTTTTATTGATTCAACGGTTCCTATTTCACCAAGTGTTGCAAGCGAATCTATCCTCGCTTGTTCGTCGCCTTTTTCAAGCATATCCTCCAAAATATCCAGTGATTTTTCCGGATTATGCTTGAACAATGCCTTCGCAGCCTGCGCTCGCGTAAGACTATTGTTGCTTTTCAGAAACGGACTCAATATATTTTCTGCCGCACCCGCATCGGTTTTTTCGACAATTTCCGCTTCAATAACTCTCAAATCTTCCATTTCCGAAGGCAATAAAAGCGATCTTTTCTTTGCAAGAAGCAGTTCTTCTGTCCTTTGCTTAAGCGATTCAGCCATCCCAACCTCGCCATGCCACAGTATAACAGCCGATCTTTTCTTAATATATTTTGTTAGAATAAGAACAAGAAAACCCAGTATACCACCCATAGACACTATTCCCAAGGTTGTTGTGAAAAATAGTGTCTTTTTCATTCCGGCGCCTTCTTTTTCTAATGCTGAACTTACAGTGTCTTTTAATGCTTTTTCAGTTTTTATATTTTCTTTGCGAACTACTGAAGTTACCATTTCTTTCAATAACTTTTCTCTCTTAGCTTCGGCATTATTATATATTTTCTGAATTAAATCTCTTTGTTTTTTATCGTAAGTTTTTAATAATTTTTCATTTTTTTGCAGCCGCGATTCTATTAATGAGTACAATTTTTCAATCTGAGGAGTTTGTTGGGTTTGTTCTATTTGCTGGGGTTGTACCGTTTGAGAGGATTGCTGCGATTGAGGTGCCTGAACCAGTTCCTGTGTTTGTTGCACTTGAGCCGGTTGTGGTTGAGTTGTCTGAACCGTTTCGGGCAATGCCGTAATACCGGGTAATGTTTCTATGTTTTGAACAACCTGCTTATCTACATTTGCAGTCTCATACATCTGTCTATATTCAAGTTCATCCGGAAACAATTCTATAAGTTTTCTTATATGCGGTATCGCTTTTTCATAACTATTATTTTCGGAGTAGACCTGTCCGACTAATTCAGTCAAACATAATCCATAAACGTCTTTTACCGTTTTTTCTTCATATAAGTTCAAACTTGCATCAAAATCTTTAATCGCATTTAACAAATTACCTTGATTATATTTTTCACCACCACGATTAAAATAGTCTTTTGCAATTTTAATAACAAGAATTTTTATCTTTCCGTCATCTTTTTTTAGTTCCTTTGCCTTTTTAATATCGCTGGCCGCACCCGCAATATCACCATTATTGTATTTCTTATTTGCACTATTATAATATTGCAACGCAGTTTTATTTTCAGCATATGCAATCTGATAAATATTTAATATTACAAACAGAATTAGAATTAACTTTTTATTCATTCTTTTAATATCTTCTTAATAACCATCCAAAGCTCTTCAATAGTATAGGGTTTTTCTAAAAATGCATCAATTTTTGACTTACCGTCTTTTTCGAACATCTGCAACATCTTGACCCTTGAGGTGGAAATTATAACAGGAATATCCTTTGTAAGTATATCCTCTTTTAGTTTCAGATTCACCGTAAAACCATCCAGTTTAGGCATCAGAACATCAAGCATAATCAAATCCGGCATATTTGCTTTTACTTTCTCCAAAGCATCAAGACCATCAACTGCCTGAATTACTTCATAACCCGCCAACTCCAAACCTTTTTTTATCATTCTGGCGGTTTCTTCTTTATCTTCTGCAAATAATATTTTCTTAGCCATTTTTATCTTACTTAATCGGTTAGAAGCAATTCTTCAATTTTACTTGTAAGCTCGTATGGGTCAATCGGTTTCGCTAGAAACAAATCGGCATTAATCTTTTTTTCAATTATTGCACCTGTTAATAATACTACGGCTATATTTTTAAGTGTTTTGTCTTTTTTAATCATCTCACAAAGACTGAATCCGTCAATCTTGGGTAAGAAAGCATCCAGGATAACTAAATCCGGTTTACATTTTTTTATTTTTTCAAAGCCATCCTGCCCGTCATACGCCGATTCTACATGGACACCCTTCAGCTCAAAAATAGTGCGATGCAAAGCCATAATTTCCCTGTCATCATCAATTATAACTATTTTTTTACCGTTTAAAATATTCCTTTTCTCCAGCGACTTCCGTACAGTATTTTTCAATTCTTCAACAGTAAAAGGTTTTATTAAATAACCGTCAATCATATGGTTAATCGTTTCTCCATATGTCCTAAAAACAATGATAACGGTCTCAGGAAAACTTTTTCTTATCAAGTCAAATAACTTTACATCAGTAATTATTAAATTGTACTTTTTCTCTTTCAATCTTTCAAGTGCATTATTTGTTTTACTTATATCAACTTCATAATCCTTACTTAATACTTTATAGCATATATTTCTTATCGTTTCATCATCATCTATTACTAATACAGTTTTGTTCATATGGGTAATGTTATTTTAAAAGAACTGCCTTTATTTATTTCACTTTTCACATCAATAAATCCATTATGCTTTTTTATAATTCTATCCGCGATGGTTAATCCTAATCCCATCCTCTGGCTTTTTGTTGTAAAAAATTGAATGAAAATATTCGGAATATTTTTCCGTGGAATTCCGCCACCATTATCTGATACCGTTATCGTTATTTTTTTGCTCTTTTTTAAATAGTCGGTAGAAATCATAACCTTCCCATTTTCCGAAACGGCATCAACCGAATTCAGAATTAAATTGATTATAGCGTGTTGCATATCGGACATACTTATGTTTACCAGCGGAATATTTTTATCATAATTCCTAACTACTTCTATTTTTGAAGAAACCAATTGATACTGACATAAATCCACACATAAATCAATTAGCTTATGAATATCGGTCTTGGTTAAACGGAATTCGGTTTTAACAAAACTTATTAGGTTATTTATAATTTCGCGACAGGTTTGTGCTGAAAGTTTTATTCTCTCAAAATCTTCCCGGACGGAATCATCTATTGTTTCTTCCAATAAACGAATACCTGCTGTCCCTAGAATATTGGTCAATGCTCTATTGATATCATGGACAATCGCCGACAACATTATTCCGGAAACATTAATTCTTTCGGATTGAACAAGCCTATTATTCAGTTGTTCTATTTGTTTTTGAAGTGATTTAACGGATATCGCTTTTTGTTTCATTTCCATTCTTTGGAAAAAACAGCAAAAAGATGAAGTACTGTGGGTTTATGCTCGTAAAACTAATCAAATCCCCTTCAGCGAGAATATTCTCACTTCGCTGAAGATTAAGCGAAGCAATCTGAATTATTATGTTAACTATATACCTACATTTTAAAAAACAATTGGATGTATTTATTTTACTAAATTATTTACTAAAATCAATACATTTTATTTCAAATGCTTTATTTTCCAAGAATCTGTTTAATCTTCACCAACACTTTCTCAAAATCAAAAGGCTTAATAATATATCCGTTTATGCCAAAACTGAATCCTTTTTCAATATCAGCAAGCGAGTTCTGGGCAGTACACATAAGTATAGGAATCTTACTGGTTCCCCTATCCAATTTCAATTCGGCACAAACACCGAATCCATCCAGATGTGGCAACATCACATCCAGAATAATTAAATCCGGATCCAGCTGTATAGCCATATCAATTGCAGTTATCCCATCCATTGCTACAGAAATAGCATAACCGGACTCTTCAAGTTTTGCTTTTAACAATTCAACTATACCTTCGTCATCCTCAACAATCAGAATACTAAGTTTTTCGGAATCCATATATTATATTTTTCACTAATAATATTACTTTAAATTCTATATAAACTCTGTACTGTTTAATATTACAATTTTTAAACAATGAAATCAAGAACAAAAACTGGACAGCGATTTTTATTCATAAATACAAAAACTCTGTATGCATATTACATACAAAGTCTCTGCATTTTGATAATTTAATTGATGTATGATTTATTAATTTTTCTCTATTTTGAACGATGCTGATTTAATTATATTTCCCTCAGAATCAACGACATCCACTCTCCAATTACCTACCATATCCTCTAATATTGTCTTATAAGACCAAGTGCGTGTTCTTTCATACTTTACGGTCAATGGCACCTCCGCCATTTTGCTATCGTTAAAATACCAAACATGTTTAATTTCTGTAGGTATTTTAGCATCTGTTATAACTGTCCAACAATAAACTTTACCGATATCAGCACCAAACGTTTCCGCTTTATCTACTGGTTCCCTATTTTCTACATTCTTGCAGAATAATATATCTGATACTTTAATATCTTGTTCCGGCATTTGTTCAGTCACCATACCGGGAGTTTCGCCTGTCCCCTGCCCAATTATCACACCTGCACTGACAACAGCACCAATAAAAACCGCCACCATCAAAATCATCAACCATCTTTTATGCATAGTCCCTCCATGTCAATATTTTACTTCGCATATTATGATGCAAATAATTTGAATAAGTTTCCACCATAAATGGGGGTTGGTCTTTCATTTTGACATTTCTTTATTCTCATCCCGTTAGAGATAAGAACCGTTTCCAACACTTCCTTGAAGAAACCTACCCCAGATGTTCTATGGTCTTTCTAAGCATATTATTTATTCTCAATAATTTTTTCTTGCGGATTCTCTACGGAAAGTAATTTATCGCTGAATTTATCCAGTCTTTTTGCGGTATCGTCATATTTTGAAGCGGCTTTTGTAATATGTCCGCCTAATGTATCAAATTCATCCTTGAATTTTTTAAAATCGCCGGTTAGCCGTGACAGCATAACCATAATATTCTTGGCTCCTTCTTCTATTCTCATTCCACGCAAGCCAAGAACTATCGCCTGCAGATAAGCATAAAACGAGTTAGGTGATACAGGTATAACTTTCTTTTCCATTGCATAACTTATAATTGAACTTTCATCGGAATTCTCATCTTTAATTATTGTTTCATAGTAGACGTTCTCGGCAGGTATATACATAAGAGCAAAATCAAAAGTACCTTCATCTGTTAGTATGTATTTGGAAGAAATTGCATCTATATGTTTTTTCACATCAGAAACAAATTTTTTCTTCGCCTGCATCTTTTCTTTATCCGATTGAATCTCTAATAATTTTCTGAAATTTTCAAGTGGAAATTTTGAATCAACCGGTACCAGCCCCTGCAACAATCGGATTACAGCATCCACAGTTTCTCTTGACTTGAATTGATACTGCAGTTCATAAAATTTTGGAGGTAAAATCTGCGATAATAAATCTCCTAAAAAATACTCTCCTATATTACCCCTCAATTTAGGTGCCCTTAAAATTTCCTGAAGTGACGCAATATCCTGTCCAACCTCAAAAACACGCTTCGTTGCTTCCGATAATTCTCCTATACTCTTATTTACATCATTAACTACCTTAGCAGCATTATCTAACCGTTCACCGACAGTTTTCTGCGAATTAAGGAGTTGTTCGGAAACCGAAGAAAGTTGCTTATTAACCTGATCGGTAAGAGATGATATCTGCTGATTTACTAATGAGGTACTGCCCATCAAAGAATCGCTTAGTTGCTTTCTTAAAGAATCCATTTGCTGTTGAATAAGCAGATTCGCCTGAGAATCTTGCGACGAACTCCGTTTAATCAGTAAAATCACCAGCACAACAATCACAACCAACGCAACAGAAATAATTATTATCATATATTTTTAAAATCAGAGATTAGAGGTTAGAGAATAGGGGTTAGTTTTGGGTTTTTATTATTATTCTTTGCTACTTTCTGTTATACCCTATCCCCTATACGCGATACGCTGCTTTAATGATTATACAAAAACAATATTTTTTTTCAATGGCAAATCTGCCTTTGTTTCTTATTTCTCTGCCCAATCCTTAGCAATTAACATCGCCTGTTCTAAAACCGTCTCTGTGGCTTTCTTCTGTTTATCCGGTGGATAACCATATTTTCTTAAAACTCTTTTTACCATAACTCTTAAATTTGCCTGAACATTTTCTCGCAAAGTCCAATCAATAGTAACATTATTTCTAATTGTCTTAACAAGTTCCCTTGCAATAGTCATTAACACTTCATCACCTAAAACTTTCACTGCACTATCATTTATTTCTAATGCATCATAAAACGCGATTTCATCTTCATTTAGTCCCAATTCTTCACCACGTTTCCCTGCTTCTTTAAGTTGTTTCGCTAATGCAATCAATTCTTCAATTATCTTAGCGGTTTCAATTGTCTTATTACGATATTTTTTTATTGTCTTCTCCAACATCTCAGCAAAAGACCTACTCTGAATAAAATTTTTCTTTGTTCTCTGTTTAATCTCATCACTTAATAATCGTTGCAATAACTCAACTGCAAGATTTTTATACGGAAGATTTTTAATCTCTGCTAAAAACTCATCTGATAATATAGAAATATTCGGTTTTTTTATTCCTGCCGCTTCAAAAATATCTACCACTCTATCAGAAACAATAGCTTTAGAAATAATCTGTTTAATAGCTGTATCCAATTCTTCTTCTGTTTTACCTTTTCCAATTTCAAATTTAGCTATTCTTGACCTAACTGCCTGAAAGAAACCAACATCATCTCGTATATCCATTGCTTCTTTACTTGGTACTGCTAATGCAAAAGCCCTTGATAACTGATTTACAAAATGTAAATATCTCTCTTTACCTTTTTTTTGACTTAAAATATATTCAGATGCTTGTGTTAAAATAATCATCTTATTTCTTATATCAGTAGCAAAAAACTTTTTATAATCAAACTTATTGAACATATTATTAACAACTTCGTATTTTTCAAGCATAACTGCAATAGCTTCTTCCTGGTCAAAAGTCGGTTTACCTTCTCCACCACTTTCAGTATAGTCTTTCAATGCTTCTTTCAAATCAGCAGCTATTCCTAAATAATCTACAATCAATCCACCCGGCTTATCCTTAAAAACTCTATTTACTCTTGCTATCGCCTGCATTAAGCCATGCCCACGCATTGGTTTATCAATATACATAGTATGGAGTGATGGCACATCAAAACCAGTAAGCCACATATCTCGTACAATAACTAATTTTAAAGAATCTGGCGGATTTTTCATCCTGTTCCCAATTTCTCTTCTTCTTTGCTTATTGCGTATATGCTCCTGCCAACTTACATCGTCACTTGCAGAACCAGTCATGATAACTTTCAAAAATCCTTTTTTATCGTCTTTATCATACCAATTAGGTCTTAACTTAATAATTTCATTATGAAGTTCAATACAAATCCGTCTGCTCATACACACAATCATTCCTTTGCCATCAATAACATTCAGCCGTTGCTCAAAATGCTCTACTATATCTTTTGCAATCTGATTTATTCTTTTCTCGCTTCCAACAATAGCTTCAAGCCGTGCCCATTTTGTTTTTAGTTTCTCTATCTTTGTAACTTCTTCGCCTTCGGTTACCTCTTCAAAATCAGGGTCTATTTTTGGACGTTCAGCTTCTTTTAATTCAAGATTAGCTATGCGACCTTCATAATAAATCTTAACTGTGGCTCCATCATTTACTGCTTGTTCAATATCATAAACATCTATATAATCACCAAACACTGCAATAGTATTTTTATCTGTCTTTTCAATAGGTGTACCAGTAAACCCTATAAATGAAGCATTAGGCAATGCATCTCTCATATGTTTTGCAAACCCATCTATAAAATCGTACTGACTTCTGTGTGCTTCATCTGCAATAACTATTATATTTCTTCTTTCAGATAATAACGGAAATTTATCACCCTGTTTTTCGGGTAGAAACTTCTGTATCGTTGTAAAAACTACTCCACCAGATGCTACTTTCAAATATCCTTTCAATTCATCTCTGGTATTTGCTTGTACCGGTTTCTGTCTTAATAATTCTTTACAACCACCGAAAGTATCAAATAACTGATTATCCAAATCATTTCTATCTGTAAGAACAACAATCGTTGGATTATCCATCTTTAAAACTAATTTACCGGTATAAAATGCCATAATCAAACTCTTGCCTGACCCTTGTGTATGCCATATAACGCCAATTCGTTTATCCCCTTTTTTACTTGACGCTTTTAAAGTTGCATCTACAGCTTTATTTACAGAATGGTATTGATGATATGCTGCAATCTTTTTAGAAATTTTCCCATTATCAGCTTCAAATACGACAAAATGCTTTAAAAGGTCAAGAAGTACTTTTTTATTCAGCATTCCTTTCAAAAGCACTTCTATCTGTGGAATCACTTCTGGTTCTCGTTCTTTGCCATCTATCGTTTTCCAAGGCAAAAATCTTTCCCATTCAGAAGTAAGTGTTCCCGCCCTTGCTTCAGTACCGTCACTGATTACAAGGATTTCGTTATAATTGAATAACACAGGTATTTGTATCTTATATGTTTCAAACTGTTTAAATGCGGCTTTAACTGTAGCATCTTCATCGGCAGGATTCTTCAACTCAATAACAACCAATGGTAACCCATTTACAAAAATTACAATATCCGGGCGTCTGTTATGATTGCCTTCAATAACTGTAAATTGATTAACTGCTAAAAATTCATTATTATTGACATTCTTAAAATCAAAAAGCCAGACCTTATCTCCGACAATTCTTCCGTCCTTTTTATATTCAACATCAACACCATTAACTAACAATTTATGAAAATTATGATTATTTGTAATCATACTTGGTGTCCTATACCACATCACCTTTTTCAGTGCCTCTTCTTGTGCATTATTAGGAATATCAGGATTTAATCTATCTATTGCTTCTAATAATCGTTCAATCAAGACACAATTATAATAATCAGCTCTTTCAGGTCTTGTGCCATCAATAGAAATATCCGGACCATAAAGAATCTTATATCCTAATTCTTTTAAAATATCTAACGACAACTGCTCAACTTCCGACTCGGTGATTGATTTAGCCATATTATGTTATTAACCTATTTATTAACCCATTTATAAAGTTATTACCCTATTTAATCTTTTGCCACTTAGCAGATCTGCCTTTACCTAAAGAATGAATCTTACCCGCTTTCTGTTCTTGTCTGAAAATAATCTTTATCATTTCTCTGCTAACAGAAAGACATTCTTTCTCAATATCTGCTAAAGTAAACTCTCCAACTTGTCTTTCAATAGCATTTATTACTATTTTACTTTTCGTTCCGCGGGAAGGTTTAACATTCCCTGCTCGGTCTTCAAATTCTTTATAAGCAGAAATTACAGTTCCAAGAAAATAATGGAACCATGGCATAACATCATGTTTTGCATCATGCCACTTTTGAGAACTTTTATTCAGAACTTCATAATAGGTTTCCTTGGACTGTTCAATAATACGTTCAATACTGATATATTTACCTACCGTAAACCCATGTTGATATAAAGCGAGTAGTGTAAGAAGACGTGATACCCTGCCATTACCGTCTCTAAATGGATGGATACATAAAAAATCAAGTGTGAGACAGGCAACAGCATATAGTGGCGGGTATTTTAATTGATTGATACTGTTGTCATATACAAGACACAACTGCTCTATATATTCAGAAGTTTGTTTTGCTATCACCGGTTTAAAGATTACTTCCATACTCCCATCCGGATTTTTGCGGATAATATCATTATCTTTTTCTTTCCACTTACCAGCATCCCATGCTCCACCATGACTCAATCGATGTAATTCTTTTATAGTACCGGGAGTTATTCTTGCACTTTTATATTTTTTATGAATCAGTTCAAGAGCTTTTCGGTATCCAGCAATTTCTTCCTCAGAACGGTCGCGGGGTTTACTATGTTTAATCACAATCGGTTTCAACCTATTCTTTTCAACGGTAATACCTTCAATACGATTAGACGACTCGACACTTTCAATAAGAGCCATTTCAAGAAGTGTTTTTAAAACCTGCGGTGACTGTTTAGCATATAATTCCTGTTTACCTTTGTATTCACTGATACTGTTCATCAACCATATGGCACCTAAAGGCAATTTAACATTACCACTTTTAAACGATTTCATTAATAGTACCTCTCAACTTCCGACTTAGTGATTGATTTTCTCAAAAATTGAAGTTACTAATAAGTCCATTATTATATAGACATTCAAATGGAAGTCATGTTGAGTAAAACGAAACATCTCGTCGTGCGATTCTTCTCCCGATGAATCGGGATCATAATGACTTCACTGTCTAGACTATTATGGACTCACTTATATTATTCTCAATTTTATTCTTTCTTTAGATATTACTTCTTTTCTTCCATATATCAATTGCCAGACAATGTCTGGCTAATTCAAATTCATTGTCATTCAACCGTCATTGATTTACGAGACACTGTCTCGTATTTTGTCAATCCTTTCTCAGATATAGATTTGCCAGACAGTGTCTGACTAATTTAATATACCAATATTTAATAATCAGTATTCCCCGTTTTCAAATATTTTTCTTACTCATTCCCAATTCCTACACAAATCCAACTACTCAACTTCTGATTCAGTTACAATGTGAAGAATACCTTATTCACTTAATGTATTCTTCATCTATCTCCTTTGCCAGTTCTTCTAATTTTTCAATATGTTCCCTTACAAAATACCAAAAAATAAATGCTGTTTCTTTATCGATATTCATTTTAATATTTTTTTTTGTCTTTAAAAAAAATCTACTCAATTCAAAAAGTGGATATTTCAATAATACATAAATGTCTTTTATAGAATCATAAGTATCCAACGATATTCCTCTTTCGTTAAGTTTATTTTCAAATTTTGTTAAACATTCATTTATCATTTGTAAACTTATTTTGCTTATAGGAATGTATTTAGGTTTACTCAGACCTTCGTGCACTTTTTGAATATCATAATGTACTTGTGAAAACACGTCTTTTAATTTATCCATACAAAACTTCTCCTTATGTTTTTTGTCTTCGTCTTTTAGTTTTTTAATAACATCTTTTAATATTACAGTAATATTTCTACTTTGTGCATTCAACAAATCTACAATTACAATATCTTTAAATACTATATTTTTATTTTTATTCCAAGACATAAGTTGAAAACCATCTTTAGAAATAGTTATTCTTGAAATAAAATGATATGATTTACCGCCATCTCTTTTTGTTGGATGACCTATACTGTCATTTCTAATTTCTCTTACATTTTTTAATTCTTCATTAGTAATATTATAATATAATTCTAAAGATTCACACAAATGCTTCACTGCATCTTGCTGTAAAAAAAGTGCCTGAAGTACACCACAAACCATTAAATAACCACCCCCCACTACTTTAGGGAATTTTTGCATTTTATAAAATTGGATTGCTGAATCAGTATCTTCAATAACATCCATTGAACTGCATAATTGATGCCAAAGTCCTACATTTTTTAAAAGATGATATCGCTTTCTCGGTTCATTTATTAAATCTCTTATTTGTTGAATATATTTTTCCATATTACAATTAATTTGCTTTTAGTTTTGCTTTTATTTTAAATAATTTGATATATTAGATAAACTTATAAATTTATTGTTTAGGAATTATTTGAGTTGCCGTCACTTTATTAAATGAAAATGGAATAAACTTCTTCTTATACTTAGTATCTATATAATCTAAAATTTCTTTTTCATTTCTTCTATCATAATCACAATCAGCAATATAACCTCTATTATTCTTTTCTTCTTCATAAGGATCACAAATACCCTCTTCAAATGATCTATAGATTAAACTATTTTTTATTTTTTCATATTCTGGAGAAAAACTATTTATACAAAATTGTGCTTTTGATTCAATTGAATTTACCCATATTACACCATCTAAAGTATCGGCAAATCTATAAAAATCATTGAAATCAAAATAAAAACATGGCTTAGCCATTTCATTTTTATTATTTTTATCGATAATATCTTTTATCCCATATATTGTTGCCCTTAGTTGCGCAATTTGAGATTTTGCATCATAACCTTCTGCAGAGAAAAATAATAATTTAAAATCGATTTTATTCTCAGATATATTTTTTAACTGATTATAACCCTTCTCAATAATACTTGATATTGTATTTATCCTTCCTTGAGATGTCTTTGAAAAAAACATGTTTCCTTGTTTTAATTCCCCTTCTCTTGTTTTGACAAGTTTTTCATCGTCTCTTTTTTCTTTCAATTCAATTAAATATGTATTTATATCATCTTTAATAATAAAATCTGGCATCTCAATATTATTCTTTTCCTTAATTTTTTCGATACTATATTTTTTATCTTTATAAAGGTGTTTTAATAAAGAATCAACAATATCTATTTCAGTTTTCTCTAATTTCATAATGCCTGCCTTTATTATTTTACCCTTATTTTTCCGGACATTAGTTTTGGCAAAAGAGAATCGCGGATTTGAGATAATATACTTTGTGTTGCAAGATTTTCAATAATATTTTTATAAATACTATTCAGATTTTTTTCAAACATCTCCAAGATTGTCTCGTTTGGAATAACAACTTTTGTTTTTTCGATATCTGTATTACTAATATTAGGCTGTGCACTGCTTGACGATGAAATGCCTTCAATAAGTGATTGTACTACCGGGCCCGTTAATACCAAATATGCCCACAAATGATACTTACTAACAAGTTTTCCAACACGTTGATTTAACAATAGAGATTTTTCTATTTTCGGTATAATACCGATTTTTCCAATATTTGCACCAGTCATAGCAATAATCACATCACCGGAAACCAAATGAAATCTTTTATCAGTGTTTCCAAATACATCTTCTGAAACATAATCAGTTTGAGATATATCAACAATACCATTCTGTATGTTTGCAATTTTTATTATTTTATATCCTTGTGTTGTAAAATCTGAACTTTTAAATGCAAATCCTGGTTGAATTTTCGCTATTTCACCAAAATCACTCATTCTCCAGCCATCGGGTAAACCATTTACGAATTTTGTTTTTTTATAGCCGGGGAAACGGAAATCAACAAACCATTCTTTAAATATCGCTTGTGCTATTGATTCAAGTGTCTTGTTCATTTGATTGTTCAATTCAATCTTTTCATCAAGATCAGAAAGTATCTTTGCTATCGCCCGTTGCTCTGACAATGAAGGAAGTAATATAGGATGCTCTTTAATAGAATCAAATGTGATTTGTGGAAACGTTCCAGATCTACTTTCTGCTAATTGTTGGAATTCATCAAGAGTATTTTTATTTATTAATATTCTATATAAATATTCTGGTAAAATATTATTTTTTGCTCTAATAACCATTAGTTTTGTTGAAACGACATAGTCTTCTGTATTGGCAAAATTAACAAAAGCATATCGCTGGTTTTTTGGTCTTATTTCGCTAAAAAGAATGTCATTTCGCTTAATCATCTTTTTTGCTTGACCGGGCAGAGTATCAACCTTTGAATAGTTTTTATGTAGAAAATTACCGCTCTGGATATCTCCTGTATTTATAAATATTATTTCTTTCTTATCTGAAAAAGAATATGTCTGAGAAATAGTTTCAGCAACTTCCTTTAAGGATGTTTCTTCCCATCCTTCGGGTATTGTTGCTGAGGATTTCATAACTGAATTTTGTTTAGCCATAAAAATAATGGAGCGGATTGTTCGGTGAACAATCTCTTCATTTAACAATAATCGTTCGCGTTTTAGTTCATTTATCTATTCTTTTTCTTTAAGTTTCCAGTGTCCGGTTTTGTCGGGCCCTACCCGATGTAAAATGCCTTTTGTTTTTAGTTTAGCAATATTATTTTCTACTGCAGTTGAACTTATTCCTATCCTTTCTGCAATTTCTACTATTGTTACGAATTTATTCTCATAAATAATATCAAGAATCTTAATTTGATTTACACCCAACTTTACACCCAACTTTACACCCAACTTTAGATTTTTATCTAATTCATCAGTTCTTTTTAAAGCATATTTGGGATTACGATAGAAAGTAACTCTGAAAAAACTATCTGATTCAAAAACGGGTTCTTTGAGCCCCGCTTCCTTCATATATTCACACATTCTATTAATGCCTGAGCCAACTCTTTCCATTTTGTTCATACGGTGAAACAAATCTGCAACAATAAGATTGCGCCGTATAGATTCTTTACCAAAATTCTCTTTAGTCAATCCTGATGGAAGTCCACCCGGATTAACTATTTCTATTCTATCATCAAAAACATTTACAGAGATGTTAGTACCTTGTATACTATAATCACGATGGACAACAGCATTTACTAAAGCCTCTCGTAATGCATCAAGCGGAATTTCGTAAATATCATAACGGTTTAATTCGTGAATTTCACTTCTAATATTAAGATGTTTCTTCAAAAATGACATTGACTCATTTAATTGCGTAAATAAGTCGTTACGCACATCTTTTCTATCATAAATATGTGTTTTTGTCATGCCTTTAAATGCACCAAGGATAATTTCCGAATGGGGAATAAATTTTCCAATTTCTTTCGCAAACATTAATGCACCGGCATTACAAATTTTATCATCCTTATAAATACCCAAACTAGATAATAAAGGATGAATTGTTTCTTTGCTTATTTTGTACGATACTTCTGACTCCTTGGTAAATATTTTGACTTTTTCGAAAGAAATGTCTTTAAAAGAAAAACCTTTACAAGGTAATCCCTCAAAAGATATATCTGCAGATTCCCGAAACATTGTGCGAATTTCCAAATGAGTCATTTTTTGTGTTACTGCATCAAGACGGCGAAAATATCCCGAAGAACATCTGTGGGGTTTTTCATTACCTTCGGATATCTCTATAACTACTACTTTATCAACTTGTGAGATTTTTGAAATTGTGATTTGTGGTTCGCAATTTCGCGCTAATGATAAAATTTCGGCTTTCAACCGATTAGTAAGTTTTTCACCGATTATTTTGCCAGCATCATTGACACCAAGAAGTATGAACCCACCTTTTGCATTTGCCATTGATGCAATATCGCGATCAATTTTAGAAGTATATTTTTCCTTAAATTCAACTGTTAAACCCTCGCCTTCTGCTATAATAAGATTTAATTCTTTAGAGTTCATAACCCAATCCTTTAAGGTTTTTCTTTATTTCGGTTTCAAGTCCTTTTGATTTATTGAATTGTTCCGATAGTTCTTTTGTTAGTCGTTTCATTTTATCGTTGAATGCTTCATTATCTTCTTCTATTTCTTCAGTTCCTACATATCTGCCTGGAGTCAATATATAGCCCTGCTGTTTTATTTCTTCAAGTGTTGCTGATTTACAAAACCCCTTTTCATCTTTATACCTGCCGCCTTCACCACGCCATGTATGATAAACCGAAGAAATTTTATCTATTTCTTTATCAGTAAGTTCTCTGTGCCTACGGTCTATCATTATACCCATTTTACGAGCATCTATGAAAAGAACTTTGCCTCTCCTGTCTTTGAATTTGTGATTTTTTTTATCACGAGCAGTAAACCAGAGACAGGCAGGTATCATTACATTATAAAAAAGTTGCGTTGGTAAAGAAACCATACAATCAATAAGGTCGGCTTCAATTATGTTTTTTCTTATTTCGCCTTCGTTTGATTGGTTAGACGACATAGAACCGTTTGCTAATACAAAACCGGCTATACCTGTAGGTGACAAATGGTGAATAAAATGTTGTACCCAAGCAAAATTTGCGTTACCTGTCGGCGGAACCCCGAATTTCCATCTTATGTCATCTCTTAATAGTTCACCCTTCCAGTCACTATCATTAAATGGTGGATTGGCTAATATAAAGTCTGCTTTTAGGTCTTTATGTTCATCTTTTAAGAAACTACCTTCGTTATTCCACGCTATATTTGAATCAATTCTTCTTATTGCAAGATTCATTTTGCAAAGTCGCCATGTGGTTTGGTTAGATTCTTGCCCATTTATTGCAATATCACCAATTTTTCCGTCATGTGCTTTCACAAATTTTTCGCTTTGGACAAACATACCACCTGAACCACAGCAAGGGTCAAATATACGGCCTTTATATGGTTCCATCATTTCTATGAGTAAATTTACTATGCTTCTTGGTGTATAAAACTGTCCACCTCGTTTGCCTTCTGAGTCGGCAAACTGTCCCAAGAAATATTCATAGACTCTGCCTAAAATATCTTTACTACGGTTTTCATAATCACCTAAACCAATAGTTCCTATCAGGTCTATTAATTCACCAAGCCGTTGTTTATCCAATGATTCTCTTGCATAATTTTTAGGAAGAACACCTTTTAATGACAAATTTTCTTTTTCAATTAAATCCATTGCATCGTCTATTATTTTGCCTATCGTAGGTTGTTTTGCTTTTTTTTGTAGATATTGCCAACGTGCTTTTTCTGGAACATAAAATATATTTAATGCTTTATATTCGTCTTTATCTTCAATCGCTTCGTAACGGGCATCTGGTTCTTTTACAAATAGGTCGCTTTTAGGATTGGCAACTTCCTTTTCAAGTTGTTTGTGACGTTCTTCAAATGCATCTGATATGTATTTTAGAAATATTAATCCTAATACAATATGTTTGTATTCTGCGGCATCCATGTTGTTTCGCAACTTATCTGCTGCTTTCCAAAGTTTTTCTTCAAAACCAAGGTTCCCACCATTTGAATTATTTTTTTTCATAATTGTTTATCCTATTTTTATTGTTAAATATTATCATTTTTCGTTAGTTTTTACAATGAAGCTCCCTGCGGCAAGATGCAGAGTTTTCTGCGAAAAAGTATAAAAACCAATATTTTAATTAAAAATCTCTTTATTATTTAAATATTTCAATTTTTAACACTCGAACATATATTATTAAATGGGCAATAATTACAATACTTATATGCCGGTTTCGCTTCAAATTTTCTATTTCTTATTCCTGATGTAACATTATCAATTTTTTGTTTTATTTTTTCTATCATTTTTTCATCGGGCTGAATTGAACCTATTACTCCGGTATTTACAAAATGTAATTCAACGGATTTTGGCAGTTTACCGGTTAGTTTCTGCCAAACCAAAGAATAGATTGCTAATTGGGTACTATCTTTAGCTCTTTTATCGGCATCTTTTTTATTGGAAACCTCGGATGTCTTAAAATCTATTATGACAGTGTTCTTACCATCGTAATCCACCCTGTCAAACCTTCCTATTATTATATCTCCGCCATATTTAATCTTAAATCTTTTTTCAATATATTTAGGAATTGTATCCTCATTTTCTGATCTATAAAAAAATTTCCTAAGTGTTTCCCTGCCCTCCTCCAGCCGTTGTTCTTCATGTTCAATAGACAAAAAACCGACCGATTCCCAGTGGGCTTTAAATTTATCAATAAGCTCGCCAAGCAATACCGATTTTTTATCCATTTTTCTTTTATAGTAGAATTGGATTGTCTCGTGAATCGCATTCCCATAAATTATAGCATGATTCGCCATAACAGGAATTCTTAATATATGTATATATTTATATTTCAGCGGGCAAGTCAAATAATCGTCAATTTGCAGATAACTAACCGAAAGTTGCTTTTTTATTCTTATATTATCGCTCTTCCGACTTTCTACAACTTCATTTTTTCTGATTGCTTCCAAAGGATTAAGCTTTTTTAACTGTATTTTGGATTGTGGTAAATTAAGCGATTCAAATACAAACTGACTTATTTTTCTTTCACGCTGTCCACCATAATCTGATGCAGATGTAAGATATAGCTCGTCTTTTGCCCTGGTCATTCCAACATAAAACAAACGCCTTTCTTCCTGCTTATGAACCCCACTCCACTTCTTTGCATCCGTGGATTCAAGTTCGTTATCTTCTTGAATTTCTTTATTATCTTTAAACGAATTTATACTCTTGTTTTTTCGTGGAGAGAGTTGAACATCGCCGGAAGACAAAATATCTTTTATCAATTTTTCAGGGATTTCCAAAACATCTTTCCTTCCGTTAACAGGAAATTTTCCCTGCACAAGCGAAACCATAAAAACAACCGAAAATTCCAATCCTTTGGCTTTGTGTATCGTCAATATATTTACTGCATCTGTGTCTGTATCCGCCTCCGCAGTCGCAGGATTACTGCCTGCATCAATAAGATTTGTAAGATGCGCTATAAAAAATTGTACTTTATCATTTTTAGATACCTCTGCAAAATTTCTTATAATTTCAAAGAATAATGCTACATTAGAAACCTTTTCTATTGATTGTTCATCTTTTTTATCAACAAGTTTTTTAATCCAGCTTGTATCGTTAATAAATTTGTAGAGTATTTGTCCGGTAGAAAACTCTTTGGAAGCATCTATATATTTTCTAATATCTTCAATTATCTTTTTTGCAATTTCTTTTCCCGAATCGCTAATACCTTCCAAATTCAAATTGTTGAATATTTTATAGATAGATGTCTTTCTTTTTGAAGCTTCATTAAGACAGATTGTCAAATCCTCCATAGGCATATTGTAAATATCGGAAGATGCAAGATGAAATAACGAAATATTATCGGATAAATCCGAAATTATTTTTAAAAAAGAAATCAATATTTTAACTTCTTCTCGTGCATATAATCCGCTACTTCCTGAAAAATGCCATGGAATGTTTTTGATATTCAGAGATTTTATAATCGGTTCAGCATCATTATTTGAACGAACAAGAACTGCAAAATCATTATATTTTTTTCCTTCTGTTATTAATTCCAGAATCTTTTCTGCAACAAAATCCGCTTCTGCAGAAACTGTACTGAAATGATGATTAAATACGGCGGTTTTGAGTTTTAGGGTTTTAGAGTTTTCGTCATAATCCGTCAGAAGTCGGGTTTGGCGAATCCGCCCCACCGCTAAATCGTTGTTGGGCAAACGTTGGTTCAGCTCCGGAATATCCTCTTGTTCCTTTGTTTGAATAGAAATTAGTTTTTTATTGATTTTATTTCTTACTTCCAGACGGTCTGGATTATTAAATTTTATCAGATTATACGATATGTCAAGTATGCACTGGTTTGAACGGTAGTTTTTATTTAAAACAACCTGTTTCGCTTTTGGATAGTCTCTTTTGAAATTCAAAATATTTGTTATTGCCGCTCCACGAAACCGAAAGATACTCTGGTCGTCGTCTCCTACTACGGTAATATTTCTTTCTTTATTCAGTAACATTTTTAATAACTGGAACTGTGAATAGTTTGTATCCTGAAATTCATCAACAAGAATATATTTAAACTTATCCCGATATTTTTTTAATATTGACGGATGTTCCCTGAATAGTTTTAGAACAAGCCACACCTGGTCGCTAAAATCAATAAATCCATGCTTAATTTTCAACTCTTCATATTTTTTATAAATTTCGGACAATTCTTTTTGTATCAGATATTCATCTTTTAATTCAACGTCTTTAGAACTTTTCTTTACTGCATTTTCAAAATTTTTGATGTAATTATCATAGTCCTCATAAGAAACATCCTCATCTTTCAAACGAGAAAACATAAACAGTATTGCTTCTATATGTTTCATTGGATTTCCTAATGGTCTTAATTTATCCATTGGAAACTCAAAAAGATGCTCTTTAAAAAATACTATCTGCTGGGGCAACGCCATAACTTTAAAATTATTTGTCAAACCCAGATAAATAGATTCATCTTCCAGAATTCTATTACCAAAAGAATGAAATGTGGATATCCATACATCGGCAAAACCATATGGAACCAACATATCTACCCGTTCCTGCATTTCTGCCGCGGCTTTTTCGGTAAACGTAAGCGCCAGTATTTCGTCGGGTTTCGCTTTTTTATCTGAAATTAGATGTGCGATTCTGTGGGCTATTACGGTGGTCTTACCTGTTCCAGCGCCTGCTACAATCAGAAGCGGTCCTTTATTATGCGTAATCGCTTTCTTCTGTTCAGTATTGACTTGCAATAGATTTTCTTGTATGGAAAGTAGTTTATTTTTAGACATAGTAGTAATACAAGTTAAAAGTTTCCGATACTAATGCTTTAGCGGACCCGCCTACGACTTGATGGCGGAAAAAAGGTATATTACCTCAATTTTTAATCCCACAACATTATCGGGACAAGTTTTTTCATTTTATATTTTTAATTGTTTTCTGCCGGAATATCATACTTTTTTAATTCAGTAATCCTTTTTTCCAAAAAACCGGATGATTGGGTAGTAAGTATTTTCCCTATTTCAGGGGCATAGTATTCATATGACCATGAATCAGACCTGATTAACTGTTTTTTAATTTTCAAACAATCATTAAATTCACCTGCTAAAACTTTGACATGTTCTTTTTTTGACAAAACTGTATACCTTATTTTCCCGATAGTCCATTCCTTATTAATTTCAAGCGGAAATAAAAACACATTTGCAATTATAATCCCTTTACTATTTGTTTCGTATACGCCGTCTTTGGTTTTTTTATAATATTTTGTAAAACCTTGCACATATCTGCCTTTTGTATAAAGAGTCCTTTCTATTTGATAGACGCTATCCTTAACAGCAATAATCCGATTATTTGCCAACATATATCTGCCTAAAGTATCCGAATCCACTTCAATCCATTCTGATTTTTTTGTTAATGGAAAATAATCAACTATTTCAAGCCACGCTTTTCTTGCATCCTTAGCCCATTCAGTTTCAGGAAAACTGTTCATCACCCTTTTATAATATACTTTTGCCTCTTTATCATTCTCTATATTTTGCTGATATATCCGCCCGATAATAAACATCACTTCCGAGATTCTGGAATTTTCTGGATATTTATCAATTATTGATTGATATTTATCTATTGCCTCAATAAATTTCCCGTTCTGAAGCAGCTTTTCCGCTTTCTTGAACTGATAGTTTATACCACAACCGGCGAAAAGTAAAGCAGCAAAAATAATTGCATTTATTATGACCTTATACCTTGTGTTTATAACTCGACTCATCATGGTCTTTCACCTTTTTTCAAATAAATAAAAACCACTAATAAAATACCTATTGCATCAATTAAAACATCGCCAAAATTACCATCACGGTTAGGAATAAATGACTGATGGAATTCATCACTTACAGCATAAAGAAGAGAAAGAAATGATGACCAGAAAATAATAGCGGTAAATGATAGAAAAAATGATTTCCTGAAAGCCCTATACAAAAGTAGTGTCAGAATAAAATATTCAACTATATGCGCAGCTTTCCTGAGTAATAAATCATAGATACCTAATCCTGTATCCAAACCGGGAATATCGGATAAATAAAATATCAGATAACACCAAATAAACACCGGCAACCACAACTTTATAAATTTCATAATTTTAAAATTATATTAGTTCCTTGGCTTTCATTTAATAATAGCCACTTTTTTAAGTACTTTAATCGTCTTTTCTCCGTCTTTATGCGCTCTGACTAAATATAGATATATACCAGATGCCTTATTAGATACATCCCACATGTATTCGTAGGCATATTTATTGTTCTTTATTATAGGTTGTGTGTATATTTTATCGCTTTGTACCAATTCACCTGCTATGTTGTATATATATATTTCTACATAGTCGGCTATACCACATTCCATATGTATAGTCGGCTGATAGCCGTTCTTTGCCGGGTTCGGATACGCGTATACCTCACCTTTTACAAAAACATCCGATGGCGCTAATCGTTTTGATGATGCTAATAGCTGTGATGGCTGACCATCGTATTTTACTCCTACTATCTTGTTCGCTCCATTCATATACACACTCTTCCCAAATACGTTGCATACAGTTATGTTTGTTCCACATACTGCTATGTCACTGGTAGGTGCATATACTATTCCTTGGAGTTCTCCACTGCCATTTAAATGTACCGCCTGACTGGTATTACAGTATATTATCAAGTTGTTTGGACTACCGTTGCTGTGAACTTCGCTCTCGTCTGGTATACTTATTTTGCCTTTGGAGTATATGCGTATCCTGCCTTTGAAGTATAGTTTTGAGTTCGCTGATAGCTTTATCCCATTGAAATAATACGTCCCTGTGGATATGGTTAGGGTATCATTACTGTTTATTGTGAGTACTCCATTTACAAGCGCTTGATTACCTGCGATAGTTAACGGTATTTTGAAATTATCATTATTGTTAGCTACTTCGGACTCTATCGCACTCAAATCAATTATATTTGAATTTATTGTTACAGTACTATAAATTATATTTCCTGTTACTTTACTACAACCACATAAATTTACTGGCTTACCTTCAGCATTGCCAATTATTTTTGATTCGTTATATAACTTTACATTCAGATAACTTTTTACATCCCCATAAATTTGTGCTGTATCATACAACGCTATCCCCCACTTTCCATACGCCGCATATTCGGATATATATGTTACTGTAAACGTACTTACTTTTGCTTCTTTTATATTATTTATATTCCTATATTCAATCGTATTCACACCTTCAGGTAGAGTAAATGTTGTAATGTATATATTCCAGCCATCTTGTCCTGAGCTTGTCGAAGAATTTATTCTATATTCAATATCTTGCGTTTTCACACCTTCTGTTACAAGTGTTAACGGTGTTTTTGGTGATATTATCGTCCTACCAAATGCTTCGTATTTAGGTTCTCCTATTTTTATTTCTATATCTTGTATTGTAACTGTCGTTACAACAATCATCATAGTGTTTAGTTTTTCTGTATTATCTGATTGGTCAATTGCATAGTACCGGATTGTGTATGTACCTAAAGACGGGTAGATAGGTAATCCGCCGGCTGGCGGAGTAGAAGAATAAAGAGAATATGTGCTGGTGCTATCTATTGAATAATATATTTCCTTTACTCCAGATACTACACCGTTTATTGATAGATCATCTTCTGCTATTATTGTTATTTTTGAGTTAGTACTTATGTATATTTTATTTCCTACTTGGTACTTACTACCTACTACTTGTAATTGACTCTTTGGCGGTGTATTATCTGATAGTGTACTTTGATAATGTTCCACTACTTCTTCTGCTGTTAATGCACGGTTATATATTTTCACTTCATCTATTATGCCGTCAAATCTACCTGTAGTTGGACCCTGCCTGCCTATATTTAATATAGATGAATTTGTATCTATTTTTCCTGTTACGGTTGTCTGTGCCATCAATACACCATCCTGATACAATTTCATATTATTACATCCACCTGCAGAATCGTATGTCCCAACAAGATGATGCCATACCCCTGTGTCAGAACATGTCCAACTTTTTTCTACCGATTTAGATACACAATTTACATATATTTTGAAATATGCTTTATCACTTGCTGCTAATATATATACTCCTTTATCTATAATTCTTCTTGTTGGTCCGTTATCCTGTGTTATTCTATCACTCTTTACCCATGCTTCAAGTGTTATTGCGTTGGTTATATCCAAACTATTATTATCTGATATACTTACATATTTATTTGTCCCGTCAAATTCTAACGCTTTCCCTATTATTCCATTAACTCTAACAGGATTATTAACTAATGTACCATTATTATTATTAGAAGTATCTTCAGCCACTATTCCGCTACATTCGTCAAAATGCCAAGTCCCTACAGAATCGTCAATCACAGGAGATTCATTAATAATTAAACTAACATTATGTTTTGCAGCATATGAAGAAAATCCAACAGGAAACTCATATATAAATGGATAAATAATACTTGCTTGTAAAGTAATTGGGTATGTAATACTTTCTGTAAATGTTTCTGGTATATCAATTTCAAATATAATATTCTTTGTTGAGCCGGCAGGTACCACAACTGTATCAGGTAAACCAATCCACTCTGAAGGAATATCAGAAATCAAATTTAATTTATATATATCTTCCATAGTTCCTTTATTAAAAATCGTTACGGCATAACTAACTTTATCACCTAATTTTGCAGTTAATTCAGCAGGATTTATTTGTAAATCAAATGAATGTATTTCTTTTGTTATTTCAATTATTGAAGGAACAAATTCATATCCAAACACAGTATTTTTTATCGAATTATATACATCAAACTTTGCTTTCAAAAATACCAATTCATCTTGCGAAACAGTAAAATTATAATTAATTTCTTTTATATTGTTCGGAATTTCAAGAACTATCTGTTGGTCGCTATTCTTCAGCTTGCCGATAACATCCTGTATTATATATCTTACCTTTGAATAGTTGCCAAATTTGATACTATTAACTCCAACTACGTCAACAACACTACTGTCACTCAACACTTTTAAATCAACAGACCTCGGATTTGCATTTGTTTTTATCCATTCATTTGTATCTAAATTATATACTGAGATATCAGAAAATGTAACATAAATATTACTAAAGGGATCGGAAATAAGTTCAGTTATTAAGTTATTATTTGCATATGTGCGTACGATACAAAAAGTAATCATTACAATAACAATTATAAAATATTTTATTCGTATAAAAACATCATTAATATTTCTAATCATAATACCTCATAATATTTACTTTAGCACCATACCTCTCTATAGCCAGTCGTTTCCCCACAGGACTATATATATATTTCTCATAACTACCACCGTGATATACAACCTTTGTAAGACGATTCTCATAATCGTATTCGTATTGCATTTGTTTATTGTTCCCAATATCTAACTATCTAACTACGTCCCCACGTCCCCATCTTCACCATGATTGTTCGGGTGTTTTAATATCATATTATCTGACTACGTCCCCATTTTCTAATTAAAATTGAATTCTTCCAAATATTTTTGATAATAATATCATTAAAAATACAAAAATAAAAAATATCCAACTATATTTAAAATCTCTATATACTTTTGAATTAAAATTCATATTCTTTTTATATTCTATTAAAGATTTTCGCACTAAAAATATCCAAATAAATATTGCAAAAATAAATAATATAACTATTGCTAATATTGAAGAATACTTAAAATAATTATTGAATATTAAGAGAATACTTAAAGCAATTAACATTGGAATTAATAATTTCTTTTCCTTTAAAAATACTTTCCACATTATAGAATTAAACTTGACATATTCTTTAATATAATTCATTCCTTTTTTCCTCCTTCACAATTTTTGTTTTTTTCCTCTTCTCTTTCTGTTAAGCCAACTGTTACTCCGGGAATACCAAAAGCATAACCAATTGTTGCAGATACACCAGAAAATCCTTCACTATAAAATCCTATTTCAACAGAAGCATATTTATGAATACCTAAACCAATTCTTGCAATATTTCCAACTTCAGATTTATTTACACTATATCCAACACCACCACCTATTAGAGTAGTAAAATCATAACTATGAGAAAAATCTATAGTAGTCTGACGAGAAACCGTATCTCCTTCAAAAGATACAGAATAAGTATTACCTAATATAGTAATTCCAATATCAGTAGTAAATGACCACAACCCCTCGGGATCAATGAAGTTAATCGGATTATTCTTACAATATACATATCTATTTAATGACAAAGGATCATTTACAAAACCACGTACAATATCCCTACTTATAAACCGTCCAGTACTCGCATCATAATATCTGTTGTTCATATGATACAAACCAGACATACCATCATTTTCAACTCCATATATTGTACCAATAAACTTATATGCATCACCTTTACCAGTACTGCTTAATATATTCCCGAAAGGTTCATAGTTATAAGTATTGTTAACATTACCATTACCATTACCATCTGTTACCATACTTACACTGCCAAGTGCATCACTGTGATAATACGACAGGGATAAGAGGTTAGCGGATAGCGTAGAGATTTTTGCTACCAATTCATTACCAGGATTTATATAAATATACCTGTTTATAATCCCCGTCGACGTTGAGAATTCATACACATTATTACATCTCAACGCATCATATACAAAGTATCTTATATCTTCTGGCGTTGCTTCATTTGCATCATATCTCTCTATAGCCAACCTTTTCCCTACTGGACTATATATATACTTCTCATAACTATTATTAGGATATGTAATTTTGATTATTCTATCTCTGTCATCATAAGTATTGTTGGTAGTTCTACCTAATGCATCTTTTATAATTATTAATCTACCTAATATATCATAGGTAAATTGATTTTCGTTGCCTAAAACATTTACAACTCTTATCTTATTGCCATATTGGTCATAATGATTCATATTATTTAAATTAAAAATGTCAATTTTTTATAACCATATTTTTAAAATCAACATATATATAATTTTCTCCCTTTATATCAATATATTTCTCTAATATTTTATTATCTACATTTATAACTTTTAATTTTATTTTTTTACCCTGAACATTAATTTTCGCATAACCAAATATTTTTTTAGTATCAATATCTACATGCTTTTCAAAAATGCTTTTCTTTTTACCATTTATATAAATTTCTGCATAAACAGATTTTTCATCACCACTTAATTCAAGTACTGAAAATGGAGAAACAATTTTTAAAAAAACTATAAAAAATAAAACTATTATGAACAATGTAATAATTATTCGCTTTATTATTTTCAAAGACATATTAATACGTACCTCCTTTTCCACCACATGGTGGATTTATAGTCCTTAATTGGCCACCTTTCAATAAGTCATCTACTGTTGTAGTTGTACCAGCAGTTCGTCTACCTTCACGATTATTGTGTAAATCCATTAACAAATTTTGTATAGGTTTTTCGGATGTTAGTGTTGACCATACCGAAATAGGATCAAATAATTCGTGTCCATAACCACCAATAATTGCAATATTTAAACCTAATTTTTCAGTTACTTCTCTACTCCATTCTGCATGACGCCATGCATCTTGGGGTCCCATCCAAGAACCTTCCAACCCTGTTTCCTGAGCAGTAACTAGAATTTTTTTATACATTTCATTTGCCTGTTTCAAGTTATTATAAAAAGTATTTACATTTTCTGTCACATACTCACTTACAACACTTAAATCACCATACCAACTCAACCCCTCGGGATCTATATACATCACAGGATTGTTTTTACAATATACATATCTATTCAAAGACAGTGGATCTGAAACATATCCCCTAACAATATCCCTACTTACAAACCGTCCAGTACTCGCATCATAATATCTGTTGTTCATATGATACAAACCGCTCATACCATCATCTTCAACTCCATATATTGTACCAATAAACTTATATGCATCACCTTTACCTGTACTGCTTAATATATTCCCGAAAGGTTCATAGTTATAAGTATTGTTAACATTACCGTTTGCATCTGTTATCATACTTACACTACCTAAAGCATCACTGTGATAATATGACAGGGATAAGAGGTTAGCGGATAGCGTAGAGATTTTTGCTACTAACTCATTACCTGGATTTATATAAATATACCTGTTTATAATCCCCGTCGACGTTGAGAATTCATACACATTATTACATCTCAACGCATCATATACAAAATACCGTATATCTTCTGGCGTTGCTTCATTTGCATCATATCTCTCTATCGCCAGTCGTTTCCCTACAGGTGAATATATATACTTCTCATAACTACCACCGGGATATACAACCTTAACAAGACGATTCTCATAATCGTATTCGTATTGCATTATTTTACTATTCCCAATATCTAACTATCTAACTCCGTCCCTCTATTCCGAGTTTGTCGTATTCGTAGTTTGTCGCTTTGCCCATATAATAATAAATAATTATCTTTTATCATTGTAATTAATTTTATTTATTCCTATAAACGTCTTTAATCTATAATGGCTTTTGATATCGTATTATCCTAACTACATCCTATATATTCTTTAGTATTTAATATTCATATTTTCAAAATCAATATTTATAAAATTTTCACCCATAGTTTCATACTCAATTTCCAATTTTTTATTATTTTTATTAATAATTGTCAGTTTGTGTTTTCCTTTTTCTACTTTTATATCTGCAATTCCAAAATATTTTTTTAAATTAGGATTATAATGTGGTTTTAAAATTCCTACTTTTTCATCATCAATATAAATCTCTGCATTAACAGATTGGTTACCTCCCGTTAAATGCAATGTTGTTTTTGGTTTATAAAAAATAATTATTAGAATAAAAATAAAAAACAAAATGAAGAAAACCAAAAATAATCTTTTAATAGTTTTCAAAATGTTTTCTTTACCCATATCAATACGTTCCTCCTTTTCCACCACATGGTGGATTTATAGTCCTTAATTGATTACCTTTCAATAAATCATTTGCTGTTGCAGTTGTACCGGCAATTCGTCTACCTTCACGATTATTATGTAAATCCATTAATATATTTTGTATTGGTTTTTGATTTTCAAATGTCTCTAATATTGTTTTTAATTCATATCCATAGCTTGTTATAATTGCTATGCTTAGTCCCAATTCTTCTGTCATTCTTCTATTCCATTCTGCGTGTCTCCATGCATCCTGTGGTCCCATCCAAGAACCACTTAATCCAATGTCAAATGCCCCTTCTCTCACTTGAATTCCTATTTCTTCTGCACGCTGAAACTTATTAATATAATTTGTTACATTTTCTGTCACATACTCACTTACAACACTTAAATCACCATACCAACTCAACCCCTCTGGATCTATATACATCACAGGATTGTTTTTACAATATACATATCTATTTAATGACAAAGGATCATTTACAAAACCACGTACAATATCCCTACTTACAAACCGTCCAGTACTCGCATCATAATATCTGTTGTTCATATGATACAAACCGCTCATACCATCATCTTCAACTCCATAGATTGTACCAATAAACTTATATGCATCACCTTTGCCAGTACTGTTTAATATATTACCAAACGCATCATAATTATATGTATTAACAACGCTACCGGTATTATTTGTAACTAACGAAACACTGCCTAAAGAGTCAGAATGATAATACGACAGGGATAAGAGGTTAGCGGATAGCGTAGAGATTTTTGCTACTAACTCATTACCAGGATTTATATAAATATACCTGTTTATAGTAGTTGTTGATGTACTAAATTCATACACATTGTTACATCTAAGAGCATCGTATATAAAATATCTTGTATCCACAGGCACCAAACCACCAGAAGCATACCTCTCTATAGCCAGTCGTTTCCC
>DMMW01000025.1:0-1440 GCA_003452965.1 Elusimicrobiota bacterium
AATGATTTAAGACTCTGCATCTCTGTTTTTGTAACTGCATACAATACAAAAAAACTAACTGTTAAAAACATACTAATCGGAACAATTGCAAATAAACCAAACGTTCTCATAAATACCTCCAATAACTGAAATTAAAAGTTAAAAGTTTAAATCGAAATTAAGTCTTTTTTGGTTCTATTTTAATTTTAACTTTCTATTTTAACTTGACCCTTTTACATTTTCTGCAGTATCCAGCCCTGTAAATATCGACCTTCAGGAAAATTTACCGGCCAGTAATGATCAGCATCCGTACCTATTTTTTCCAGAATTTTAAATTCGCAATTAATCATAGCTGCTGATTTAAAGAGTATTCTTTGAAAATCATCTTCAGAAACATATGAACTGCAACAAAAAGTAAAAAGCAACCCACCCTTTATTATTTTTTTCATTGCCTGTGAATTCAGTCGTTCATAACCTTCAAATGCATTTTGTATTTTATCCCTATGTTTAACAAATGACGGCGGATCAATTATTATTGCATCTACACTTTCATCCTTAGTTTTTGATAAATAATCAAATGCATCAGATGTAACAACATTTATATTTTTTTCAAAACCGTTTATTTTTGAGTTTCTGCCTGCTATATCGTTTGCTTGCTGAGAGGATTCTATTTGTTCTATTTTCTCAACACCGGAACGCACGGCATATAAATTAAAACTTCCTGTATAACCGAAGTAATTCTGCAAATATTTTATATCCAATATCTTACACCAGTGTTCTACACGCTTTCTTGCAATTTTTAAGTCTAAAAAATATCCTGTTTTTTGACCGTTTGGTATATCAATAACTATATTAAAGTTGTCTTCTTCAATAAAAAAATCTGCCGGGACTTCGCCGTATAATAAACTTATCGGAAAATCGCGAAGCCCTTCTTTCCTTCTTACTTCAACGTCGCTTCTTTCATAAATTGCTACAGGATTAAATAGTTTTTTAATAATAGAAATCCATATATCCCGTCTTTTATCTGCAAAAAATGTCTGGAGTTGTATTACAAAAATAAGTCCATACCGGTCAATTATCAAACCCGGTATATTGTCACATTCCGAGAATATTAAACGGTAATTTTTTCTGTCTTCAGGTAATTTACTTATGTTTAATAATTTTTCCTTATTTTCGGAAACCTCTTTTATCTTATTAGTTAACCAAACAGTGCCGATTGATTCTTCCACATTCCATGAAATCACTCGCAGACGAATATCACTTTTTGGGTTATACGCCGCCTGAGCAAATATTTTGCCTTGGGAATCACCTACAAATACTATATCCCCTATTTTTGTATCATATGATACTTTTTCAACTGCACCTGAAAAAATCCAAGGATGTTTGTTATATATTATTCTCGGCAATCGCTCTTTTTTAATTGTAACAATCTTTTGTTGCATATTATTAGAAAACTAATTG
>DMMW01000025.1:1542-8287 GCA_003452965.1 Elusimicrobiota bacterium
AAAACTAATTGTGGGAGTTCTCCATAAACCTCTCAAATCTGTCTTTTTTTGCTTTGCATATCGGGCAAACTTCCGGTGGATTTTCTCTTGCACAAAGATAACCACAAACTTTGCATCGCCATATGGGTAATGGAAGTGAAGAAATATTGTTAATTGGAGTTTTTTTGGATTTTAATCTTTCTTCCAAAAGCGGTCTTCTTTCAGGTATCGGAATCACTTCTTTTTCTTTATTCAAAATTTTCCGGGAAACATACAACGCACAATAACAAGCATCGTAATCATTTAAATCTGGATCCCTGTAATCGCAAGGGCATATTATATCTAAATCATCTTTTTTATTTCCGCTTGCTAATCTGCAAGGACATGCCCAATAACCATACCTGTTCTCATTTATTATCAAACCTTTAACGAGGTCTTTTGTAAACTCAACATCAGGATTCAAGTGATATCCGCCGCTTTCTGCTTCTTGATCAAGTTTTTTATATAATTCGTCTATTTGATTTTGAGTTATCTTGCTGTTCATAAATCCAATGTTTCTTTAATTTTTTCCGGCTTAAACCCCACAATACATTCTTTATCATTTATTATAGTTATAGGGAATGAATTTGCTGAAACAAATTTCTTAATTTTTTTCAAAACCTCTTCTTTCTCATCTGCCTCAAGTAAATCAACATCTATATAAGAATATTCTATGCCCAATTCATTTAAATACTTTTTTGTCTTTTTGCACCATACACAAGTACTTAGTGTATACAGTATAACATTATCTTTTTTATTACCTTCTATGTGATTGATTTTCACTTTTTTGTACCAAAGAAACTATATCCTTTGAATTTTATATCTAATTAGCGTATAATAATTTTTTGGATTGCCTTTGAAGAACATTCCAGGTCCTTTAATGTAATTCTCTTCGTGAGCTCCTATTATTTTATAACCTTTGCTTTTAACAAACTCTTTTAACTTTTCAATCGTTGGGATTTCGTCGTTATACTCACCGATATGCAATATTTCCGCTACTTCGCCATATTTCCAGGTATCTATCTTTATTTTATAATCCTTCATCTCCTCTTCCGGTAATTTTTCAACTATATCAGGAATCGGTACTCCATACAGACCTATCCATTCTTCTATTGGCGTATCAAATGGTTTTGGCCATCTTGTACGCGGTGCCACCATATCTATTTCTTTATAAGTTTTCTTTAACGTATATAATGCCTTATATAAAAGTGCAAAGGCTTCTTTTCCTTTAATATTAGGATCGCCTTTTATCTCTACCACTATCATCTTTTGGTCAGGCAAAGATATAATCCTTGGTTCTTTCAAATATTCAAATGACTTCAAATACGACTTTTGTTTCAAAGATACTATAACAACAAAAACTATAACCGCTAAAACTATTCCCAACCCTATCTTTTTTAACATTATGCTTTTCTCCTTTAGCGGAAAATTTTTAACTTTTAACTTTTAATTTATACTTACCTTTATTATTCTTCTTCTATCATCTGGTCATAAAACGACACATAATCATCCTTTTTATCGCTGGCTCTAATTTTAATAGCTGCTCGCGGATGAAGATTTAATTGACCGGTAATCATATAAGGAATATTATATCCCCACTCCATTTGATGCTGTAAAGGAATAAAAGTTTCTTGTACACATTCAAGTACCGGTCTAATCTGGAACTTTGGATTTTTAAGAAAACCCATTATCAACTCCAACGAACAATTCCCAGCACCGCGACCTATTCCATTGATTGTTGCGTCAATACGATTAGCTCCGCAAATAATCGCTTCAATAGTATTTGCATACGCAAGTTGCTGGTTATTATGTGCATGAATTCCGACTTGTTTACCGGTACCTTCCATCGCTTTTAAATACTTCAATGTCAAGTCTTTTATCTGTTCGGAATAAAGCGCCCCGAAACTATCTACGAGATAAATAGTTCCGACTGGAGTCTTAGCTAACGCTGCTAATGCATCATCAAGTTCACGGTCCTGAACTATAGATATCGCCATAAGATTCAATGTTGTCTCATACCCTTTATTATGAGCATCCTTAACCATATCAATAGCCGTAGGTATCTGATGAATATAAGTAGCCACACGAATACAATCAAGCACGCTTTTGGATTTTGGTAAAATATCGGTATGATAGTCGGTTCTCTCGGCATCCGCCATAACGCAAAGCTTCAACGATGTCTTATTATCTCCGACAACTTTTCTTATAGTATCCTCATCGCAAAACTTCCATTTACCATATTGAGTAGGTGAAAAAATCTTTTTATCTGCCTTGTAACCTAATTCCATATAATCAACACCGGCAGAAACACAAGTATCATAGACTTTTTTTACAAATCCGTCTTCAAATTTGTGGTCGTTCATCAAACCGCCGTCGCGGACCGAACAATCCACAATTTTTATCTCAGGCCTATATGTCACCCAAGAACCTTTTTCTTGCTTTTCTTTCTTCACTTTTGATTCTTTCATAGCCGCACTCCTTTTAAATTTAAAAAATAGTTCACGCTTTCCTAACCAACTTGTGCAAAAAGCACTACATAGTTCTTGCCATACATCTTTGCACATTTTGGGCAGGTTGTATATGAAAAGTATAGTTTCTTTAGATTTTTACCCTTTGAATTAACATAACCTTTCATTTCCCTTGCCCATTTACCGGCATTCTGATAAGGACCTTCAAAAACCTTTGTTAAAAAAGTACCGGAAAGAGTTGTCATCTGGGCATCCTGAACTACTTTTGAAACATCAATATAGATATCCGAGCCCCATAAAGAATATTCATCTGTTAACATCAATTGCTGCTGTGGTTTGGCATTTGCCTTTTCAACTAAACCGATATTTTTAATGATTTTTTTACCCATATTAAGCGGGACATGAAAAAAATTTGTTACGTGATCTTTTATGAATAATTTATCTTTCCATACTATTTCTTTTTCTTGCCAAAGTTCAGGATTAAACGGTTCACAACAACCGGTTGATTTGACTGTTTTATTATCCATAATTATCACCTCCAAAATTTTTAATTACGACTATCTTACTTTATCGTTACAAAAAAATCAAGACTTTTTTGTATTACCGACAAAAAAGCCTTAATCTATATATTTTAAAATGAACTATTACCTAATTTTATTAAATTAGAAATTAAACTATACTTGCGATTCGATTAGATTCCTCTAAAACAATCTGAGTCATTTTGTCAAATGACTGTCTCCAGCCAAGACAAGCAAACTCACTCACCACATCCGGAATACCGATTTCCCGCACAGTTACTTTTGATTTCGTATCCGCATAACTTTCAAATGTCACAATTAATGTAATATAGTTTGGCCATTCACCGGGCATATCATAATGTGCAGGCGGAACAGGCTCACCATGTTTATCGGCAAAACTCATAGTCATAACAATTTTCTCCATTGGTAATATTTCTATATATTTGCCTGTATTCCAGAAATCTCTTACAATCCCATCAGGTCCTGCTCCACGCATACAGTAAACGAATTTACCGCCAGTGCGAAAATCTATACTAATATGCGGTGCGATAAAATCCTTCGGGCCCCACCATCTTTTAAACATTTCCTGGTCAGACCATGCTTCCCAAACAACATCAAGCGGCACATCAAAAACTCTAGTAATAATCAAATTATTAATACTGCTTTTTTCAGTCATACTTTTCATATTTTTCACCTCTCTGGACCATACTGCGATATACCTCTACCTTTTTCTTTGGAACAGCCAGCACATAGCCATCAACATATTTCATTGCCTCGTCCCCCTTTATAATCTATACTTCTAATCTAATAAAATTATATTTATCAGACATTAAAATAACATTAGAAGAATGTTAAAATATTTTAATTCATTAATCCCAATAAAAAAAACCCTCTTAAGAGGGTTAGGTATTGCAATCATACATTTACAATATTCATCCTTCTATCAAGGATAAAATATACAAATTTGGAATCTGATTTTTGTCCGCTATTCGGTTTTCGTAGATATGCTTACATTAGGTTACACTATTAACTAATTAACTAACAACGTCCCTCTTTTTCCGTCCCTCTTTTTCTTGTCTTTCTGTCTAAAATTCTGTTGTAGTTGCTCAACTTGTTGAGCGTCTTTAATTTATGAATAATTAGGTGTGACCCCTTTTACTTAATGTCGGGATATATACCGCATAATAATGAGGGATAAAAAGCACTTTTTTATTTTGGTAAGATATTTTTTCCAATATATCATCATTCAAAACGACTGCAGTGTCGCATTCCGAGTATCTATTAAAAAATTGTTTTATACCATCTGGAATACTCAAATTACTGATTTTTGATTTAACCTCTATTGCAATGGGGATTCTGTCCTGCACCAAGATAAAATCCACCTCGTATTTTTCTCTCGTCCGCCAATAATATATTTCCTGAGATATCTTTAAGTTCTTCTGCATCTCATGCAAAACGAAGGATTCCAATAATACACCTTTATCCGGTCGGTTATTCAAATTTCTAAAATCCTGCAAAATCGCATTACGAATGCCACTGTCAAAAAAGTATATCTTATTGGTTTGTTTTAATTCCCTGCCGCGATTGGTAAAAAAAGGTTTTAAAATATCTAGCAGAAACATTTGATTTAATATAGCCAAGTCCTTTCTTACCTGCCGGAGAGAATAATTCAGCAATTGTGAAATACTATTTTCGCTTACAAGCCCACCTTCTTGCCCGGATAATAAAGCAAGCAATCTATTAAATGAAAGAATATCTTCTTCCCGCAATAATGCTTTGATATCTTTTTGAATATAGGTCGCTACCAAATCAATAAGAAGCCATTTTCGCGACTCAGCATTCTTCTCGTGAATGAGACCCGGCATACCGCCGAAAATAATAAATTCATTTAGATAATTTTTTAATTTTTGATGTGTTCCGTCATTTATTTTAAAATCAATCTTTTGTGGGAATTTTAGAGATGCAGTTTTGCTTGGCAGCCATTCGGAAAAGGATAATGGATATAATCTGTAAAGATGACGACGCCCGGCCAAGCTCTCTTTTAAATGATGATGCATTTCAATGGCTGAAGAACCGGACGCATAAACTTTTAACCCCTTACAGCCATCATAAATTGCTTTAAATAACTTTGTTGCATTGGGCAGATAGTGGAATTCGTCAATAAAAATTATCTGCTTTGTGTTGCATATATCCGATAATACCTGCTGAAAACTTCTTGCAAAAAAATTTGCATCGGCAGGCATTTCAAGATTAAAGTATCTACATCTTTTACCACTCTTTTTGCAGTATTTTAAGATTTCTTTTAGGAGCGTCGTTTTGCCGACCTGCCTGGGGCCAATGATTATTCCAATTTCTTTGCGCCGGACATCTTCGGCGGTTTCAATATAGGCAATCCGTTTTAGGTTCATAATATTTTATGACATTCTATACGATACCGTATAATTTGTCAAGTATTTTTTTATTATTTCATTATTAGTATTTATATTTTTGCGTTGTTTACGTCTCAAACCCTAAGTCCGGAAGAACAGAACTAATGCAAGTTTATTTTTATTTATTTAATCTTTTCTTTTAAAAATTTAATTACTCTATTTAGAAATTTCAATGCAGGGTAAGGATTTTTCAATCCCGCATTGGAAATGGTATGGAAAATCTCGTCAAAGTTTTTGAAACGTAGGTAAGCATTGGAAATGGCATTGAGACCTGCCCTCAAAATAATAATTAGGTGTGACCCCTTTTACTCCTTTAAATTAGCTGAATACCCAATATAAAGCTTTTTATCTTTTTGACTTTTTAGAATGTAGGTATAGTACATAAATATCAATGCGTCCACAAACCACTCATTTCATTCGGGTTTATGGCTCGCCATATACCCCACGTGGTATATGGCGGAGAGGGTGGGATTCGAACCCACGATACCTTGCGGTATACATGCTTTCCAGGCATGCGCACTAAGCCAAGCTATGCGACCTCTCCTTAAAATTTTGTAAGCAAAATTTTAACCTCGAAGCATATTTGTTCACGGAATCCGTACCAACTGGAACGGATGAGTAAACAACCCCCTGTGTTTAGTTATTTTTCAGTCTTTTTGAAAAAAAACTACAGGGGGCAAATCAAAGTTTTGATGTGAAGCAAAAAACTTTAGGATGTCTATGCAAGGAGTCAAAAATCGGACTTCGCCCACCTGAATGACACAGTCGGGCAGAGCCTTCTTAGACCCTGCTTATTACGATGAGTGTCGTTACGATAACTATCGTAATATAACAATGTTAAAATGTCAATACCTTTCAAGTTTGTTAATTATTTTCAATACATATCCTGTTCTTCCAGCAAAAAGACTTGTTGATACCACGGAATTTGGATTAAATGGATTTGTTTTCATATATATTACCTATATATATGTGTTGTTTTTCTATATTACAATTATATTTTACGATACTTTATTATATTTAATTCATATTACAGGAATTAAAAGTCTATTAGTCAATATCTACACCTAACATCAGGATAATTTTGTTTTAGATATGTGGTTTTACCAGTATCACGCGGGCCAAAAAGAAAAAAATTGTATTTTTGTGGAGTAAATATTCTAGGTATTATTGTTCCCATATTAAGTCCATATTTGAAATTACCGTTTCCAATATAATAGCAATTTATCTATTTTTGTCAAATAAAAAATATCTGGACTCAGGGGGCTTGACATTATAGCACAAATGTGCTATATATATAGGTACTGTCCAAAAT
>DMMW01000011.1:0-1563 GCA_003452965.1 Elusimicrobiota bacterium
GACAGCGACCTTTATTATTCCACTTTATATGGTCTACCTTGATTAAGACATTTTAGCGATCTTTTTATCTTATTTTCTATTTGTTTTATAAAATTCTCTGTTCCCACCACAAGCCCCCTCTTTGTCTTAAGACGTATCTCATTTTCAATATTAATATCTAATTTCTGAACGTACTTTTTCCATTCCGTCTCATTCATTTTAAATGATTCTTGAATAAGTATCGGACTTTTACTTTCTTTAACATGAAATTTAGCACTTGACCATTTATAATCCCATGCATTTTTTACAACACCAATACGGATAGGATTACGTTCAACATAACGTATTGCATTATACAAATGTTTTTCATCTAATATACAAGAATAAAATCTACCCTGCCATAAATGCCCTTTAACATTACGAAGATTATTAATATACTGCGAATATCTCATATGTAATGTATTAAACAACTTCGCCAATCCTTGTTCTGTTTCAGGTTCTACAATAAAATGTACATGATTATTCATCAAACAAAATGCATATGTTTTTACTTTATATTTTTCTGAATATTTATTATACCAGAAACAATATCTTGTATAATCTTCTTCATTATCAAAAACGGCTAATTGATAGTTCCCCCTCTGGGTTACATGATGTGCTACATTAGGTAATACAATACGAGATTTTCTCGGCATAACTCAATTACTATACTTTTTTTTATTCAAATAAAGGTCGCTGTCCCCTTTATTATTTGTATGATAAATTTGGCGAGTTTAATAATTCTTTTAATTCGCCAGGGTTGCTGGATAACACGGAAAAGCCATTCAATGTTTAATTTTATCATCCAAGAAGGCGCTCTTTTTAAATTGCCCGATAATACATCAAAACTGCCACCAACCCCCATTGCAATTTTCACTCCCGTTTGTTCAATATTTTTATATATCCAAATCTCCTGATATGGAATTGCTAACCCAACAAAAAGTATATCTGCTCCGGAAGATTTTATTATTGAAATAACATCCGGCTCATTGTTTGAAAAAAAGCCGTTATTATAACCAGCAATTATCAATTTAGGAAATTTTTGTTTTATTTTATCAACCGCTTTGGATATTATTTTCTCTTTAGTTCCCAGAAAAAAAACCTTATTTCCGTTTTTCTGAGCATAATTTAAAAGAAAAATCATCAAATCTATTCCGGGAATTTTTTCTCTAAGGGGTGTCTTTAAATGTTTTGACGCCCATAATATGCCGGAACCTTCCGGAACAACAAGAGATGCATCGGCAAAAACTTCTTTAAGCTTTAAGTTTTTTTTTACTTCTAACAACATCAAAGGATTGGCTGTTATTATTTGATGACTTTTTCCGTCATTAAGAAATGTATCAATTATAGGCGGTATTTCAGACAGAATAATATCATCAATTCTGGTTGATAATATTTTTATGGAATTTAAGGGGTTCATAGCGTTTGTAGCGTTCTTGGGGTTTATTGGGTTTGTAACGTTCTGTGAATTTTTTAAAAGTGTGCGATAGCGGGGTTGTGCCTGCCCGACTATCAAAAAAACTATGGAGGTCAGGCGGGCGATAG
>DMMW01000011.1:1723-3378 GCA_003452965.1 Elusimicrobiota bacterium
TATCACGATTCTATTAACCCTATAACTCTATAACGAAGTATTTATGAGACAGGAACTTTTTCACGTTCTAATTGGACTGATATTATTTTGGAAATACCAAGTTCTTCCATAGTTACACCATAAAGAACATTCGCGGATTCCATTGTACGTTTGTTATGGGTTATGACAAAAAATTGCGAAATTTTAGCAAATTCTTTAAGCATTCTTGTGAATCTCAATACATTAGCTTCGTCAAGTTGCCCGTCTATTTCGTCAAGAATACAGAAAGGAGCGGGCTTTACAAGATATATTGCAAATAACAGCGCTATTGCTGTAAGCGACCGTTCACCACCCGAAAGAAGTGAGATATGCTGTAATTTCTTTCCGGGCGGCTGGGCAATTATATCAATTCCCGTTTCAAGTAAATTGCCCTCATCGGTTAAAAGAAGGTCTGCTTCACCGCCTTCAAAGAGTTTTGTAAAGATGCTTCTGAAATTTTCCTGAACGACAATAAATGTTTTCTGGAAATTTTGTCGTGTTGTTAAATTTATTTTATTTATTGCATTATGTAAATCTTCTCTGGCTTTTTCAAGATCTTCTCTTTGTTTACTTAAGAAATTATATCTCTGCTCAAGCTGTTCGTATTCTTCGGGAGCGGCAAGATTGACAGCACCAAGCGACTCAATTCTTTTTTTAAGTTTTTCCAGTTCTTCACTAGTAATAGCCATTTCCTGATAACTATTTATTGCATCTTCTATTTTTATGCCTTTTTCTTCATTTAACCTGTTTTCGATTTGTTTCATTTCAGATGCACTTCCCGAAACAGTACGTTCAATTACTCTTACTTCGTCCTGAAGTTTCTGGTGCTGGCCTCTTAAACTCCTTAAAGAATTTTCAATGGCAAGTAATTCATTTTTTAATTCGTCCCTTTCTTTTTCAATATTTTTAATTGCATCATGCATCGAATCTTTTGATACTATTATTTTATTTATTTCTTCGTTTGAATCATTTATAACTTTTTCAAATTCTTTTATCTTTACCTGTGATTCGTCCATCCATTTTTTTGTGCTTTCTATTTTAGAACTTAACAGTTCAATACCGTCTGAAATAGTTTTTAGTTTATCCTTGGAATGCAACAGCTCGGTATTTTTTACTGAAAAATCAACAGTCATATCTGTTATTTCCTGATTATGTTTTTTAAGGTCTTCCTGATATTTATTAAACTGCTGCTGTATCTCAGAAAATCTGTTTTTAATTGCCTGCTCTTTTTGAATACTTTTCTCTACCGATTCGTTTATTTGCCTTAGGTTTTCCTCTTTCTCTGATTTTTGCCGTTTGAAATTTTCAGATTCATGGTTTAAAACACCGAGGAAATTATCGGCTATTTTTAATGCTTCTTCTTCCATCATTAAATCTTTTGACAATGAAAATAAATCATTTTTATTTTTTTCAGTTGTTTCAAAGTTAACTTTTATTGATGCTTCTTCGTTTAAAAACTCGTTTTGCAGATTATTTATAAGTTCCTCTGATTTAGATATGCTTGAATTTATATTTAAAATTTCCAGATTTAAACGGTTTATTTCTTCATTTATCTCTAACCCGCCCTTTTTCGTATTTACTTTTTTACCGCCCTGAATTATGCCTGAACTGTAAATATTATCGTTCTGATAGGTTGT
>DMMW01000011.1:3622-5431 GCA_003452965.1 Elusimicrobiota bacterium
CCGTGATTATTTTCCCTGAGCCAGTTTATAATTTCGATTGCTGTTTCCTGCTTTTCACAAATAAAATAATTGCTTTTTTCGCCGAGTGCAGTTTGAACAACCGTAATGTTTTCGGCAGAGACAGATATAACATCGCTTACAATACCGCATATTTTATCGCCGAATGTTTCTTTTACTTTTGAAATTAAGGCATAATCCGAATCATTCTTTGTTGTTTCCAACTGTATATTAAGGTGAACAAGAATGTTTTTGTTATCACTGAGTGCCTTCTGGTGGACAATTATTTCCTGCTGTAAAGAACCGCGTTTCAAATTTAACTGCTCTAACTGCTTTTTATTTTCATCCAATTGCGTCTGTATATTTTGAACTTTTAATCTGAGCTCATTTACTACTCTTTCTTTTTCCGATTTTTGACTTATTGTCTGCTGTTTCTGGTTTTCTGTCTTTTCTATCCGCTGGTTGATATCGTTGAGAAAATCTTCAAAAACCTTCTTGTTATTATGGAAATCCGATATTTCTTTGGCTATATTGAATATTTCCTGCCTTACATTTTCCAATTCGCAGTTTAATGCTGTTATCTCCGATTCCAACTTATTTTTTTCTGCCGTCTTCTTTTCAAGTATTTCATTAGAAGATGCAACAATTTTCTCCGATTCGGCAAATTTCAGCTGTGTATTTTGGAACTCTATTTTATAACTATCCAGATCCTTTTCATTCTGCTGAATTTCAATTTTAGATTCTTCACTGTATTTCAGCAAATCATTTTTGCCATTTTCCGAAGTTACGATTCTTTCTTTTAAAATATGTATCGCCGAGTCAACTTTGTTTGCTTCTGTACGCTTTGCAATTAACTCGTCTTCTTTTGATACCAATTTTAATTTAAACTCCGAATCTCTTGCTTCAACTTTATCTATTTCCATTGAGATTTGCGATTCTTTTCCGGCAAATGTCTCTAATTCTTTGGACTTCTCGGTATTTATATTTTTTACGTCAAAATATTTTTTAACAAGCGAATTTACTTCATAATTTTTTAATTCCTCAAGATATTTCTGGTACTGTCTGGCTTTTCTTGCCTGAGAATCAAGCTTGCTTTTCTGCGATTCTAATTCAACTAAGATATCGTTTAATCGCAGCATGTCCTGGCTTACTTTCTCAAGTTTCCTTAATGCTTCTTCTTTCTTTGATTTGAATTTTGATACGCCAGCTACTTCTTCAAATAGATATCTTCTTTCTTCAGGTTTTGCCTGCAAAATAAAATCTATTTTCCCCTGTTCCATTATTGAATATGAATCCGTACCTATACCGGTATCTAAAAGTAAATCTTTTATATCCCTGAGCCGGACAGGCGTTTTGTTAAGATAATATTCCGATTCGCCGGAGCGGTACAATCTACGGCTGATAGCTACCTCGGAATAATCAATCGGAAGAACATTTTGCGAATTGTCAAAAACCAAAGTTACTTCAGATATAGACGTAGCTTTTCTTGAAGATGTACCATTAAATATAATATCTTCCATTTTTGTACCGCGCAATGACTTTGCTGATTGTTCGCCAAGAACCCATTTAATCGCATCCGTAATGTTGGTTTTACCGCACCCATTTGGTCCTACAATTGCAGTAACACCCTCGCTAAAATTAAGAGCTGTTTTTTCTGCAAATGATTTGAACCCATAAATATCAATTGATTTTAAATGCATAAATACCTTCCTTGTGACCTTTAATATTTCCAGAAAGCATCAGAATTTACCATATTAACACATTCTTTTACCATCTTTTAGCAAATATATAAAAAAAAAAGCCTTTTGTCAA
>DMMW01000011.1:5545-20396 GCA_003452965.1 Elusimicrobiota bacterium
TTGTCAAGAACTTTTTTGACATTTGCTCAATTTTCATACGATGGATCAAAGACCTCGCCCATCCTCTCAGGACAGGTCAGGCACACAAGCCGCTGGGACTTTTCTTGTGATTAATGACTTCTGACTTATGGATTACTTGATAAGATTAGCGGGTAAAAAGATTGAAAGTTCTTTATAGTATTTATTTCCTTAGTCATGGATTATCCATCTATGAAAAAAATTACTATGCAGAAAAAAAGGTAATTGCCATGGGCAATACTATGCTCTCCGTACGAAAATACAGATACAAAAGAGTGGAGTGTTGACTGAAATCAGAACTGTATCTGAAAAGCAGCGGTAATATCCGAGTAATCCATGTTCGTTCGTGGCAAAATCCCTTCCGTATCATAATATTTCCTGGCACATTCAATCTGAATTTTTGAATCATGACCTTTTAAATACCAGTTAATGACAGATGACCATTTCTGAAAATCTTCGCCGTCGGTAACCGTCCCATCTCTGTTAGATTTTTCAAACCGTACTGCCGGTTGAATATTAATATCCGATAAAAGATAGCCGACAAACCCGTACCAACCAGCGGTATTGCCGTTCGCAATATCCCTGTCATAATTAAAATATGCAGCCTCACCCGTTATTGTCCCGTGATATAACGAATGCTCAGTAAAAACATCAATTGTCCATGCAGTATACACAGGCGATAAAACACCTGTTTTATATTTACCCGATAAATAACCGGCACCGACGGTTAATATTTTATTCTTCCCTAGATAACTTCCCAGATTTGTATATCCTTTTTCAAAATCCCACGGACTGATTGAAATCCTTGCTGAATAAAACGGCGTATCATTATCGGTTGTCGTACCTATAGGATTTGAATCACCGTCAAAAAGACCTGCAGAATATTTGATTTTTTGACCGGGCAGTTCACCCCAAAAGGTAAGACCAAAATTGCGAAAATCTCCGGTATCTCCGATATATGTCCCTCCGGCTATATCTGGCGAATGGGGAAAAATGTATCCGAAAGAATCCTGGAGAGCAATCCTTGAAAACGGCGTCCTGTAAATGCCAAGCATCAATTTTGATTCAGGCATGAAATCAAACAATATATTTGCATCCCTTAAAATAGCCGTATTACTTACGGCAGTAGCCCCGTCCCATACGCCTTTTGACCAGTCAACATTTGCTCCGAATTTTGTAAGGGGACTGATTTGTCCATTTGTATAAAACCTTAATGTCTTTATTGAAAAATCAGTGCCGTAATTTTCCCCGTCCGGAGACGCGTCTTCCGCTATCTGAAACCAACTCTGCATCTTAAAACCGAATTTTGCCGATGTTTCATTACCTATTTTCATTTCATAACCTGCCGAAAGAAAACTGGTTGAAAAAACAACATTAAGACAAATTGAAAGAAGCACCGCCATAACTTTTTTTCCCAACAAACAGGATTTTACTTTGCTCAACATTTTACCTCCTGATATCCTTATCATTTAAGATAGCGCTTTTTATTGCTTTTATTGTCAAATTAATTTCTTCTTCGGTTGTCCACATTCCCAAACTGAATCTAACTGCACCGAAAGCGTCTTCGTGTTTTATACCCATCGCCGTCAAAACACATGATGGCTCTTTTACGTTTGAATGACAGGCAGAACCCGTCGACGCTGCAATGTGAGGAATTTTGTTCAGTAATTTGTTGCTGTCCACATTGATAAAACTTACATTCAATGTATTCGGCAGACGTTTTTCAAGATGACCATTCAATTTTATGTTCAAACCAGCATTCATCAATTTTTCATATAATCTGTCCCGCAGTTTCTTTATCCGGTCTGAATTTTTCAGCATTGTTTTTTCAAAAATTTCACACGCCTTTCCTAATCCAGCAATTTCAATGACATTTTCAGTTCCCGCCCTTCTCCCATTTTCGTGACCGGCACCAAGAATCAGGGGTTGAATCTGTATACCTCGTTTTATGTATAACACCCCCACTCCTTTCGGAGCGTATAATTTATGACCTGCAATAGTAAGAAAATCAACTCCCAATTCATTTACTTTCGCAGGTATCTTTCCTACGCTTTGTGCCGCATCTGTATGAAGCAGAATTTTTTTGCTCCGTGCAATACGGGAAATCTCTTTTATCGGTTGAATCGTTCCGGTCTCATTATTCGCGTGCATTATGGTAATAAGAATCGTTGAAGGTCTAATCGTTTTTTTTAAATCATCAGGATTAACCATTCCATATCGGTCCACCGGCAGATACGTTATTTCATATCCTTTCTTTTCTAGATATTGGCAGGGTTTTATTACCGCCGGATGTTCTATCACACTTGTGATGATGTGGTTTCCTTTATTTTTGAATGTCTCCGCAACGCCACGGATTACATAATTATTTGATTCTGTCCCGCCGCCAGTAAAAATAATTTCTTCGGGATTGCATCCAAGTAAAACAGAAACACGGCATCTTGCTTTTTCAACACCTTCATGGGCTTTTCTGCCGTACCAATGACCACTTGAAGGGTTACCAAAATACTCATATATGTATTTATTCATTTCCCCTGCAACTGCCGGATGTATAGGAGTCGTGGCATTATAATCCAGATATATTCTTTTCATTTACATACACCTCTTAAAACGTTACGATTTTATCGGATTCCTTTATCAGCTGATATAAATCTTTCATTGTTGATATCGGACATAATTGACTACCGTCTTTATGCCTTAATTTCAGACAAGTTCCACAGGCAAGTATTTTTCCTCCCGAGCCAATAAATTTATGCGCTAATTCAGTAATAGTATATTTTTCATTGGAAAGGGTTTCGTATTCAACCCCTTTGGCAAGAAAAAATATCTTGACTTCATCTTTTTGTTCAACGGCAAGATTAGCAAATCTAAATGCATTCCAGACCAGTTCTGCATCGTTCGAATAAATAACTATGCCTAATTTCATACTCACCTCCATTATTTTATTTTTTCCAATAACTATTTCATTAGGGTCGGGAGTTTTTAAGATATTTGAATGCCTTTTTTGTTATTTTACTTTTAAAATTATCAACATGCCACATTTACCCTATCATTTCGTCAATTTCTTGAGTATCATATTGTTTTTTTCAAGATTTTTAATTAATACCTTCCTCATTATGTCACATGCCTTAATTATCTGTGGGTCACTTAACTGATAAAACACATTCTTTCCAACCTTTTCGGAGTTAACCACACCTTTGTCAGTAAGTATTGTCATATGTTGAGAGAGAATAACCTTATTTGTTTTTATTCTCTTAAGTAAATCACCTGCAGACATTTTTTTGTTCCTTAATGTACTAATTATCATCAGTCTGATTGGATTTGCAAGGGTTTTACATACCTCTGCATGCATTTTATAGATTTCTTCCATTATTATAGCTCTCTTATATTATAGTTAATTAACATCTTAACTATACAAAATATCTATTTATTTGTCAAGACCTTTATTGTATTGAGTTATTTACTGCCGGGGAAAATCACTTCGGTAAGTATTGGAATAACTTTCTCTATCAATTCCTTTAATTTCACACAGTTGTTTTTATCTCATCTTATAATTGAATTCTGTCCGCACAAATTTCATGCTTGTGCCCCTCCACCAATTGATTATAAACTATTTCGATTTTCTGTTATAAAACAGTATGTAAATTGAAGGGATAACAAATAAAGTAAGAAAAGTTGATACTATCAACCCACCTATAACCGCAACAGCTAATGGGCGGAGCATTTCTAACCCTTCTCCCCAACTGAGTGTCAATGGCAAGAGTCCCGCCGTTGTCGAAAAGGTTGTCATCAGAATCGGGCGAAGACGCAAACTGGAAGCAGTAATAACCGATTCAAATAGTTCTCCGCGTTTCTCACGGTAAAACGAATTAATATACTCTACAAGTACGATAGCGCTATTGACCACAATACCAACAAGTAGAATCAGTCCTACAAAAACGGTTGCTCCAAAAGGAATTTTTAAAATTGCAAGCGATAATATCGCTCCGATGAGAGCCAGAGGAATTGTTATCATGATAATTAAAGGATCAAGAATGGAATCATACTGTACCGCCATAACAACAAAAACCAAAAATATCGCCAACAATATCACAATAATAAGCTGTTTATTGGATTCTATCATTGATTCTTCTTGTCCCGCATACTCCAGAATGTATCCTTCAGGTATTTTGAGAGAATTTAATTCTGTTTTAACCTCACTCATAATCTTGCCAACATTTCGTCCGATTGCGTCTGCTGTGACACTGACCATTCTCACCTGATTTTCTCTGTCAATCTGAACAGGCGATTCAGAAATCTCAACTTTGGCAATTTCTTTTAATGAAACCGTTACACCATTAGTGGCGTAAATCGCTATATTTTCAACCGCTTCTTTACTGTTCAATTTTAAAGGATCAACCAGTATCCGAATGTCATAATCCACATTTAATGTCTTATCGGTAAATTGAGTATTCACACGCCCATCTACAGCAGAATTAAGGAAAAAAGCGATTTTCGAACTGTCTAATCCATAATCAGTTAACTTTTCTTTATCCAGAGTAATATGCAACTCCGGTTTTGAAAAATCAATAGAAATATCACCATTTTTTACGCCTTCTATGGAACTGATTCTATTTTGGATGTCCTGTGCTATCTCATATAAAGTGCTAAAATTATATCCTTTTACTTTAATGTCAATATCCGAAACGGATGCTGACATTATACCTCGCATCGGAGTGCGCATCACTTTGATTTTTGCTTTAGGAATGGGATTTTCTTTGAACTCTTTTTGGAGCCGTTTCAATAAAGTGTCGGTGGAAAGTTTTCTTTGACTTTTAGAGACTAATTGGATTTTAATGTCCGATTCGTTCGCTTTTTCATAGATATTTCTCTTCTGCCAATATCCACCTATCATCGCGTAAACTTTTTCTGCGTCTGAAAAAGATTGAATTACCTTTTCAATTTTTCTGGTTATCTCATCGGTTTTTTCAATCGCCATGCCGACCGGCAGTTTAAGTTTGACCGTTAATTTACCATCATCAGTCGCAGGCAGAAACTCCTTTCCTACATTCTTAAACAAAAAAATAGTGCTGATAAAAAGCAAGGATGCTGAAGCGATGACTAAAAATCTGTGTCGTATTGCTTTACGCAATATGTTTTGATACTTTAAAGTGAGAGTGTCCATCAGTTTTTTTCTTTTGGAAATAACATCCTCTTTCTTCCCTGTCCTTATGATATGAGCGGACAGCGAGGGGACTAATGTCTTGGCAATTAAAAGAGAAACGATAAAGGAAATGCTAATAGTGATTACCATATCCCGAAACAAAAGCGAGATAATACCTCCAATGAAGAAAAAAGGAACGATGGCAACCAGATTGGTTAGAGTAGATGCCATTAAAGCACTGGAAACTTCCCGGCTTGCAATATGAGATGCTTCTTTGGGATCTTGGGAATCATGCTGGTGACGAGTAATGTTCTCAAGCATTACAATGGAATTGTCTATGAGCATTCCGACCGCTAATACCAACCCTCCTAAAGAAAATATGTTGATAGTTATATCCGACAATCCCATAAGGATAAAAGCGCCTAAAATACTTACTGGAATCGCCGTTGCGATAATGAATGTTCTGCGAAAATCGTGTAGAAAAAACCATATCACGATAATCGCTAACAGCCCTCCGATTACCGCCGATGAACCAACGTTTTTAATGGAATTTACAATATAATATGCCTGGTTTGAAGCGACCGCATAATTCACATCATCGGAAATAATCCTTTTCTTTTTGAGTTCAGCAGCTTTTTTCTCAACTTTTTTTACGATTTCAACCGTATTCGCATTGGGTTGTTTGAGGAAACTCATCGTGACACAGGGCTGACCGTTGAACCGTGTCATTACTCTTTGTTCTTCATGAAAATCCGACACAGTTGCGACATCTTTTAATCTGATAATCCTGCCTTCGCGATTGGCTAAAACGATTTCTCCAATTTCCTTGACGTTGTTAAATTTGGATAAAAGACGAACGCTGTAATCTTTGGATCCTGCAGTTATTCTACCGGCGGATACGTCCATATTCTCGGCTCTGACTCTGGTAAAAATCTGTTCGCTTGAAAGTTCGTATTTTTTAAGTTTCTCCTGATTATAAATAATCTGTATTTCCCGTACTTTACCGCCGCTTGTCACCACGGCACCCAATCCGGGAATTCCCAAGAAATAGTTACTTAAGTCATTTTCAACCCATTGGCGCAAAAACTTTTCATCCCTTGTTTTCGAGAAAACCGCGATATCAATAATGGGCAATTGGGATGGGTCTGCCTTGAAAATTCTCGGTTCACCAACATCGTCAGGAAGTTCCCTACGAACTAAATCAAGCTTCGCCTTTGTATCCTGAAGCGCGACATCCATATCTTTACCGAATTCAAAATAGACCTCAATGGAACCATTACCTTCTATAGCACTTGAAATTACTTGTATTGCATCTTCGGTCGTAGCTATGCTCGATTCTATTTTTTTTATAATATTTTCTTCCACTTCTTCAGGACTCGCACCTTTCCAATCCACAATAATGCGAATCATTGGGTAATTGATATGCGGTAAAAGATCTATTGAAAGACCCTTTAAAAAGAAAAGCCCCAGCACCGTGACTGCAAAAGCAAGAACGATTGTTCCGACAGGCCTTCGGATAGAAATATCACTTAAATTCATTATATATTCTCCCGGATAGTTTTTCTATTTCCGCGTGAGCTAAACGTAGTTCCAGAATTGACTGAATGTAGCGGGTTCTTGCTTTAAGATAGGACTGCTGGGCGTCCAGCATTTCTATGCTTGTCACCGAAGCGTCGCGATAACGCGATTCAAACATTTCCAAACTTCTTTTTGCCTTCTCTTGGGCAGACATGTCCAGTTGAATCCTATCTCGCGCCGACTCGTATTTAAGCATCGCCGCTTCCATCTCAAACGAGATTCTCTTTGCTATGAGTTCCTTTATGCTTTTCGCTTCATCTTGATAATCTTTCGCTTTTTCAGTGTTATATTTAGCGCTTTTCCAGTCCCATAACGGATACTTCAAAAATATTCCTGCAAACCAACTATCTTTTTCAGGTGGCCAATTGCCCCATTCATATCCATAAGAATAACCCAAATCGATTGATGGGAAATAACCGCTTTTGGATTTTTTGATTAATTCTTTAGACCTCTCTATTTCCATCATAGACCTCAGAATCTCCGGATTTTCCTGAACCCCCAATTTTTTTATAAACGGCATCGATGCCTCATCCATTTCCATGATTTTAATTGTTTCGGCTGAATCGAAGCCCATAGCGTTCAATAAAATTTTGTTCGCGATACTCTCTTCTTTTTGAGCGACAATAACCCCTTGTTCAGATTCAAGCGTTTGGGATTGAATCCTCAAAAGCGTCTCCTCTCTCGGAAGTTTCCGTTGTTTATTTAATTGAGTCGCTGTTTCAAGAAAAGATCGCATAAAATGGAGCAGTTCTTTTTGGACAGATATACTTTGTTTGGCAAAAAGCAATTTATGATAAGCGGTTTTTACCCTAAAAACCACCTCATCCTCTTTGACTTTATAATCTTCTTTGGAAATATTTAAAGAAATTTCCGAAACTCTTTTTTCAGCTGAAATCCTGCCCCCGGTATACAGAAGTTGTTTCAGATTAAGTCCTGCCAAGTAATCATCGTTGGATTGACCTATAAATCTCTGTTTTTGCGGTGAAATATAGGAAAGCCGTGAGTAACTTGCATTTAAATCCGCCGTGGGAAGCGTGGCGACTTTGGATAGATAAAAATCTTTTTCTTTTTGCTTGATTTTACTGCGGTAAGCGGCAAGTTCCGGATGGTTTTCTATCGCCAATCGGATACAATCATCAATAGAAATTTCACCTTTTGGAATTTCAGTGCCGTAAACAAAATATGTAATTGTCAATATTAATAAAAATGCTGACGTAATTTTATAAAGTTTTTTAATACCTGCCTTGCACATCTGTTCTCCTATGTACTGAAATATTTTTTTCTAAAAAAGAGGGCAACATTAACCAAACTTATAAGAACGGGAACTTCAACGAGAGGACCTATTACAGCGGCGAACGCTTGACCAGAATTTATACCAAAGACAGATATCGCTACCGCTATTGCAAGCTCAAAATTATTGCTTGCTGCGGTAAATGAAAGCGTTGCCGATTTACAGTATCCGGCATTTAGTTTCTTTCCCATATAAAACGAAACAAGAAACATCACAACAAAATATATTAAAAGCGGTATTGCAATTCTTATAACATCAAACGGAATCTTTACAATATATTCACCTTTCAATGAGAACATAACTATAATCGTAAACAATAACGCTATCAGCGTTATAGGACTTATTGTTGGGATAAATTTTGTATGATACCATTCCTTGTTTTTAATTTTTATTAAAGTCAATCGTGTTATTAGCCCTGCTAAAAACGGTATACCTAAATATATAAACACACTTTTAGCTATTTGACCTATCGTCACATTAACTGCAACACCTTTAAACCCAAACCAAGTCGGTAAAACAGTTATAAAAATCCAAGCATAAACAGAAAAAAATAAAACCTGAAATATTGAATTAAAAGCAACAAGTCCAGCTGCGTATTCAGTGTCACCGCAAGCCAACTCATTCCATACAATAACCATCGCGATACAACGAGCCAAGCCTATCATTATAAGTCCGACCATATATTCGGGATAGTTTCTCAAAAAAACTATAGCTAAAATAAACATCAAAACAGGACCTATAACCCAATTCTGAACTAAAGAAAGCCCTAAAACCTTTACATCCCGGAAAACATCTTTTAATTCTTCGTATTTTACCTTTGCCAGTGGCGGGTACATCATCAATATAAGCCCGATTGCAATTGGAATGTTTGTAGTCCCAACATGAAATTTATTCCAGAAATTTACAATCGGCGGATAAAAATATCCGGAAAAAACACCTATTGCCATAGCAAGAAAAATCCACAGCGTTAAAAATTTATCCAAAAACGATAACCTTTTTAAAACTTTTTCTCCATTCATAAATATGTCCCTAATATCAGATATATTCCTGCAAGAATCACTAAAACACCGCAGATTTTTTTAAGTATTACTGCACCTTTTGATTTTTCATTCCAATTTAAATAATGTTGAACAATTTCTGTAAATGTCCCGGCTAATACTATTACGGAGCAATGTCCAATGGCATAAAAAAATATTAAAGATACGGCAAAAAATAAATTCGTTGAAGCGGTTGTAAAAATAATACCCAACATCGGAGCCATATAAGCGAATGTGCAGGGACCAAGAGCAACACCAAACACTAAACCAAAAACGAAAGATGCTACCAGTCCTTTGTTTTTGTATCCCGATGCAGATGCACCTTTAAAATTCAATGAGATTATGCCGAGCAGATGTAATCCAACAATAAAAAATATAATTGCAACAAAATAGTTGCCGTATTTACCCACATCACCCATTATCCTACCGAGCAAACCTGTAATGACACCTATTGCCGCAATTGTGATAAGTATTCCGGTTGCAAAAAGTAGAGAAATTAGAAAAGCTCTTTTTGTTGAAATTTTTCCCTGCTCGTCGATAAAACCGACTATTAGTGGAATGCTTGCTAAATGACACGGACTAAGAATGATACTCAATATGCCCCAAAATAATGCGGCAATTAAAGATACAGCATCACCAGAGTTTGTCAATTTATATAACCAATTAAAAATTTCTAATAACATCTATTTTCTCCATTACAAAATACGAATGGACTCAAGTTAAAAGTTAAAAGTTATAATAAATTCAGTTAAAAATTTTAAGGTTAAAAGCTAAAATTGGATCTTTATTTATATTTAAACTTTTAATTTATACTTGCCCTTATTTTATCCCCTGATTTTGCAGTATTTTAACTATTTCTTCTTTTGGAAAAAAACCTACGTGCCTGAAAAACTCTTTTCCGTCTTTATCTAAAAATATTTGTGTCGGAATACCCTGTATTCCGTATTGCTCCCCATAAGGTCTTCCTGCTTCTGTCCATACATCATAAAAAACAATTTTTACACCTTTATTCCCATATTCTTTTTCTATTTCTTCCATTACCGGTTGCATCATCTTGCAAGGAATACACCTAACAGAACCAAGTTCAATAAAAGTAACCTTGATTTCCTGCTTTAAAGTATCCGGCTCAGTAGTTTTTTTACTTTGTTTAATAACAGGAGTTGATTGTTTATTTTCTATTTTTTTCGTCTGCTCGTTTTGTGCATTAACAACCGGTTTTGACGATTCCTTTTGCTCAACTGATATTTTATTTTCGTTTGATACCGATATATCCTTATTACAACCGTAAACGATTGCAATAAGAATAATAAATGCAATATTATATGAAGCTCTACACCCTGACAGGCGTAGTATCTTCCAATTTAGGATTCCTGTAGAGCGGAATCCTGCCCAAAGACCATTCATCCGCGTCTTTAGGCGCGTCTTTAGGCGCGCCTTTACAGACATGGTCTTCTGGCTGCAGGATAAACGCATTTTTTTTATCATTTTTTACCTCCCATTATTTTACTTACTATGTCTTCAACTATTATATCTCTCGGCGGTGTCTGTCCCTTAGTCAATCCCATATCGGTTAAAATGTATGATTTTACTTTTGCTCCTATTTTTTCCAAACTTTTTTTAGCACATGCTACACTACACCCGTCAATTGTTATATTTTCTTCTATCGCTTTTGCTGATTCCACAAAACCCGATAAACTGGCGCCAATCCCTGCAAGACAGGTCATTTTGCCGAAACATAACGCGCTTAATTTTCTCGCTACTTTATCAGAAATTTCACCGACATCTGAAGCACCCGAACAGCAATAAATTAATTTGTTTTTGTCTCCACCACAAGCACATTCACTCATAATAATTTCTCCTTTTATTTAATAGGTTTTAATCCGCTGACTCTGATGCTTTTAACACCATCAAAACCGTCAGTTGTATGTTCTGTTTCAAAAAATGTTTCTTCCAATACTTTTACGTCAACGAATTCTGCGTTTTTTATATGATTTAGATATTCTTCTTTTAATATCGCTCCGGAAATGCAGGCGACATATGCTTCCGCCGAATCCTTAATTGTTTTTGGTAACTCTTTAAGTAAAACAATATCCGACACCACTACTCTTCCGCCGGGTTTAAGAACCCTGAACGCCTCTTTAAAAACACTTTCTTTATCAGGTGAAAGATTTATAACACAGTTTGAAATAATAATATCAATGCTATTATCCGCAACAGGAAGTTGTTCAATTTCCCCAAGTTTAAACTCTACATTTTTATAACCATTCTTTTTAGCCTTTTCCGTTGCCTTTTGTATCATCTCAGGTGTCATATCTACACCTATAACTTTTCCGCTTTCCCCAACTTTATTAGCAGCAAGGAAACAATCAAAACCTGCACCTGAACCAAGGTCAAGAACGGTTTCTCCTTTTTTTAATGATGCTAAAGCCAACGGATTCCCGCACCCAAGCCCAAGATTAGAACCTTCGGGAATACTGGACAGGTCTTTATCTGTATATCCGAGATTTTTACTTATATCCGTTGCCGAAACACTTCCACAACATGAACTTGCCGGACCACAACAACACGAACTGTTTTCTTTTACTACTTTGGCATATCCTTCCCTAACCTTCTGCTTAATTTCTTTTTCTTTCATATTCTCTCCTTAAAATTTTTTAATCCAATCTTCAATTCTTGCTTTTATCTGTTCTCTAACTTCTCTTGTTTTTATCTTTTTTTCGTTGTCTATGCCTGTAAATCCGGATGGGTCAGAAAATGACCAGTGCAACTGCTCTGCCTTTACAGGAAATAACGGACATCCTGATTCGTCGCATACAGTTATCACATAATCAAAAACATCGCCTTTATCAATGAATTCTTTAACACCTTTTGTTTTGTTTCCAGAAATATCAATCCCGATTTCTTTCATAACTTCTACAACAATAGGATTAAGTTGCCCCGGTGTAATACCTGCACTCTTGGCTTCAAATTTATCCCCTGCAAGTTTATTCAGAAACGCTTCTGCCATCTGGCTTCTGGCACTATTATGAACACATACAAATAAAACTTTTATTTTATTATCCATTTTATTTTCCCCTTATTTAAATAATTAAATAGGGACAGACACCTATTTATTTATTTATTTCCTTTTATCCAATTTTTCATCTCTTCTTTTGAAGGTATTCTTCCTGCAACTTTCACAACACCATCAATTACAAGAGCGGGTGTTATCATAACACCATAGTTCATTATATCGCTGATTTTATCAACTTTTGATATTTCAGCGGAAACGTCGGTATCTTTTACTGTTTCTTCAACAAGTTCCATAAGTTTTTTGCATTTCGGACAACCTGTACCAAGAATTTCAATTTTCATTCATTCACCCCTTTTATGATGCATTTAATTCATCTTTGTTTGCAAATATTGAAGGAATTTTATATCCGCATTGTTTAAGTAAATCTAGTAATAAATCTTTTTTTGCGTTGAATTTCCCGGAAAACAAATCAGCACAAACCAGTACGTGTTTCTCTTCTGCAGCGAGTTTTACAGCAAATGCCGTACAAGTTGCCTCACCGCATTTTTTACAATTGGTCAAAGGCATAAGTTTTAAAATATCAAGTACTGTTAGTTTTTTTCTCCTTTCATAATTTGGTTTTATAGAATCCTTTTTATCGTAAGTATCATTTACCAAATCTTTGAACCAATTAATCAGATTGTCCGCATCTTTTAAGTCAATGACTTTCCCTGCAGAAAGTTGTCTCCCGTGAATTCCTATTAACCTGTTATCTTTTTTTAAGGTAATATTATGTCCTTCATGATTATATATAGCCCCATCTAAAATAGTATTAAGATACGGCAATACTTCAGATATATCCCTGTCAAGTTCCGATATAAACCTTATTGTTCCGGGCTTCGCTATGCATGGAAGAACTTGAATAATTCTGACCTCATTAAGATATGGCATTTTATTTTTCCCGCTTGTCAAAATCCTTCTGTTTCACGAAATCAAACATAAGTCCGCAGTGAGAATTCTCTCTTATTTGCAGTTCTTCGTTTAGTTTTTTTAAAAATTCCAAAGCAGAATCTTTATCTTCATCAAGAGCGATCTGTTTGATTTCCATTTGTTCTTTTTCTGAAAATGTTAGCGTTACAAGTTTTTCCGGCACAATTAGAAAAATCTCCCGTAAATCATTCCAACAATTGTTGACATTACAACAACAAGCGAAACATAGACAAGCATCTTTTTTATACCCATAATTTTTAATAAAACAATTATACACGGAAGTGATAATGACGGTCCTGCAAGTAATAAAGCAAGTGCCGGACCCTTTCCCATTCCGCTTCCCATTAACCCCTGTAATATAGGTATTTCAGTAAGTGTGGCAAAATACATTAATGCGACTGATACAGAAGCAAACAGATTCGCCCATAATGAGTTTCCTCCAACGAGCATTGCGACATATCTGTTCGGTATGATGCCGTTATCCATTCCCGGCCTTCCCATTAAAAATCCTGCAACCATTACACCACCCAAAAGAAGCGGTAAAATCTGTTTGGTAAAAGTCCATGTTGATTCAATCCATATTTTTAATTCTTCCTTTTCAAACCATTGTTTTAGCATAACACCAAGTAAAATTAGCAAAATACCCGTAACAAACCAATGTATTTTATAGATAAAACTCCATAGACCTACCGGTTGAGAGGGCTTACCCCAAGCAGCAAAAATCAAAATTAAAACCAGTGTAAAAAAGTAAATAGCATTTTTTATAAGTGGTCTTTTTTCTTCACTTTCTAATTCAAACATTTTATCATCTGCTGATTTCTGGAGTTCCTCCTTTCTGTAAATAAAAGCCATGGTCAAACCGATAATTATAGAAAATGAAATAGCACCAACTGCTCTTGCGATACCTAATTCCAAGCCCAAAACTCTGGCCGTTAATATAATTGCCAGAACATTTATTGCAGGTCCCGAATAAAGAAATGCGGTTGCAGGTCCGATACCGGCACCTCTTTTATAAATTCCTGCAAAAAGCGGAAGTACTGTGCAGGAACAAACGGCAAGTATCGTTCCAGAAACTGACGCAACGCTGTAGGAAAGAATCTTGTTCGCTTTTGCACCAAAATATTTCATTACCGATGCTTGAGATACAAATACAGATATTGCACCTGCTATAAAAAATGCAGGTATAAGACATGTCAAAACATGTTGTCTTGCATAATCTTGAACCATATTAAACGACTCTATTATTGCTGATTGAACTCGCAAATATTCAAACGGAATATAATAGGCAGCCAGAAAAACAATGACAATCAACAGCAGTTTTATTTTTTCTTTCATAGAGGATTCCTTAATTCTTTCTTACATTTTCCATTACACAAAATAGGCTTATTATTTCTTCTTAACTTTAGTCGTTTTTTTAATCTATATTTATCACATTTTAAAATCGAATTATTTATTAATTGAACTGACTTTATTACATTTTGATAAAATTCATCTTTTTGTTTAACTATAGAATAAAAAACAAATCTCCCTTCTTTTCTTTCTTTTACAAGCCCTGCTATTTTTAATTCCCTGATATGTTTAGAAATATTGTATTGTGCCAACTGCAATGAATCCATAATTTCGCAAATACACAACTCATCTTTTGCTTTAAGCAAAAGATGTAAAATCCTTATCCTTGTTATATCCGAAAGCGCTCTAAAAACATCAATATAATTATCCACAAATCACTCCTTATATATGCTTATATGCCCATTTGTGCATATTATATAAAAAATAAAAAAAATGTCAAGGCATTTTCGCCAAAG
>DMMW01000078.1 GCA_003452965.1 Elusimicrobiota bacterium
GCAATTTGAATCTACACTGTCCCTATTAAAAAGGCAGGTAGATAGGTAAATAGGTAGAAGGGTAGATCGAAAAGGATAAAAAAGTAGAAAGTGGGAATTTGAAGATTTCCCGCCACTAAACCATCAGCAGGTCCGCACAACGACTTTGGAAAAAATTACATATTTGAAGATTGAACCATGAAAAAATAAGTGTCTATTAAAAAAATAGATTCTTCCAAATCTCTGCAATTATTTTTTTAAAAAAATATTTTTTATTTTTGATGCAGAGTTTTTAAAATTAATTCGTCTAATTAAATAGAAGGTTATTTTAAGCAAGAGTGGAAATAATTAATCTAACAATTATGAATCATAAAAGAAAAACGTTTTTAAGAAGAATATTGTCAATTTTATTTATAACAATTATTCCAAGTATTACTTATGCGGGGTGGGGCACTCATGCTATTGATTCAGTGGGAGATGTTGGAATTTTTAATTCCATGGCAATTGACGCAGTTGGCTATTCTCATGTTGCTTATTATGATAGTTCAAATCAAGATTTGAAGTACGCGAGCTGGACTGGCACTTCATGGAATATTCAAACTGTAGATTCGTTGGGGGATGTAGGGAAGTATGTATCTATTGCAATAGATACAACAACCAATAATTCGCATATTTCATATTATGACACTACAAACGGTAACCTGAAATATGCGAACTGGACTGGTGCTTCATGGAATGTTCAAACGATTGATTCTACGGGGGATGTCGGCAAATATTCATCAATAGCACTTGATTCAAATGAATATCCGCATATTTCATATTATGACACTACAAACGGTAACCTGAAATATGCGAACTGGACTGGCATTTCATGGAATATCCAAACAGTTGATTCGTATGATGATGCCGGATATAATACGTGCATGGCTATTGATTCCAATAATAATTCGCATGTTATATATTGCAGTTATTTTGGTGAATTAAGATATGCAAAAAGAATAAATAATTCGTGGAGTACTCAACTGATTGACAAAGAATATTTTCCGACAGCAATTTTTGATGATCAGGGTTCACATATTATTTACATTTCCAGCAATGCAGTCAGGTATCCGTCAATGGGTATTGATAAAAATAATTACTTGCATGTAGCTTATGCGTCTTGTGATTTTGCAGGTGGTTATTTAAAATATGCTAATTGGAATGGTGTTTCCTGGAGTACTCAGACTGTTTCTTTAGGCGGTGGTTATCATATGCGTTCTATTTCTATAGATGTTGATGAAGATAATAATCCTTATATTATACATGCGTTTGGTTTAGCTGGCGGAGTAGATGCCTTGAGATATGTCAGATGGGACGGGGATTCATGGAGTTATGCTGAAATTGTTAGTAATGTATATATAGGAGATAATTCGTCTTTAGTTATAGACAATGAAAATAATCTTCGTATTTCTTGTTATGATGAGGTAAGTAAAAGTCTTCAATATATTGATAAAACTAATAATCCTGTTTTGAGTTGGACGGGTGAATTATGGTATGCTTCTGGCGGAGTATACCCGGAAGAAGGAATTTCAGATAGTGAATACGTTTATAGAGTTAAATACGTTGATATTGATAATGATCCGCCAGCAAGTGGTTATCCTAAATTACATATTAAAAAAGGTGGAAAAGAAATATCGAGTAGTCCGTTCACAATGGCAGCAGTGATAGATAATGATAATACGTATGATGATGGAAAATTATACACATATACAAAAAAAAGCAGTTTAATCACATCAGATTTACCGATATCTTATCCACCCTATTATTCTTTTGATGAAACATATACATATTCAGAATTGCTTCCAGCAGGGAATGATTACACGTATTCTTTTGAAGCATATGATATATGGAATGCATCTGCAACCGGAGTGGGAACAGATTTAAATGATTTTCCTGATATATCAGCTGACTATATACCTATTTATCCAAATTCAGATTATTTGTTTTCATATAATGATGGTATGAGTATAGGAATTCATGCAGGGACAATATCAAAAACAACAAGAATTAAGATTGAAACACTTGACTATTCTGCTTTCCCAATGGTTAATAGTACTGAAATAAAAGGCAGCAATGTAGGTATAAAAATAGAGCTTGAAGACGGAACAACAAAATTGAATAAGGAAATTACGCTTACAATCCCGTATATGGCAGGAGATATACAAGGATTAAATGAAGTAAAACTTAAGTTGTTTTATTGGGATACGAGTAATTCTAATTGGGTATTGATTCCAGATTCAAGCGTAAGCACAATCAATAATGTTGTTACAGCGCAGGTTAATCATCTAACTATTTTCAGAATAATGGAATATACTGTTTCAGTAAGTGCAATAGAAGATTTAAGTAATTATCCCAATCCGTTTAAAGCAGGAAATAATTCAACAAAAATAAGATACACACTGAAAGATAATGCATATGTAAAAATAAATATATATGATTTGAACGGTAACTTGGTATTACAGAAGGAAATACCTGCCGGTGCATCCGGGGCGATGGAAGGCCCGAACGAAGTTTTCTGGGATGGGAAAAATGGTATCGGAAAAGTGGTAGATATAGGTGCATATATTTGTATAGTTGAATGTAACGGCGAGAAATTGAAAACTAAAATCGGGGTGAGATAAGTTGAATATAAAAAACATGATAAACACAGATTATAAAGCCAGATTCACACAGATACTTCACCAACCACTTATCTGTGTAATCGCTCTTAAAAATCTGTGTAATCGGTTGCTAAATATATGAAAAAAATATTAGTTTTTATATTATTTTTAAATACATTTTGTTTAATACCTTATTCAAGGATTTATTCGGCTGGAGAAACAGGAGGAATGCCCGGATATTTTCTGGATATGGGTATCGGTGCGAGAGCATTAGGGATGGGACGAAGTTTCGTTGCTGTTGCCGATGATGTGTCCGCACTATACTGGAATCCCGCAGGACTTTCAAGGTTGAATTATATCGAAATATCGTTGACACATATTTCTTTATTTGAGGATACCCGTTACGACAATATCGGGTTTGCCAAGCCGTGGAGATTTTGGAATAAAGATATGGTTTATGGATTGGCAATAGCGCAGCAGTATACCGGCGGCATAGTTGAACGCGATGAAAATAATGTCCCGGGAAGCACAATAAACGACCAGAGTTTTGCATTAATTGCTTCAAATTCATATTTAGTTAATAAAAAATTAGCAGTTGGAAAGAGTATAAAAGTGGTAAATAAACGGTTTGCCGGACAAAATAAAGTGTGGAGCGGGGTGAATATTTCCGCTTTGTATTCCGTATTTGATTTTCTTGATGCCGGATTAAACATGCAAAACGTTGTTAAAACAACTTTTAAACGTAGTGGTGGTGGTAATTATGTTGTTCCGATTACAGCGAAATTAGGAGTGGCGGCAAAATTGCTTAATAAAAATTTGATTATCTCAGCGGATATCGAAAGTACATCGAATTACGCGACAAAGTTGCATTCAGGGATTGAATGGTATTACAGAAAGTTATTGAAATTCAGGGCAGGATATGACAATAGAGATGTGACTTATGGATTAGGCCTGTCAGATAAAAATTATCAGGTGGATTATGCAATCCTAAATCACGATTTAGGACTGAGTCACAGAGCAACTTTTACCTATAGATTCGGTAGTAATGTTCCAGAGGATTCAAAATTAAAGATTAAAGATTATGAAGTTGCAGTAAATACTATGAAAGAAATACCTGCGGGTATTTATAATTTGTTCAGTAACAGAAATATATCGGTGATAAGCGTAAAAATTAAAAATAATACGAATAAAGAATCCAAGTTCAGGATTTCCTATCGTTTAGGTGTTAAGGATAAGGAAGAATACAAAGAAGTGGTTGTTCCTGGGAAACAAACCGGCAACTTTGATTTTATTCCGACACTTACACAGGATGATATAAGGGTTATAGAGGTTATACCGACACCAAGTGCTATTTTTGTTGAAGTTAGCCAGATTACAAAAAAAGATAAAATGATATCTATTTTAAGGGATTCATATCCGGCAGTTTTTTTACCGTATGACCAATTTTCACCCCAGACAACCGATGCAAAAGATGAAACTTATAATCTTATGGATACGCTTGCATCATGGGTGACGTTTAATGACAGGAGTTTAGGCGATGTAATTTCAAAGGCGAGCGATAAGGGGGCAGCATTGGAACCGCCGGTAAAGATTGTGGGATTCCAACCACCGAACGTTTTTTCTAAAATAGAGCGGGATTACCGTTCGTTGGAAGAAAAAGATAAGGATTATATGTCGCAGATAAAACTGATATATGATACATTAAAGGATGATTACAAGATGATGTATATAAACCAGCCGATAGCGTATAGGAATTCGCAACGGATAAAATTTCCGTATGATACGTTAAAAAACAAAGGTAATTGTATAGAGCTTGCGGTATTGTTTGCAAGTTTATTAGAAAGCATAGAGATAGAGCCGATACTTGCGATATTTACTAAGGATGAGCATGTAGCAGTCGGCTGGAAAGTGAACGGCGAAGGTAGAGAGATATGTAATTTGCTTGAGACGAACGTATTCGGTGAAGATTTTGAGAAAGCGGTAGATAAAGGCAAAAAATTGGTGGAAAATAACGGGATACAGCAAGAATTTGCAAATGGAATACCGTTTGATGAGAATGGTGTTTACAAAAAGGAACCGAATATTCTGATTTATGATATTAAGAAAATGAGAGCAAAAATCCCGCCAAGCCCGTATGTGAATAGATAAAATATAAAGGCAAGTTAAAATTAAAAGTTAAAATTGAGGTGAAAGTTATTAAGTTTTAGTATCTGCAGAGCGAAGCCGAATGTGTTTCCGGAATTTGTTTCCAAGATTTTGTTGCCGGCAACAAATGATAATGTAAAATAAGTTGTGTAAGTTTACTTGAACCTGTAGGTTCAAGTATTGAAAAAAGAATAAAAAAGGGCTATCCTCATAATAATAGACCAATATTATTAAAGGAGGGTAACCCAATGCTGATATTAGCAAAGGACTTAGAAAAAGTCAAGGGCTTGGAGAGAGAAGAATGGGAGAAGTGGGCGGATGTAAAGGATGATTTTTTAGGAGATATCCGACCGAGAGTAATGGAGATGGTTCGTCGGTTGCTTGAAAGCGGAATGGAAATAGAAGTAAATGATTTAATAGGAAGCGATAGGTGGCAGCACAATTATGTAAGGAGTACATACCGTAATGGGAGTTACCGGCGAAATTTACTAACGAGTTACGGATATATTCAGAACATAAAAGTACCGCGAGTCCGCGAAGGCGGAATAGAGTCAACGGTATTGCCGAAGTATAAGCGAAGAAGCACTGAAATAGATGAACAAGTCTTGAATATGTTCCTTGCTGGTGTTTCAACGCGTAGAGTGGATGAGGTATTAGAGTCATTAATAGGTGGTAAGGGTAATATATCAGCGACGACAGTAACGAAGATAGCAAAGCGGTTAAATCGATATGTAGCCATATATCACAATCGACGCTTAAACGATGATTACCTGTATTTGATATTGGACGGCATATATTTAAATACGAAAAGTCCCATACACAAAAGGCGTAGAGTAGTGCTTGTATGTTATGGGATAAAAAAAGACGGCAGTCGTGAGTTGATAGATTTTGAGTTGGCTGGACACGGCGAGAGTGAAAATGCGTGGGTAAAGTTTCTTAATAGGATGTATCACCGCGGATTAAAAGGTGAGCATTTGAGATTAGCAACGATAGATGGCAATAAGGGTTTAAGGAATGCTTTGGACTATGTATATCCGCAAGTAAAAGTCCAGCGATGTTGGGCGCACAAGTTACGCAATGTTTCTAACAAACTTCCAAAACGACTGCGTGATGTCTGTGTAAATGAGGCACGGGGCATATACAGTCAAGCAAATTATGACGATGCAGTGTATGTGTTTAAGAAATGGTCAGCGAAGTGGAAAGTAATGGAACCGGAAGCAGTGAAGTGTATAGAAGACGATTTAGAAGAATTACTAAATTTCTACGAACAACCGGAACCGTTAAGAATAAAATTAAGGACGACAAATATAATTGAACGTGTATTTCGTGAAGTACGACGCAGAACTAGACCGATGAGTTGTTTTAATAACAGGGCGTCAGTCGAAAGAATCATATTTGCGATATTAACAAGACAGAATAAATTGTGGGAGGGTAAGCCCTTAATTAAAAATTTTTCTAAACTTACACAAAATACTTGACACTACCGCAACAAATCATACACTTGACAATCGTCTATTAATTGTCTATAATATGTCTAATGAAAAATAAATCAATTTCATTTGACCCGATATATTCCGTAACCTCAAAACTGCTCGATTTTATTAAAAAAATATCTGCCGAAATAGCGATTCTAAATACGCGACGGTTCCCGGAAGTTGTTCTGGCGGAATTTGAGAGGCACGCAAGGGAAATATCCGCTTTTTCATCCACAAGTATCGAGGGCAATCCTCTTCCGCTAACCGCCGTAAAACAGATACTAAAGAACCTGCCGAAGAATGTCACGGACAGCCAGAAAGAAGTCGTGAATTACAATGATGCACTTGTAATGCTTAATAAACAGATAGAAAAGCGAAAAGCATTGTCGATGAGCCTGCCGTTGATACTCCATATTCATGAAATTGTTGTGAGTGGCTTGCTTTCAAAGGGAAAGTGCGGAGCATTGCGCGAAGAGCCCGTTTTTGTCAATGATCCCCGCCAGCGAAAGACAATATATTTCCCCCCGGATCATGGAGATGTACCGTTGCTTATGAATGAGTTAATTGATTATGTGAAGCAAAACGTTTCAAAAATTGATCCAATTGTGCTTGCTGGTATTTTTCATAAACAATTCGTGATTATACATCCGTTTATCGATGGAAACGGAAGGACAGTGCGTCTTGCAACAAAGGTGCTTTTGGCCGGTATGGGGCTGAATACTTTTAACTTGTTCAGTTTTGAGAATTATTACAATAGGAATGTAACACGGTATTTCCAGAATGTCGGAGTGACAGGAAACTATTATGATATCGCGGAAACATTGGATTTTACCGCGTGGTTGGAATATTTTGCAGAAGGGATTTTGGATGAACTTTACCGGGTTTCCAAGGCGCTGGATGATGCAGTAATCAAGCCGTCTACCGAATTAAAAGAATATCATAAGGCGATGCTTGCTTATATAGAAAAGAAGGGATTTATTACTGATCGGGAATACGCTCACATAACTGATCGTGCCAGGCCTACCCGCGCCCTTGATTTTAATAAAATGATAAATCTGGGATACATTAAGCGTTTTGGCAAAGGCAAGGCGACCTACTATAAGATTAAAAAGAACGAGTAAAAGGTAATGAGTAATCCCCATAAAACAGGGACAGGCTGGAAAAAAGGTGAAAGGGTAAAGAGATAGGGGTTAGCGTATAGAGGTTAGAGATTAGGGATTAGTTAAAGGTAGCAGCAGAGCGATGCTCTGCTTTTTTTATTGTAATAATTTTGTTTTTTGGTATAATAATAAAATTATCAGTATAATGATTACACAGATTTTAAATCAGATTACACAGATTAAACCTCTTTAATTACTGCAAATGTTTCTTAATCACCGTAATCGCTTCTTTTAATCATCGTAATCTTTGTTTATGAAGAGAATTATTACAATTTTAGCAGTAATTATAGTTTTATTTTTGATTGGTTTCGGTATTTACCGGATGATAAAATATATGAGAACCGATGTTTTTCTGTTAACAGAAAAAGAAGAATATTATCATTGGGAATTTATTAAATTAAACGCAAAGATTAAAAATAAAAAGTTGATAGAGATTTATAAAAATGAACCTTTTTACGTAAATGTTTTTAAAGATAATAATAAAATAATTACTATTGGTGCTCTGATTAAAATACCTTTAACATATAATAGTAAAAAAAAGATTTGGGAGGGTAAATGGCCGTGTCCCTGGAATGCAGTTGACGGTAAGTATCGTGCCGAACCTTTGGTTACAAAAAATATAAGATATAAGACCGAACAGTTTATTATTAAAAGAAGAAAATCAAAAAAACATTTTCAAAAAGGATTTTCAGTTTTAACATTTGAAAATACGGCAACACTTTCAAAAATGAAGATGAAAGGTCCGGATAAGCAAGAAACCGACTGGAAAGGATTGTTTGAGTGGACAAAATTTATCGGAGCAGATGCTTTCTGGTATCTTATAGGACAGACAAAAGCAGAGGGTAAAAAACCTGATGAGCATTTTCCGTGGGTGGAAAGGAATTTTTCAAAACTTCCTGAAATGGGGAAAGAGGCGCATAGTCGCGGTTTGAAATTCGGGGCATATATTATTTCTTTTCTTACATTTGGAGAATATAAATATAAAAATTATAGATATGCATATGAATATAATTCCGAAAAAGGCGGACCGGTTGAAACCAGGGCTATTTCTTTAGCTGACGAGAAACGAGTATCTGATATTATAAAACTTGTTGAGATTCTTAATAATATTCCTGAAGTTGATTTTATCGGATTGGATTATATTAGGAATGCGCTTGGTGGATATGAATTAGTAGATGAATTTGTTGAAGATATGAATGTAAAAGTGCCTGAAGGATGGGGAAAATATAATAGTACAAGAAGAATGGGCTGGCTGGCAAATGAAAAGGTTTCAAGACGCAATATGTGTTTGATTGACCAGTGGAACTGGTGGCGGGCACATAAGGTTTCAAAAATAATCAAGAGGATTACGACAAAAGTAAAATTAAAGAAACCGTTGTGGGTTTTTACTTTGACTTGGGAGAAGGGATGGCAGCATGGACAGGATCCTGTAATGTTTTCAGATGCTGGTGCTGATATAGATGCTTTGATGCTGTATGAGGCAACGAGAGAGCAGTTTGATATGTTGGTAGATGAGTGGCATAATTATATTAAAAAGGACGAAGCGAATCTCGTATTGGGCAATGTTGTTGATTGGCCGTTGCACCAGAGGATATTGAATCCGCCCGGTCCCGAAGAGTTTTATAATCGGTTTGTTCATGCGACTAAAAATATATATAATGATAAAATAGCAGATAGTATTTTTATACATGATTTGGCAAGAGCGTTATGGGGACGGATAAAACCTTATTCAACTGAGGAATGGCTTATTGCGGGCGGTGCCGCAATTTCTGAGATGAGACGTTTAAACGGGATTTTGCCTGTTTCTGCGGAAATCGGTATAGATTCAAAATTGAAGATAGGAGAAGAGTTTTCAATACCAATAGAAATAAAAAATATTTCTAATAAAAAACAAAAAAATATTTCAATAAAATTGCATCTAATAGATGGAACGATACTCGGCGATAAGAAAAAGTATATAAATGAACTTGCACCGAATCAAATCGTTTCTGTGAGTTTTAGAGCGATAGTTAAAACACCCGCTTGGGAAAAGGATTTAAAGAATATGATTGCGGTACAGGTGTTTTATGATGAGAAAAATGCTTCATTTTTTAAATATGTTACGGTTAGATAAAGTTGTTGTTCCTATTTTGTCATTCCCACCCCGTAAAAACATATGGGGTAAACTCCAGTGGGAATCTAGACATTTGCTTGGATTCCTGCTGATGAACCGCAGGAATGACAGTCAAAAACCATTGAATTCCGCATTTCTCATTTTCATAAGAATAGTCAGGTACAGAATAGTAGTGGTATTTAGTTTATTAGTTCTTTTTTCTTCTTCGTTTTTGTTTGCACAATTTCCGGCAAATCCGAATAATCCTTTTAATAATTTTGATGAAGATAGATTTAAAGAGAAAGAGGAAGCTGATAAAAAAAAGAAGCCAAAACCGATAATCGTTGAGCCTTTTTGCAGGAATCTTATTGAAGCTGCCACATACTGGCAGATGAGTGCGGAAAGCCTTCAGATTTATAAGAATAAAGGGCTTGGCTATAGCGAGTTAGTGAAGGTTATTTTAATATCAAAAAAAGCGGAAAAATCGGTCGATGATATTGTTAAAAAAAGAAACAACGGGGAAACTTTCAAAAAGATATGCGGGAGATACAAGGTTGATTACGAGCAAATAAAAATTGAAACCAAGAAAATAATGTCGGAAGTGAAAAAATATGGAAAAAAATAATTTATCAAAAATTTTAGTAATTTTGTTTTTTTTGTCAGTAATTTTGGGGCTGTGGATAATAATTATACAACCTACACGGGAAAAATATAAAAAGACGTCATTGAAAATTTCACAAGATAAAATTGCAATAGTAAATGTTTATGGTGCGATAAGGACAACGATGAACTCAGATCCGTTTTCAAAGGATTCTGACAGGATAGTTAAAAGATTAAAGAAATTAGAGGATAATAATACTGTCAAGGCGGTTGTTTTAAGGATAAATTCTCCGGGCGGCAGCGTAGGCGCTGTTCAGGAGATTTATTCCGCTCTTTTGAAGTTAAGAAAGAAAAATAAGGTTATTGTGGCATCTTTTGGTGATGTAGCGGCATCGGGAGGTTATTATCTCGCTGTCGGATGTGATAAAATAGTCGCAAATCCAGGGACACTTACTGGTTCAATAGGAGTAATATTAGAGACAGGTAATTTTTCGGAATTAATGAAAAAAATTGGTGTAAAAATTGAGACAATAAAATCCGGAAAACATAAGGATATAGGAAGTTTTGCAAGGGAGATGACTTCGGAAGAGCGAAAAATATTACAGGACCTCATTAATGATGCATACGAACAGTTTTTGAGTGCGGTTATTACGGGAAGGAAACTTGAAGAATCAAAGGCGCGTGAGCTGGCTGATGGCAGGATTTTTACAGGTTCACAGGCAAAGGAAGTCGGGCTTATTGATGAAATCGGTGGATTGGACGTAGCAGTAGATTTGGCCAAGAAACTGGCGAATTTGGGAGATAATTATAAGATTATGACCGATTATGATCAGTGGGACAGAATTTTTGATTTTATCCCTTCAGGTTTTGAAGAAAAGGCTTTTTCGAAAATATTGCCAGATACTAAAATAAGGTTTGAGTATATGCTGGAATAAGGGCATCGTATAGCGTATTGCATATAGAGGTAAGCGGATAGGGAAAAGTTAATAGTAATCCACCTCCGCTCCGTCAGCCGACGGATGGCGGATGGCGGAGTTCGTAGTTCATAGAAAAAAGTAGTAGTTAAACTGTGAACTATAAACGATGAACTAAAAACTAATCCTGAATCTCGGAATTGTATTGTGTCAGAAAAATTAGAACTAATTTTATCGTTAATAGATAATCCGAAAGAAGCAATAGAAGTGATTATTGTTGAAAAACCTGTATTGTTATCTTTTATCATTTTTATAATCGCAACTTTGAGTTTAGTTGTTTCTAATTTGGTTTCATTTAATTTGGGCAGCCATTCATTGATATTTCAGCTGATATTTTCAATATTATTTGTTTTAGTTTTTGTTGTTATTACCGCCTGCTGGTTTCATTTTGTCGCAGAATTGTTAAAAGGCGACGGAAACGTTATTACGCTTTATTCTCTTTTAAACTATTCCTTATTACCGCTAACTATACTTATGCCTGCCTCCATAATAAGCAAATTTGTAGGTATTTGGTTTTTATATTTTTCAGTGATTGTTGCTTTGTTTTGGATAGATTATTTAGTAGTTATTTCGTTAAAAATGCTATATGACATATCTTTGTCTAAAGTATTAGTAGTTATGATGTCGCCTTTAATAGTATTTACTTCGTTGGTATTTATTATTTTAATTCTTTCCATAATAGGAATTATTTCTCTTCTAATATGACGGATTATTTAGCACTTCTTAAAAAGTGTTCTTTATGTCCGAGAAACTGCAGAGTTAATCGTCTAAACAATGAATTAGGTTTTTGTGGAATTGGAAAAAATCCGAAAGTATCAGCGTATAATCTTCACTTCGGCGAGGAATCGCCGATTTCAGGAGTTAACGGTTCAGGAACTATTTTTTTTGCAGGATGCAATTTGAAATGTGTTTTTTGCCAGAATTATCCTATAAGCCAATTAAATAACGGAAATGAAGTTACAATAGAAAAGTTGTCCGAACGGATGTGCTCTTTGCAAAGCCAAAAAGCACATAATATAAATCTTGTTACACCGAGCCATGTAGTTCCTCAGATTATTGAAGCGATATTATTAGCAAGGAAAAAAGGATTAACAATTCCTATTGTTTATAATTCAAGCGGTTATGATTCTGTCGGCACATTAAAGCTGCTTGAGGGCATAGTTGATATTTATATGCCCGACGCAAAATATTCGAATAGTAAAATGGCAGAAAAATATTCTAATGTTTCAGATTATTGGAAAATAAATAAACTTTCGTTAAAAGAGATGTACAGACAGGTTGGAAATTTGAAAATAAAAGACGGTGTTGCCATAAAAGGATTGTTAATTAGGCATTTGGTCTTACCTAAAAATATTTCGGGTTCCAAGAAGGTTTTTAAGTTCATTGCCGATGAAATATCATCTGAAACATATGTTTCGGTTATGGCTCAGTATCATCCAGCGAATAAATCAGGCAAATATGTTGAATTAGATAGAAAAATAACAGTGAAAGAATATTCTGATGTTTTAGAAATCGTAGATAAATTAAATCTGACAAACGGATGGTGCCAGGAATTATGAAGATAAAAAATAAATTTGAAATCCCTATTGATATTAAAGAAGCTAAAATTATTCAACAGGATATTTCTAAAAGGATTATTCTAAAAAGCGATTTTGAAGATATTTCACAAATTAAAACGGTTGCAGGCTGCGATATTTCATATAGGAAAGATGAATCGGAAATTTATGTGACAATAGTTGTTCTAAATCTGGATAATCTGAAAATTTTGGAGAAAGTAAAGATAGAATACAAAGGGAAGTTTTTCTTTCCTTATATCCCCGGGTATCTTTCGTTCAGGGAAGGGCCGCCATTGTTAGATGCGATAAGAAAAATGAAAATTGAACCTGATGTTTTCATTTTTGACGGGCAGGGTATTGCTCATCCGAGAGGCATAGGTATCGCATCGCATCTGGGTGTTATTATTGACAAGCCTTCAATAGGTTGCGCAAAATCGCTTTTATACGGGGAATATGAAGAACCGCCGCCTGGTTTGAAGGGTGCATATACCTTTTTAAAAGACGAGGTAGGTACGCTAATCGGAACTTGCATGCGTTCCAAAAAATATACAAAGCCGATATTTATCTCACAAGGGCATAGAATAGGATTGAAAATAAGTTCCGATATTATATTTAAATGTCTTACGAAATACAGGATTCCTGAACCAACACGATTGGCGCATATTGAGGCTAACAAATAATATAGTGGGATAGTGGGATGGGCGGTAAGGCAAGGTTGACAGTGGCAATAAAAAAATATATAATTTTAGTGAAAGATAAGAGGATAATATGTCTGAACTACGCAAAGATTTAATATCTAAGAAGTGGATTATTACCGGGACTCAAAGCGAGAAAGAATTTTTTGAAGCATTGAATCTTAAAACTAAACAGGAAGTGGGAGAATGTTTTTTTTGTGAAGGTAATGAAGCACAAACGCTACCGGAAATATATTCAATAAGAAAATATGATACGCGTCCCAATATGCCTGGTTGGCAGGTTAGAGTGGTTCCTTCTAAATCTGCCGTTTTTAAAATTGAAGGGGAAATGGGCAAGGTAGGTCACGGAATATATGATTTGATGAATAATATTGGTGCGCACGAACTTATTGTTGAATCGCCTCAACATATAAAAAATATTTGTGAACTTTCAATTGAACAGATTTTGCTGGTATTCAAAATTTATCAAACCAGAATTAGGGATTTAAATAATGATGAACGTTTGAAATATGTTTTGATATTTAAGAATCAAAGGCCGAAATCTATATTCAGATATGGGCATACGCATTCTCAATTGGCTGCGTTGCCGCTTACACCTAAAGCAATAAAAGACGAGTTGTTATCTGCAAGGGATTATTTTGATTATAAGGAAAGATGTCTGTTTTGTGATATTATCAGACAGGAACAAAGAGATAAAAAACGTATAATAGAAGAAAATCCTGATTATATTGCGTTTGTTCCTTTTGCAACCAAGGTTCCTTTCGAAATAACAATTATGCCAAAAAATCATAATGCCGATTATTGTTCGGAAAACGAATCCTCATTAAGGAATTTTGCACAAATAATGAAAGTTTCTTTATGTAAAATTGCCTCAGTTCTAAATGACCCGCCGCTTAATTATATACTTCATACTATTCCATATTTAAGACCCAGGCAGGGTTATTGGAAAACTATTAGAGACGATTATCATTGGCATATAGAAATATATCCTCAGATTAGCGAGATAACAGGTTTTGAATGGGGCTCCGGATTTCATATTCAGCCGCTTTTACCCGAAATATGCGCCAAAATATTAAGAGAAGCAAAATAGTTACGGTATCAACAGTACGGAATTTTGACAAAAAGGCCACGAAAGTTTTTTTAATTCCATCTATCGTGCTGATGGAAAATGCAGGAAAAAATGTGGCGGATATAATTTTAAGAGAGTTTAAACCTAAAAGTGTATCAATATTTTGTGGTGGCGGAAATAACGGTGGCGATGGTTTTGTTGTTGCCAGGCACCTTTATAATAACAACGTAAAAGTAAAAGTTTTTGTGGTTCATGATGAATATAAATATTCCGGTGACGCACGAATAAACCTTAAAATAGTAAAAAGGATTAAAATACCAGTAAATAAAATATCAAATATAAAAGGAAAATTGCGCGCAGATTTAATTATTGATGCGTTGCTTGGGACAGGCACCAGTGGTGAATTAAGAGAAACATACAAAGAAATAATAAAAAAAATAAATTCGTTAAAAAAACCTGTTGTATCAATTGATGTTCCGTCTGGCATTGATGCTGATACGGGATTGAGTTTAGGTGCTGTTGTAAAAGCAAATGCTACTGTTACGATGGCAGCTATCAAGAAGGGATTGCTAAAAAACGAAGGAAAGAAGAATTCAGGAAAGATTTATGTAGTAGATATAGGTATTAAGGCAGAGGTTAGCGGATAGAGATTATTGGCGGAAGGGTGCAACATCAACAACTTCCTCCATACGCTATACGCTGATCCCTATAATCAAGGAGGTGAATTTAAATGGCGATGGCTTCGGGTCTTGTCCTTGTTCGTCTTGTTGTAGGTAAGGAGAAACAAACATTAAATAAGCTGAAAAATATAAGAGGTATTACTCATATAAGTGCGGTGCTTGGCAGATGGGATTTGGTTATTGATGTTGAAGCAAGCAGTATTCAGGAACTGACATCACTGGTAGTGCACAAAATTCGCGCTAATTCAGGTGTTGCGACAACGGAAACTTTGGTCAGTACTGCAATATAAGAATCTCTATTAAATATTATGTAGCAGGAACAAGGTGACGGACTCATCGTCATTCCCGAATTCTTCAATCGGGAATCCATAGAATCTTCTGGATACCCGTCCCCACTTTCGTGAGGACAAGTTTTGTACGGGTATGACAGGCAATAGATTATAAGGTAGCCCGCCACTTCCGCCTTCGATAAACGTGTCATCAATAATCATGGCTGTTCGCCATATTGTTGACACATCTTCGGCGGACAAGGAGACGTTGGCGAGACCTTCGGGAGGAAAGATGATAAAAGATATTACAAAAATATTTCAAAAAACAAATTCGCACATCATTAAAAATCTTATATCTTCTGGAAGTATTGTGCTGGGGATAAAAATAGAAGGAAAGGCAGGATTATTGGTAAAAGACGTAAAATATTCGGATAATTTGCAGGAAAAGATTACAAAAGGTGCGAAAATACCGGGGTTTATGTCCACAGACGAACTTCCGCATTACGGATTAACCAAAGATGAAAAAGTTAAAATAGAAAAAGCTTTTGACTGTAAGAAAAAAGATGTTGTTGTTTTTGTTGCTGCCGAAACAACTAAAGCGAAAAAGGCAATTGAAATTATTGAAGCAGAAATGAAGAAAGCAAAGATTAAAACACCCAAAAAAATAGTTTCAAAGGAAAAAAAGAAAACAGTAAAAGCTAAAAACACAAAAAAGGCGAAAAATAAAAAGAAAAAATAAGACATAACTTTACAAAATTTGTCTTTAGATTGTTGTATTGATGTTCAAATAGGCGAATTATAGATAAAAAATGATTTTAAAAAAGAAGTTATTATATGTATCCTTCATACTGGTTGCATTGTCTTTCTCAATTTCGCCCACCTTCGCTAATCCGCCGGATAGCGGTCCGGTGAGACAATCGGAAAATACAAAACTAAAAAATGGTATAAACGTTATTTTGGATTTAGATCCGTCTTCTTTGCTTACAGCCATACAAATATGGATTTCTGTAGGTTCCGTTGACGAAGATGAAACCAATTCGGGAATCTCTCATTTCATAGAACACACGATATTTAAGGGAACTAAAACTAAAACACAAAAAGAAATAGCGCCCGAAATAGAAAAATATGGTGGAATAATTAATGCTGCCACATCAAAAGATTATACGTTTTTCTATACACTTATAACCAGCAGTAATTCGCTTAAAGCCCTTGAAATTTTAAGTGATGTTGTCTTAAATCCTGAATTTCCTGAACAAGAAGTGGAAAAAGAACGGCAGGTAGTTATTGAAGAGATAAAAAGGAAAGATGATAATCCACAGTCGCAACTATTTGAAGAATTTTATTCACAGGTTTATCGTGAGTCCCCATACGCAAGTCGTGTTATAGGCAACGAAGATATAATCTTAGGTTTAAAAAGGGTTGATTTATTGGCATTTCATAATAAATTTTATACATCAAATAATATTTTTGTTGTAGTTACCGGTAATTTTGACAGAGATAAAGTATTGGAGTTAGTGGAAAAATATTTTGGCGGATTACAAAAAGGCAAAAAGCCAAAAAACAAGTTGTTAATGTACAGGCCAAAATACAAAAAAGAACATGCAAAAAAAATAATCAAAAGGGATGTAGCACAAGGATATGTAATAATGGGATTCCCGGCTGCATCAATAAATAGCGATGAGCAATATTCGTTGGATTTAGCATCATATATACTTGGAGCAGGCAGGGCGTGCCGCCTTAACAAAAGACTTGTTGAACAATCAAAACTTGCTTTAAGCGTATCATGTTCTTTTTCTAGCAAAAAAGGTCCGGGATTATTTAATGTTTACGGGGTATGCGATCCTGAAAAAGCGCCCGAATTATCTAATAGAATTTTACTCGAATTATTGGATTTATCGATTAATCTGGTTTCCGAAGAAGAACTAAACAGAGCAAAAACACTTCTTTTACGGGATAAGTTGTATGAGAGACAAACTCCGGATGGTAGAGCGGGAGAATTAGGTTTTTATATGGTATTGGGCAATGGAGCAATATCAGAAGATTATGTCAGTAAAGTTAAAGAGGTAAAAGCAAAAGATATAAAAAAAGTAATTTCAAAGTACTTGGTATTTCCTAATATGCCAACGGTTATAATGACGCCATGAATAAAAACAGGATACAGTATACAGCACACAGGATTCAGAGAAAAAACAATTTGTTTTGGTTTTTAGTTTTTATTGTTGCTATAAACTATGAACTATTAACTATTAACTATTTATATTGTCAAATCCATAAAGAGCAGTTTGAAAATGGTTTTGTATTCATTCATCAGGAAAAGACTGGAGTGGGTTTGGCTAGCGTCAATTTGTTTATTAAAGGCGGTGCTGTAAACGAAAAAAATGAAGAAGCTGGTGTCACAAGTTTAATGACTCAAGTATTACCAAGGGGCACGATAAACCGTAATTCTGAAAAAATAGCTGAAGAAGCTGAATCTCTCGGTGCAACAATATCAGCAAGCTGTGCGAATGATTACATAGAGGTTTCGCTTATGGTACTTTCTGAAAATTTTGATTCAGCATTTGAAATTTTTGCCGATATTGTGAATAATCCGACATTTCCGGAAGAAGAATTTGAAAAAGAAAAGGTTAAAACAATAGCGGGAATTAAATCTAAAATGGATCATATATTTGAAGTTGCATATGATAAATTTAACGAACTTATTTTTAAAAAGTATCCCTATCATATACCCGTAAGCGGATATGAAGCAACGGTATCATCCCTTACTGTTGTTCAGATTTCGGATATTTATAGAAAAAATTTTAGACCGGAAAATATGATTTTAAGTATCAACGGAGATATAAATTACGAAAGAGCTAAAAAGATTGTTGAAAAATATTTTAAAAATGTAAAAATCATAGGAGCAGAAGAAGTGGTTTCGGAAAACATTTCTTATAACAAAAAATTGCAAACTAAACCGATAAGAGAAATACATCCGAGCAAATTTCAGCAGGCATATATATTTATTGGATTTCTTGCTCCTGACATCAGTAAGCAGGAGTACGCAATTTTCAAGCTCATAAACACTATCATAGGAAGCGGCATGGGTTCAAGACTATTTAATGCATTGCGGGAAGAAAGCGGATTGGTATATGAATCAAGTTCATTTTATCCTTCAAGGAAAATAATAAGCGGACTAATAATGTATGCAGGCACATCCAAGGAAAATATTGATATTGTTGAAAAGAAATTAAACGAAGAAATGAACAAGATTTCTGAAGTTAGCGATGAGGAATTAAAAAATGCAAAAGAATATTTAAAAGGCACATATTTAATAGACCATAGAACAATGCAAAGACAATCTTGGTGGAACGGTTTTTGGGAGGTTATGGATAAAAATTATAATTATGACAAAAAATATCTTGAAGAAGTGGAGCAAGTAACCGTTTCAGATATAAAGGAAGTTTTTAAGAAATATTATAGTCCTGAAAAAACAACAACACTAATTTTGAAATAAGAAGGTACATTTTTTAATGCCTAAATTCAAAAGAAGTAAGAAATGTCAAAAAGCAAGACCTATCCCCATTTAAAGAAGGTAGGAATAAATGCAAGTTCGGATTCAATACCTATTAGTTTTTTTAATATTTTTTGTGGGATGTAAAAAATCCGAATCAGTAAAGTCTATAGGAAAAGAAGGTAATTATGGTGATTATTACGTAGACTCGTCTATCGGTGATGCAAGTTATCTCAATCCGATTCTGGCGTCAGATTCGTCTTCAGGTGAAATAAACGGACTGATATTCAACGGACTTGTAAAGTATGATAAAGATATAAAAATAGTGGGTGATTTAGCGGAGTCATGGAATGTTTCCGATAACGGAAAAGTTATTATATTTAAATTAAGAAAGAACGTTAAATGGCATGACGGTAAACCGTTCACTGCGGAAGATGTGGAGTTTACTTATAAAAGATTAATAGATCCAAAAGTAAAAACACCTTATTCATCAGATTTTGAAATTGTAAAAGAATTTCAAATAATCAATCCTTATAAAATAAATATCACCTATAAAGAACCTTTTTCACCTGGACTTATTTCCTGGGGAATGGGAATAATCCCGAAACATATATTCAAAGACGGTGATTTTAACACCCATCCTGCAAATAGAAAACCAATCGGAACCGGACCTTATAAATTTTCCGAATGGAAAACCGATGAAAAAATAGTTCTTGAGGCAAATCCGGATTATTTTGAAGGAAGACCATATCTTTTAAAATATATTTATAGAATTATTCCTGATCAATCGGTCCAATTTCTGGAATTGCGAAATGAAACTATTGACGCCATGACTCTTACGCCGGATCAGTATAATGCATATAAGAATTACTTCAAAAACTATAATAAATTCAAATATCCTTCATTCGGTTTTACTTACCTTGGATATAATCTTTTGAATCCGCTTTTTAAAGAAAAAGAGATAAGAAAAGCAATTGCTTACTCAATAAACAAAAAGGAGATTATTAACGGTATTTTACTCGGTTACGGTGTTCCTGCAACAGGTCCTTTTCCGCCGACATCCTGGGCATATAATCCCGAAGTCAAAGATTACGAATATAACATAGAAAAAGCAAAAAAAATATTTAAAAAATATGGATGGAGTGATTATAATAAAGACGGTTGGCTGGATAAAGACGGCAGAAAATTTGAATTTACATTAATAACCAATCAGGGAAATAAATCGCGAGCCATAGCTTGTGAACTCATACAGGAACATCTTAAAAAGGTGGGTATAAAAATTAATATCAGGATTCTGGAATGGTCTACGTTTATACATCAATATGTGGATAAAAAGAATTTTGATGCAGTTATCCTGGGATGGAATCTATCTCGTGATCCGGATCAATATTCGCTTTGGCATTCATCACAAAAAAAGGAAGGGCAATATAATTTTGTATCCTATAATAATAAAGAAATTGATGGGCTTTTGGAACAGGGACGGCGAATATTTGATGAGAAGAAAAGGCAAAAAATATATCAAAGAATGCATGAAATACTTGCTGATGAGCAGCCATACACATTTTTATACATTCCCGATGCGTTACCTGTGGTACATAAGAGATTTGTAGGACCTGAGGTTGCGCCCGTAGGTATGGGCTGGAACTTCCGCGAGTGGTATGTACCATACGAACAAAGAAAATATGAATAGAATCTATTAAAATGAAAAACTATATTTTTAGAAGATTGTTACTTACAATTCCGGTTTTTTTCGGTATAACTGTTATAACATTTCTTGTTATGCATCTTTCGCCGGGTAAACCAACCGATATTTTAACCGATATGAACCAGAAAATTACAGCCGAAGCAAAGCATCGGCTTGTTGCTCTTTACGGGCTTGATAAGCCTGTATATGTGCAGTATGGAATGTGGCTTAAACGACTGGTTAAATTGGATTTCGGCAAATCATTTAAAGATGATAGGCCTGTTATTGATAAGATTGCTGAACGATTACCTGTTACGCTCCTTTTAAATTTTTGTTCTATAATCCTTATTTTTGCAATTGCGATTCCTATCGGTGTTTTCTCTGCCGTAAAAAAAGACACTATTTTTGATAAGATAACCACCGTTACTGTTTTCTTGGGTTTTTCAATTCCTACTTTTTGGCTTGCAATACTTCTTATGATTTTATTCGGTGTTCAACTGGGTTGGTTGCCAATTACAGGATTTCGCTCAATAAATTTTGATGAACTTACATTTATTGGAAAAGCAATTGATATTTTAAAACATTTGATTCTTCCTGTTTTTGTTTCAGCATTTACCGGGCTTGCAGGTCTTTCAAGATATACAAAATCTTCAATGCTGGAAGTTCTGCATCAGGATTATGTTAGAACAGCCAGGGCGAAGGGGCTGCCGGAAAAAGCGGTCATATTTAAGCATGCATTGAGAAATGCGCTTATTCCGATTGTTACTATCGTAGGGCTTACTGTTCCTGATTTAATAGGCGGTTCTTTTATTTTTGAGACGATATTTGCATGGCCAGGCATGGGACGTCTTGGATACGAAGCGATAATGTCAAGAGATTATCCTGTTATTATGTGTGTTGGAACAATTGTAGCTGTTTTAACGCTTATTGGGAATCTGCTTGCTGATATAGCATATGCATATGTAGATCCGAGGATAAGATATAAATAAGGCAGTACTCTGGATACAGGATACGGGATACAGGATACAGGATTAAAGGAATTATTATTTTTTAACGTTAGCTGTATACTGAGTGCTGATTGTAAAATGTTTAAATTATATATTGAAAAATTATTGAGAAACAAACTTGCAGTAGCGGGAATAGTAATAATAATTATCCTAATTATTATTGCGGCATTATCTCCAATAATTGCTACACATAATCCTTTTGAAGGAAATATCTTGGAAAGATTGCAGCCGCCAACAAGCAATCATTTGTTGGGAACTGATGAAATTGGTAGGGATGTTTTTTCAAGAATGATTTATGGTGCCAGAATTTCTATTTCGGTAGGAATTATTGCGGTAACAATTTCATTAATTATAGGGACTTTTCTCGGTTTGATATCCGGTTATTTCGGGGGAAAAATAGATATAATTATAATGCGGTTTGTAGATATTATGCTTTGCTTTCCGTCCTTCTTCTTGATTTTAATGGTGATAGCTTTTTTAGAGCCGAATATTTACAACGTAATGATTGTTATAGGGTTAACTTCATGGACGGGTCTTGCACGTTTAGTTCGCGGTGAAACGCTAACAATCAAAGAAAGAGATTTTATAACTGCAGCAAAAGGATTAGGGTTAAGAAAAAGAAGGATTATTTTTGTGCATATTTTACCTAATGTGATATCACCCGTTATTGTATCAAGTATATTAGGTGTTGGTGCTGCAATTCTGGTTGAATCAGGGCTTTCATTTTTAGGTCTGGGTGTGCAACCACCGACCCCGTCATGGGGAAATATTTTAACCAGTGGAAAGGATTATATTCACATCGCATGGTGGCTTTCACTGTTCCCGGGGCTTGCTATTTTAATAACGGTCCTTGGCTGGAATCTTTTAGGTGAAGGATTAAGAGATGTTTTTGACCCAAGGACTAATTAACCATATGGAAACAATTTTATCAATTAAAAATCTTTCAGTACAATATATAGTAGGTAAAAAAATAGTTCCTGCCCTTAAAAATGTTTCTGTTTCACTTAATAGAAATGATGCACTTGGAATCGTTGGTGAATCCGGAAGCGGCAAATCGACACTCGGACTTTCAATATTAAATATATTACCTAAAGAAGCAAAGATAACCGACGGAGAGGTTTGCTTCCGAGATAGAAATATATTTCAGTTAAATAAGGAAGAAATACAAACTATACGCGGCGGGAAAATCAGCATTATTTTTCAAGATCCGCTGTCTTCATTAAATCCGGTCATAAAAATATCCGAGCAGATAAGGGAGACGCTAAAAGTGCATCATCAGGATTTTTCGGATAAAAAAATAAAAGAACTTTTTGAAATGGTTCAGTTAGCTAATTTCTATGGAATAAAGGATTCATATCCGCACCAGCTTTCGGGTGGAATGAGGCAGAGAATCATGATTGCCCAGGCATTAGCTTCTAACCCGGAAATTCTAATTGCAGATGAACCCACTACTGCACTTGATGTAACGATACAAAAAGAAATCCTTGAACTATTAAAAAAGCTGATTAAAGAATTTAATTTGACGGTAATATTTATCACACATAATTTTGGAATAGTATATGATATTTGCAGCAGGATTGCCGTAATGTACAATGGCGAAATTATTGAGGAAGGTAAAACATCGGAAATTTTAAAAAATCCTAAGCATCCCTATACCAGGTCGCTTTTATCGGTTATTCCACGGTCAAAGCAAAAAATAAAAAGATTCGATGTAATAGAAAATTGGACTATGGAATAATTTGTTTTATGAAAAAAACAATAAGTAATTTATTAAAAAACATCTTCTGGATTCTATTTTTTGTAATTGTAATTTATACTTCAATGAATATTTTTATTTTTTATTTTGCAAGGAGAGAATCCGAAGATATCAAGAATGAGATGCTGAATCTCTCATCGGAAATAAGGCAGATTGAAAAAGAAAAAAATAGTATTTCAAGGCAATCATATAAATTAAAAAACAAACAGGTTTTATTGATTGAGAAAAATAAATATTTAATAGAAAAAAATATAAATCTTTCAAATGAGAACTTAATAATTTCATCAAGGATAGACGACCTGATTAACGGGGAAATATATTTTATAGTTGATACTAAGGAAAATAAATTATATGTTAAGAAAAAGGGGACAGTATTAAGGGAAGCCAAATGTTCAGTAGGTAAAGGCGGAGTTTTAGCGGATAAAAAAACGGGACGGAAATGGGAATTCTTTACACCACGCGGTGTTTTTATATTAAAAAGCAAGATTAAAGATCCCATTTGGATTAAACCTGACTGGGCGTTTATTGAGGAAAAGAAAGAAATTCCTTTACCCGGTGCACCGGAGCGGAAGGTTGAAGGTGAAATAGGCAAATACGCGATTGATTTAGGATTTGGTTATAAAATACACGGCACAAAAAACGAAGAATTACTCGGAAGAGCGGCGTCGCATGGATGTATCCGTTTAGGTGCAGATGATTTGGAATATATTTTTCAAATTTCTAAAGTGAATAAAACATTTGTATATGTTTATTAAATATATAAAAAATATATTGAGAATATTAGTATTAATGATTTTATTTTTATCAATATACATTGATTTGAAGCTTCCGTATTACATAAAAGAGATTAAACAGGAAACAGCGGAATTAAAAAAATCATTATTAATGTTAGTCAATCAAAAAAGATATCAGGTATATTTAAACCAATCTGTAATCGGTGATTACGAGACTATTAAAGTGGATATTCTGCCCCAGTTAGAAGAAGACAGAGAAATACTTATTGAAAATAATAAAAATTTACTTAAAGAAAATAGACTGTTAAAAGGACATTTAAGCATACTAACCACAAAAATGATATTTGATACAAAAACTAATAAATTCAAATTAATAAAAAACGGGAAGGTGCATTTTGATATTGATATTCCGGATAAAACAGTTCAAAATTTTATAAAAAGCGAAATTAGCAGAAAGGTATTGAAAATACTGGCAAAAGAAAAAAATCCTACTTCTATTAAGCCGAAATGGACTTTTGAAGAAATAATCCAAGAAATCCCGGCAGAAAATTCGCCTGAAAGATTAATGGTCGGAGCGTTAGGCAGTTATGCCATTCACTTCAATGACTTTCTAATAATTCATGATACATCAAAGAATATGGAATATCATGATACGATAAATCATATTTGTATTCAGCTCAAACCAAAAGTAATGAAAAAGCTTTATAATTCGGTATTTATAGGCAATAAATTATATGTTGAATGATATTATCTTAAAAACGCTTAATATAAATAAAAGCTTTAAAATTGAAAGAAACATTTTCAATCCTGGAAATATTTATATTGACGTAGTTAAGAATGTATCTTTAGATTTGAAAAGAGGGCAGATTTTGGGTATTGCAGGAGAATCAGGCAGCGGAAAAACAACATTTGCAAAAATTATTTCAGGACTTCTAAGTTTTGATTCCGGTGAAGTTGTTATAGATAATAAAAATATTTTAGATTATACAAGGCATGAACTTGCACGTAAAATACAGATGATATTTCAGGATCCATTTTCCTCGCTCAATCCAAAATTATCTGTTGGAACAATTATATATGAAGCGATGGATAACAATATCAATAAGACCGAACGTGCAATAGAAATGTTAAAATCGGTAGGATTACCAGAAGATTCATTACATAAATATCCGCATCAATTCTCAGGTGGACAACGACAAAGAATAGCAATTGCCCGAGCACTGACGTCTGAACCGGAAATTATAATAGCAGATGAACCTGTATCATCGCTTGATATATCGATTCAGGCACAAATAATGAATATATTTTTAGATTTAAAAGACAAACTAAAATTATCATATATAATAATATTACATGATTTGAATTTGCTTGCAGCGATTTCAGATAATATCGCCATAATGAAAAATGGGGAAATTGTTGAATACGGTACTTCCGAAGAAATCATAAACAATCCGAAGGATATTTATACACAAAAATTGATTTCTTCGATACCGGTTATACCATAAAAATAGTGCGATTGTGCGATTGTGGAATGGGGTGATAGTGCAAGGTTATTTATGAATAATATTGAAGTATTAACATCTATAAAAGCAAAAGAAAATATCTGGATTGTCGGAGGATATATCAGGGATTTATTACTAAATAAAATCTCAGAAGACATGGATTTTGTTACGGATGGAAATACTCAAAAAATTGCACAGATGTTTGCGAAAGAAACAAAAGGCAAATTTATTGTATTAGATGATTTTAATAAAATTTATAGAGTAATAATTAAAGGAAAAACTTACGATTTTTCTAAAATGCAAGGAAAAAATATTATTGATGATTTATCAAGACGTGATTTCGCCATAAATGCAATGGCAATACAAATTCAGTACACAGGATACCTACCACTAAACCGTAGGCGGGCAAGCAGGATACAGAATACAGCGGATAAAAACATTATAGATCCTTTTAAAGGACAGGGGGATATAAAGAACAAGGTTATAAGATGCATTGAAGAAAAAAACTTTGTTGATGACCCGTTAAGAGTTTTAAGAGCGTACAGGTTTGCCGGGCAATTAAAATTTAATATTGAACCAAAAACCGACAGATTTATAAGAAAATATTCAAAACAACTAAAGAAAATTTCTGCAGAGAGAATCTATTATGAATTGAACTTAATAATGGAATTAAACGATACGCATTCAACTATTTTAAGTATGTATAAGTCTGGTATACTGGATAAAATATTACCTGAATTAATAAAGACAAAGCATACCGCAAGATGTTATTATCCAAAAATGGGGCTTTTGGGACATTGTTTTGATTCGCTAATGGTATTCGAGAAATTTTATAAAAACAATTTTAAGAGCATATTTCCGAAATTTAATAATAAGATAATGTTACATCTGAATGATAATATTTCAAAAACTGTAAAAAGAAAAACAATTTTAAAGTATGCTGTGCTATTGCACGACATAGGAAAACCCGGTTCTGCAAAAAGAATTGATGACAGATTAAGATTTTTCGGACATGAGGATATTGGAAGCAAAATAATTGAAAATATTGGAAAAAGATTAAGATTTTCAAATGATGAAATAAATTATTTAAAGAAGCTTATCCAAAACCATATGAGGTTAGGAAATCTCACAAGTGCCAAGGAAGTAACTGATAAAGCTACATGGAGATTTTTTAAAGATTTAGGTGACGACGGAATAGATCAGATTATTTTATCTATATGTGACGCATATACTTATCCGCCGAGTAAAACCAGAACGCTTCATAAGTTAGTAGGCAACAAATTACTAAGTAAATATATTTTTAGAAAAAACAAAGTACTTCCTGAAAAGCTATTAGATGGTTTTGAAATAATGAAAATACTAAAAATTGAACAGGGTCCCAAAGTCGGCAGTATTCTTAAAAAACTTGAAGAGGCACAAGTAACCAAAAAAGTCAAAACAAAAGACGAAGCAGTTAGATTCATAAAGAGTATTGTAAAAACCAAATAATTTCATATAATTGACACTGTTGGACTTTTCAAACAGTGTCACCCTGAAGTCGCTCTGGCGATTGAAGGGTCTCATATATAGTTAATAATGGCTGATACCAATCTGTTAAAATTGAATAAAGATGGGTAGTACCAATACACTATATACTCAATACGCTTTACGCTATACGCTGAATCTATTATGGAATATATACCAGCAGTACAAAAAAAAGAAATTGAACATTTAAAAGCACTTCAAGAAATTGCTTTCTTTTTGAATTTTAAATTAAGTTTCAAAGAACTATCAGAAAAGGTATTGTCTGTCGTTATATCTACTCTTCAAGTTGAAACCGCAACAATTTATATTTCTGACCCCGAGCAAAAGCAACTGAAATGTCTAACCAGCGTGGGTAAACATAAAGAGGTAATAATTAAAAGAGAAGAGAGTTTAGAACATAAATTGGGATTTGGACTAATTGGCTGGATAGCGCAAATGGGGACAGCAGAGATACTTAATGAACCGCAAAAAAATTCATACTATTCTAAAGAAGCGGATTCATTGATAGGAATAACTGCAAAAAATATACTTTGTGTTCCGATAGTATATAAAAATAAGAATTATGGTGTAATTGAAGTAATAAATAAAAAGAGTGACTTCGATGAATTAGACAAAGAATTTCTTGCAACGGTTACAGGTAATATCGCTATGACACTTGAAAATTCCGAATTATATCAAGAAATGATATATTCAAAGGAATATGTAGAAAATATAATTGAAAGCATACCCGGCGGTTTTATCGCAACAGATAAAGAAGGCAAAATAACTGTGTTTAATTCTCAGGCACAAAATATATTAGGAATCAATAAATCATCGGCGGTAGGCAAAAACGCAAAAGATGTATTTATTAATCAATCTGAAATACCATCTATATTATTTGACGCATTTATGAACCAGCAGATACAAAACAGGCAAGAGGTATTTTTAATTGTCAAAACTGATAAACGGATATTAATAGGTTATGGCACTATACTAATAAAAAACAAATTCGGTAAACTTGCAGGTAGTGGAATGATATTCCAGGATATAACCGAATTTGCGAAGTAAGACAGTGGTTATAGCCGTATAGGGATTAGTGATAGGTTTGATTTATTCATTTTACCCGCCTTCGCAGAAAGCCACGGTGTAAAGCCGTGGAACTTCACTAATCTCTTACCTTTATACGCTATTTTTAATGCGGGTGTAGTACAATGGTAGTATGTCAGCTTCCCAAGCTGAAAACGTGGGTTCGATTCCCATCACCCGCTTAAAATTTTTAGTTCACGGAATCCGTCCTCCTACGTCCTTACAGACTACGGCAGGACAAGTAGTAACTGCAACGGACGAGTAAATTATCCAGTTTTGAAATATATCCCTTGCAAGGTCATTAAAAAGTTTTTCGCTTCGCATCAAAACTTTTTAATATGCTTCGGGATTAAAATTTTTAGTTCACGGAATCCGTAGCAACTGCAACGGATGAGTAAATTATCCAGTTGGTGCTCAAAAATTTTAATAGTCTTTAATTTTAGTTTAGGTGAAAAATAAAATGTGGTATATTTACTTAGATGAGAGCGGCGATTTAGGCTTTGATTTTGTTAATAAAAAACCTTCAAAGTATTTTACGATAACAGTCTTAACATTAAAGACAATTGAAAATAACAAAAAATTATCAAATGCAGTAGAGATAACTTTGAGAAGAAAATTTAAAAATAATCCTAATGCAGAACTCAAGGGTTCTGCATGCCCGATAAATATAAAAAAATATTTTTATGAAAAAACCAAAAATATTGAATTTAATATTTACTCAATTACACTAAATAAAAAACGAGTTTATGAAAAACTTGCCAAAAATAAGAATAGAGTTTATAATTGGATTTCAAGAAAGGTTCTTGATGAAATACCTATAGAACAAGCAAAAACAAGGATAGAGCTAATTATTGATAAAAGCAAGGATAGACCAGAAATTATAGAATTTAATGATTACATTCGTAGACAATTAGAAGGAAAAATAGATCCTAAAGTACCAATAGATATTTATCATTATAAATCTTGTGAATGTTTATGTTTGCAGGTAGTTGATATGTTTTGTTGGGGGATATTTCGTAAATATGAACGAAAAGATTTAGAATGGTATAATGTATTTAAGAAAAAAGTACAATTTGATGAACAATATTTATAAATAAAAACGAGCGTGCCGTATAGGCTTGCTGTGTCAGGGCTCATAGCCTCACAGAGGGGAGCACCCTGAACAACCTATAACGGGCTTATCGCTCAACATTAAGTATATAATATTTTAGAATTTTGTCAAGTGATTTTTTAATAAAGGATTTTATGAATAAAATTAGTGTAGGATTACTTGGTTTTGGTATTATTGCTATTATTTTGGACAAATATATCATAAAAAAGGATTCTAAAGGATATAGAATAATTATAACTTCTGTATTTGTTATTTGTTTTTTAGGTAGTTATTTTTCACAATATTTTAGTTCGAGAGATTAAAAAAAATTAAATGATATTAGAATTCAAAATATTGTGAAACAATAATAATAAGTAAAAATTTTATGGCAAAGTTAACATTTTATGGCGGAGTAGACGAAATAGGCGGTAATAAAATCCTTCTTGAAGAAGGTAATACCAAAATTTTCCTTGATTTTGGAATGTCCTTCAATTCAGAAGGTAAATTTTTCGAATTCCCGCTCCTGCGACCTACCAATATTGATGACCTTCGAAAAATAGATGCAATTCCGGAAATTGAAGGACTTTACAAGAGTGCTGGAATAAAAGTTAATTATAATTTAAACGGTGATTTTTCCGTTGAAGGCAATCCAGAAGAAAGAAAGATTGATGCGATACTTCTAACACATGGGCATTTAGACCATTCAGGTTATCTTGGTTTAATAAGACCTGATATACCGGTTTGTTCTTCTTCTGTTACAAAGAAATTTCTTAAATTGCGCAGTGATATAAATAAAAACTGGGCGGCAGATGTAGAACAGGAATGTTTCAATACACTTGAAGTAAACAAAGAAAAACAAATCGGTAACAATATACTTGTAAAGAGATTTGATGTAGACCATTCGGTAGTTGGTGCAAGTGCATTTTTGATTTATACAAAAGATAAGAAGATTGTTTATTCCGGTGATTTCAGGTTTCATGGTTACAGGCAGAAGGAAACGGAATATTTCATGGAAACAATTGCTAAAGAAAATATAGATATTTTGATTACTGAGGGAACCCGGCTTTCAAGGAATGAAGATACGAATGTTTTTGAGACTGAAGAGGATGTATTTTCAGCTGCCTGTGATTTTACAAAGAATGAAAAAGGACTGGTAATTTATGATGCTTCACCTGCGGATATTGACAGGGTTAGGACACTTGTGCGAGTTGCAAAGGAAACAGGGAGAACGCTTGTTCTTGACGATAAGAAAGCATATTTTATTTTATATTTTAATTATAATGAACAGAAAAAACTTATAGAAGATTTACCAACGATTGATGATTTTTATATTTATTTGTGGCGGGAAAAATTGAAAAAGACATCAAAGAGATATTCTGCAATGTCACATGCATTTATGAATCCGTTTGTTGAGACTTTTGTTCATGGCAGGAACGGTCATCAGAGAATTTTACTTTCTGCCCAGGATACTGATGAAAAACATCCTCGGGCAATAAAAATACCTGATGGAAATATAGTATGGGGTCCGATTGGCAGGGAAAAAATATTAAAAAATTCAGAGAAATATATAATTTATACTTCAAACGGACCTATGACACTTCTTCAATTATTACCGGTAAATGGAAAAATAAAAGGAACATATATTTACGGAAAAGCGGAACCATTTAATGAAGAAATGGAATTTTCATACGATAAACTTGTAAATTGGATTGAGCTGGCGGGTTTAAATATGAAATATGCACACACATCAGGCCATGTTTCAAGAAAGGATTTAGAAGAGTTTATTAAAAATATAAATCCAAAATGTGTAGTTCCGGTACATACCGAAAATGCTGATGTGTTTAATGAATTTTGTTCCAAAGTATCACGTCCTATATTGAAAAAAACATTAGAATTATAATTAAGAATGATTGCAATGATTTGAAAAGTTTTTTCTTGACTTTTATTGGTCAATAGGTAAAATAGCAACATTAAAAAAGGAGTTAAAAAATTATGGCAAAGAAAAGTTTTATATTGGACACAAATGTGTTGATACATGATCCTGATGCAATTAGTGCATTTAGCGATAATTTTGTTGTACTGCCTATGGCAGTTATAGAGGAATTGGATAATTTGAAAAAATTACATGACGAAAGAGGCAGGGCTGCAAGAAATGTTTCACGTAAATTAAATCAATTAGCCGGAAAAGGTAAATTTAATGAAGGTATAATACTTGAAAATGGCGGAACGTTGATAATAGAGCTGGAACAAGAGATGAAATTACCCTACGATTTTTCAAATTCAAAGAAAGATAATTTGATTCTTTGTGCTGCATATAACAGGCAAAAAAAAGGTGAAAACGTAATATTTATAACTAAAGATATAAACTTGAGAATAAAAGCAGAGGTTTTGAATATTAAAGCACAGGATTATGAAAGAGAAAAAATTAAAATTGAAGAGTTATATCAGGGTTACAAAGAAATTATTGTTGATACGGAAACAATAGATAAGTTTTATAAAAATAAGTCAATAAATATTCTAACATCCGATGTAAACGGGCAGACGATATCTGAATATACCGCGAATGAATTTGTGATATTAAAAGATGCGGCTAATCCGTCAAAATCGGCGATTACCAAATATGATTCAAAAACAAAAACGCTTATATCGTTGTTATATAAAGAATCGCCGATATGGGGGTTAAAACCTTTAAGTATAGAGCAGAAGTTTGCATTTGAACTTCTACTTGTGGACAATATTCAATTGATAACGCTTGTAGGCGTTCCCGGCGCTGGTAAAACCTTACTTTCGTTGGCTGCGGGTCTTCAAAAAACCATTGATGAGAAAATATACAGAAGGCTTTTGGTTGGGAAGTCAGTAACACCTGTCGGCAAAGATATAGGTTATTTACCCGGTACAAAAGAAGAAAAAATTTCGCAGTGGATGGGTTCTATATATGATAATCTGGAGTTTTTGGTGGATAAAAGCAATCCTGATGAAACTACTGAAGATAAAGTTCAATACTTTTTTGACAGCGGTAAAATAGAAATTGAAGCGCTTTCTTTTTTAAGAGGGCGTAGTTTGCCTAAGCAGTATATTATTGTTGATGATGCGCAAAATCTTACACCGCATGAAATCAAGACAATAATATCAAGAGCAGGAGAAGGAAGCAAAGTAGTTTTAACGGGTGATCCTTACCAGATTGATAATCCTTATCTTGATGCGGAGTCAAATGGGCTCACCTATCTTGTTGAAAGGTTTAAAGGTCAAGAGATTTACGGTCATATAAGCTTCAAAAAAACAGAAAGGTCAAATCTAGCGGCATTAGCCGGAGAGTTGTTATGAAGCTCTGGAGGGAGATAAGAGCGAAATTCTTCCGAAGCCAGTTATGTTTGTTTTAAATAATAGTAGTTCTCTTCGCTTTATTTAAGATAATAATTTGCGAAGTATTCGGCGAAGGAGAATAAATGGAAAATAGTTATGTAGATTTACATGTTCATACCAAATATTCTGACGGAGCATTTACACCCGAAGAAGCAGTAAGATATGCAAAAAAAGTTGGACTTACTGCTATAAGCATAACCGACCATGATACCACAGAAGGACTTCCTGAAGCGATAAAAGCAGGTTCAGAATTAGATATTGAAGTGATACCGGGAGTAGAATTATCGGTAGCGGTGCAGACTTCCATAGAACAGGAAATACATATTTTAGGTTATTTTATAAATTGGGAAGATTCTTTCTTTCAGAAAAAATTAAAAATATTTCAAAAGGCAAGAGAACAAAGAGCGAACCAGATTTTAGAAAAATTAAAAAAACTGGGAATAATAGTTGACGAAAAAAAATTATCGGAAATTGTAGGTGTCGGTGTTTTCGGACGACTGCATTTTGCAAAAGTGCTGGTTGAAACGCAGGTTGCCAAAAACATAAATGAAGTATTTAACAAATATTTGGGTTACGGAAAGCCGGCGTATGTTCCAAAATTGCGTTTAACGCCGGATGAAGCAATTAAAATGATAATAAGCGTCGGAGGTGTGCCTATCCTGGCACATCCTCATTGCAACGATATAACCCAAAACACAATTGAGTCATTGGTTAAACAGGGGCTAAAAGGCATAGAAGTTTGGCATATTAAACATACTAATTCTGAAACTGAAAAACTTAAAAAAATAGCTGAAAAATTTGAAATAATATCTACTGGTGGTTCTGATTGTCACGGTGTTATGATAAAAGGTATGCCTGCGATAATGGGAACCGTGAAAGTCTCTTATGAAATTGTTACAGAATTGAAAAAATGCAGAGACAATATAGACAAAGTTAACACCCAACTTTTTGCTTAACTTATTCAAGCCCAAACCTGTTGCAAATCTCAACGCAGAATCCTTGTCTATCCAATGTCTCACTGACGGGATTGGTAAATCCGGTAGTTATTATTTTTCGTCATACCTTTGTAAAAAGGTATCCAGAACAAATATCAGTACTGTTACAGATAATAAATAAAACTAATTTCATGGGTGAACAGATAGATTTTATAAGTGAGCTAAAACAAACACTTGTAGAGATGATACAAATAAAACAAAATCAATAAAATTAACATAGCCGAGCCCAAACCTCCGCCTACGCTCTTATGAGCTTCGGCGAGACAGGCGCATTGGGCTCTGGCATACAAAAAGCTTTAAAAAGCCCTGGAATTATTTTAGGGCTTTTAAAATTTTAGGAGAACAAGATATCTTTAACCGTTATATCTCAATTAAAAAATTTAAAAAATAGGATGATCCCGTATAACTGCGTTACGGGATTATTTTTTTTGGTATCCAGTTGGTGCTCAAAGGATG
>DMMW01000069.1 GCA_003452965.1 Elusimicrobiota bacterium
TTCCTGTGCTTGCTTTCTTATCAGATACCTGCAGTATCTTTTAGTCTCATCATCTCCAAATACTGCATCCCAAGCCAACAAATCAACATCGTCATACTTCTTCACAGATACCTCCAATTTTAATTTTTTTTATTTTTGCGACTGTTTTTTAACAAATTTATGCACCTATAATATTCTGATTATTAGGCGATAGTTTTGATGCAATTTCAAAATGTTCAAGCGATTTATTTAGAATGTTGTTTTGTAATATAATATTCCCAAATTATAATGTGCCTGTTCGTAATTTGGATTTATTTTAATGGCGGATTGGTATTTTTGGATTGCTTTATCATAGTCCTTTTTTTCTTTAAAACCTTGAACTCACCTATTTTCCTATACTTTTTATATCTTTCGTCCAATATTTTATCTATAGGCATTTTTTTTAGTTCTGTTAAGTGCTTTAATATGGCATTGCTTATATTTTTAATTGTTTCATCAATATTCCTATGAGCGCCTCCGAGAGGTTCTTTTATAATTTCGTCAATAATATTGAATTCTTTCAAATCTTGAGCTGTTAGTTTCAATGATTCGGCAATTTCTGATATTCTCGAAATATCATTTTTATGCAAAATTGCAGAACAACCCTCAGGTGAAATCACGGAATATATGGCATTTTCCAACATTAAAATTCTGTCACTGACAGATATTGCCAATGCTCCGCCTGACCCCCCCTCACCTATTACGCATGCGATAATGGGTACTTTTAAAAGCGACATTTCAAAAAGATTTCTTGCGATAGCTTCGGACTGCCCGCGTTCTTCTGGACCTATGCCCGGAAAGGCTCCAGCCGTATCTATAAAAGTTATAATTGGTTTTTTAAATTTTTCTGCTAATTTAAACACTCTTAACGCTTTTCTATACCCTTCAGGATTAGGTTGTCCAAAATTCCTATGTATCCGTTCTTCCGTTGTTTTGCCCTTTTCATGTCCGATTACGACAACAGGTTCACCGCGGAATTTTGCAAAACCGCTTACTATAGCATTATCATCGGCAAAATGCCTATCTCCATGTAATTCTGTAAAATCGGTCATTAAAAAATTTATTACGTCAAGGGTATGTGGTCGTCGCGGATGCCTTGCAATCTGAACTTTTTGCCAGGCATTTATATTAGAAAAAATTTCATTTTTTAGTTTTTCGCATTTCTCATCAAGCGTTTTAATTGCCGACGAAAAATCCTGTTTATGTTCCTTTGAAATTTCTTTTAATTCCAGGATTTTTTTTTCAAGTTCTACAATTGGTTTTTCAAAATCAAGAACAGACATTGTTTCTTCAGACATTTTATTTTACCTTTCAAAAATACTCTATATCAAAATAACATTAAAACATTCGGATGCTTGCCTTTGACCGAAAGGCGCGGAAAACAGGGAACTTCAACCAGGTTGGGAATTAGAATTTGCCTTTATAATTTATTATTGCTATTCGCTCCGATTCTGGTCCTCTGAATAAATTTTTGCCGGCAATAGTAACATCCACATTATCAGTAACGAACAATTTAATTCCCATATTTGCTCTATTTTCAGGAGTGGTCTTGATATTATCATATTCGCTTAAAAAAAGAATTTTGTTTTCTATACCATATTTAAATCCAACAAATCCGTATACCCCTTCTTTTTCAAAATCATAAATATTGCCGCCGAATGTCGCTTCCATGCCGGGGACAAAATATTCCCTTGTAAATGTTACATAAATCCCTTTTTCCCTGAATTGATATTTATCGGTTGAAGTATTGTATGTTCCATATCCCTGCCCATCGTAGCCGATTGCCACTGCAGGAATTATCAAGCCGCCGGAAAAAACCCTTGCTTTAAAAAATATTGCAGGTGGTCTTGTGTCGATTTTATTGGCGCTGGAGCCGATCAGTCTATCTATATCAAAAGACATGCCTATATTAATCGGTGCAAAGACACCAAAAACCATTTTAGAAAGGATTCCGCCAGTGTTTTGTAAACGAAAACTTAAATCATAACTTGAATATTCAACGACATCTGCGGTCGGAATATCTATTATTTCTGCCGGTTTTGGGGTTTCGCAGTAGAGTCGATTCAAGATTATAAATACAAAATTAAAAATTAAAAAAACACTTAAAACCGAATATTTAAAACTCTTTTTATTCATAACACATTTCCTCAATTTATCTCTATTCCCTATCCTCTAAACGCTGACTTTTTAGTTTCCTTTTTGTGTTGCCGGTTTAGATTGAGCAGGTTTTGTGGATGTCGGCTTTTTTGGTGGCGCCGGTTTCCAGCCGACACGATATAATGATGCCCGGGCAGTTTCTTTTATATTATTATTTGGGTCATTATCCGCAATTGTTTCAAGGACAGGTATCGCAGCCGGATCGCCAATATTACCCAAAGCTTCAATTGCCTGTATTTTGATAATTTCATTAGAATCTTCCGCCAATTTCATAGCGACCGAAAGTCCTGAATTATTACCGATACTTCCAAGTGCCGATGCAGCTGCAATTTTAATAGATTTTTCATTGTTATCCAATAGTCCGATTAGTGTATCTTCGGAAGATTTATCCTTAAGATTACCTAATGCTTTTGCGGTTACTGTTATAAGCCGTTTATATTGATTGTTTCTATAAGAATCAGTTTCATTTTTCATTTCGGTTATTGAGTTGGCGAGACAATTTTTTAGAGCCGACGTTGCTTTCGGATCACCAATTTTTCCGAGAGCTTCTGCGGATAAATAACATACATCCAAATTCTTATCTTTAAGCAAAGGGATTAAGGTATCAACTGCGATATTGGCGTGCATATTGCCGAGTATAAGAATAGCTTGTGTTCTTACGGAATTAGATGAATCATTTTTAACTCTTTCAACAAGAGCGGGCTGTGCTTTAGAATCACCGATATATCCTA
>DMMW01000026.1:0-12682 GCA_003452965.1 Elusimicrobiota bacterium
TGACAGGCAATAATAAGATAGTGCGATAGTGCGGTAGTGGCGGGGTCTTCCCGCCTGTAGTTGCTCATCTGGCTTGCCCGCCAATGGTTCAGTGGAGGGGTCGGCGATGTTAGTTTGTAGTGGATGGATAAGCGTTTTGTAATTCTGATGACAGACGTATAGAAAAAAGTCATAAAAAAGTGGAATTTTGCTATTTACAAACTAAAAAAAATATATAAAATAGAACATAATGAAAAATGGAAAAAATCACTCAAAAAAGGGTTCGGTTATGTTTGTAGCTATAATCCTTTTCTTTGCTATTCTAATAATTCTTGCTACTGGGGTTCAACGTATTACAACAAGTTTCAAAGAAACCAAATATCAACTTAATGCAATTGCTGAAGCAGAAAATATTGCAAGAGCCGGACTAGTGGATGCTGTAAGCTGGTTTAGAAGACAAAAATCACAACCGGTAGCAAGCGGTTACCCACCAATAAAATATTCTTGGCCAGATGGAGCTTTTGACCCAAAATATAATACCAATCCTTCTAAATGTGATACAATAGATGAAAGTATTGGTATTGTAAAACAATATAAATTAAGTGAGAATAATAATATCTGGGTCAGATACGAAGTCCGACGACAGCAGGAATTAGCAATTTACGATCCAAATGCCGTTCACGATATTACAGCACAACGTATCTTTGATAAACAGAACGGCGAAGGGCTATTATGGTCTATAGTCAGTTTCGGTTACGTTTATAATTATGTAAGTACGGCAACACCTTTTAATATAGCACCGAATAAAATAATTGCAAAAGCTCAGGTTTCAACTGAAATAAGAAGAATGTATGTTAATCCACCTGTAGAAAGTGCATATATTGTAAAAGATGGAGGTACAGCAATTTCCCCTACTGTAATAATAAATATTAATGGTAAAGTGATTGGAGGAAATAATATTGGTTGTGGTCGCGTAGTAGGAGAAATACCATTAATTAAATCTGCTGGTGGCGCATTTCAATTAAAAGATGGTGAGGTCTCAGGTAATCCAAAATTTCAATCAGGATTAGATGATCCAACAGTAAACTATGTACTTGGTGTATCATCATCTGAGTTAAAATTATTATCTGATTATATAGTCAATAATGTAAATGACTTGCCAGATCCTTTACCCGATATGTCATTAATTTTTTTTGAAGGAGATGCTAATTTTAGTTCAACTAAACCGTTACGTTCCAGCGGCATTCTTTTTGTGAACGGTAATCTCAATATTGCAGAAGGATCTAATAGTAATTATAGCGGATTTATTTATGTTTTAAAAAAAGCAATTATCAATCCTCCATGTCTAATTAGTGGTTGTGTAATAGCATATGATGGATTAGTACTTTCTAATCCGTCGCCCTCTGATATAGCTGAAATTGATTATGATAGTTCAATTATTGAAATTATCCGACAACGTATGGGACATTACAGAGAAAACAAGTCATTGTTTCGTGTATTCAAACCAATGCCGGGATTATAAAAGGCAGTGCACAGAATACAGGATACAGGATACGGAATACCCGCCACTAATCCGCCTCCGCTCCGTCAGCCGACGGATTGGCGGATGACGGAGTAGACAGGCAGGATTAAGTAGTGGCAAAAACATTAGAACAAATTCTTAGAAATTATGAAAAACAAAGGGTTTAGTTTAGTTGAAATGTTAATTACTATAGTAATTCTTTCAATCATTATATTGTCAATGACAAGAATTCAATATTTTATGAGCAAGCATACAGTTAGGATAAAAGAAAAAACATTCGCAACTCAAAAAGTGATACAGATGATGGAAGAACTTAGGTCGTTTGTATCTGGTTCAGAAAAGAAACAGATTGATGTTTTAGATGATTATGATGATGGTTCTAAATTCAATCCCATATTATCTACAGATAGAAATATAATAGATGCCTCTGCATCCCCAAGTAATAATATACAAGTAGGGAAGGGGTGGAAATACTTTAGAAAAATTACTGTTTTAAGGATACCGGAAGAACCTTTTACACGTAAAGTATATATTAGAATATATAAAACATCCATAACTAATCCTCTTGCTCCTATTGAGACTTTAGCAGAGACAGTAAGCGTTTTAAAAACAATAGCAACTGAATATACATCTATACAAGTTGTGGATTTATATATAATTGCGATTGAAAATGTGCCAGGATGGTGGTCTTCTATAGCCAGAATGAAACCTATGTTTGAAAGCATAATACAGGATTTGAAAACAAGATGTCCACAACTTGAAATAAGACAACATTGGATAACGCGACTCGCTTATGGAAGGGATTTACAATATCTACCATATATAAATAATACTCTTTACACTAACTCTTCTATTATGAAATATATTTATTTTTATCCAGGATTAATGAAACTATCTGGCGGTGCTGATTATATTTATTATGATGCGGATAAGATTAGAGGAAGGATAAACGTAGACGATTCTATTAAAAATGATGATGTATATGGATATGCTATGTGCGATATGTATAACCATGCAGTCCGATATCCGGAAGAAGAAAAACTATATAATGAAGCTGTAAAATTGGCAAAAGATAACGGTAAAACACCCCCCGAATACAGTTTAAGAATGTTGTTAGAAAAGATGAATTCAGAGTCGGAAAAATTTAAAAATATTATTTTAATAAACCTACACGGGGAACTTATACCTTTTCCGCCAATGCGTAACTATTCAGATGCAGCCAAAGATCCTCAAAACGAAGACAATAAACGAGTAGTAACACATCCCGAAAAATTACGGTATTCTGCCGGTGAAGATGTAAATTTGAGAGTATATTCATATGTAACAAATCCTGATAGCTGGAGTCAAAATGCCGACGTAGACTGGATATCGATTCTTATTAAGGACACACATATTAATAGTTCAAGAATTGATATTGATAAAATTGTCGGAAACAGAAATTCAAACTATGGAAAAGATCCTGCAAATCAATTTGTTGATTATTTTCATTCTTATTCAGGTAGTGATACTCTTATAAGACTTCGTAACTCGCCCTTAAGACACGAAGAACGTGATACGTTCATTCCAGGCCAACAAAAAAAAGGTCTTAATCCGGCGTATCGTTTATACGGCATGGAATATATTCCCTGTCCAGTAGATAATAATAATTTCAATACTGATTTAGATAGTCAGACAAATGTTAAGAACACAGCAAGATGGATAATAAAAATTAAGGGTTTACCGAGCAATTATTATACAATAGAAACAAGAATTGGGGATAATTTAAATACCGGAACACTGACTAATAAGCCGAGCAATCTTTCAAGAACATACGTCTGGATAGGGGTGACACCGCCTGTTACGGAACAATATCAGTTTATTGGCGATCCGCGACACTGTCCCTATTTGGATACCAAGCAAAGTCATTATTATAACTGGTATTATATTCAAATACCCATAACAGGTGATTATAAAAATTTTGATCAAACAATTTCTGGTTGGGGTAATGATAGACATGAAATTGATGTTCCAAGGTTTTTTCAGATGTATCGTCAGGGGTTATTAAACACAACAGCTATCTGGACAACTCTAAATGGTTTTTCATTTTACTATTATGGATTTGGAGGGGAATTTGGAAGTGATCAAGATCCGCTTCCATCAGCAATACCATTTCTAAAGCAACCATGGACTAATGTCAATAGTGAAGATACAAAAAGTGTTTATGTTGATGAGATTTTACCTTATACGCATGGTGTTGGTCCTGTTCTAATAAATAGTCGTATTGTTGCTGAAAGAGACAATCCTATAACATCTAATACTTGGTATGCAAAATACTGGTTAGGAGAATTATATCCTGACTCCGAATACAATCTATGGAAACAAAAAGGTAACTTAAGAACAGGTAATAATAATTTTTTTAGGACATTACACAGTGATTTTTCGGTATTTGATAGAAATAGAGAATCAGTTCGCTTAGCATCAATTGCATGTGCATCGTTTGTAAACGGTTCACCTTTAGGAACTGATGAATATTTTAGACATGAATTCTTTGGTGGCATAGGAAATGCAACAAGTTTAGGACAAACTTTACCAGTTATATTTAATACTCCTATTTTGCAAACAATTGGTGCTTCTCGCCCTTTTACAATTCATTTTTCAGGAAGTAAACCACCAGAGTGGAACGATACTGAATATAAAAATCAAAGGACTATAACTTCAATACCTGTTATTTCCGGAAAACCAAGAGTTTACTATGATTCTAACTATATAGGTTCTTTGATTGATGTTAATTCTTCGGGTTTAGTAAAATTAAACAATAATACTTATAATAAATCTTGTTATTTGATATTCTCCGGGCTAAATATCCAAGCGAATTTTGGGCCAGGACCTCTTGGTAAATATTCTATAACCACGTTGTTAAGAACATTTTTGGATGCAGGACAATTTACCGGTTATGAAAAGATTCCTCAAATACCGTTATTAGATCTAACAAATCCAAACACATATGATGAATTCAACAATCCAGATACAATAAATATCCAATGGAACACTCAATGGAAACGTTGGGATGGTAATAATTATACAGCAGAATATCCCGACGATTATAGCGAATCAACTCCACTTGTTTATGCTATAAAATACTCTAATGATAATGGTAAAACGTGGTATTATTGTGATGATAATAGCATTACTTTTGCAGGTAGAAAGGAAATATTAAAAACTTTACCTATATCTTTTTCTTCATATCCATGGGATGTTTCCGATGCGTCTAAATTTCCGAAAGGTTCGTATATAATTAGAGTTGAATGCTTTAGAAAGGATATTGACCTGCATTATGGCTATGACCAAATCCAAATTTATATCAACAGATAAAAGAAATAAAGTTACTGGACTAACTTTAATAGAAGTAATCATTACGCTGGCAATATTTTCTATAATTGTTGCTGCCGTGTCAGCTGTACTTACATCCACTAAAAAAGGATTTACTTCTTTTGAGGCAGCGAATACATTAAAAAAAGTTAATCAAAACTCGCTTAATAGAATCTACATAAGATTAACCGAATGTAAAAGAATTTTTCCATATATTGCTACTGAGTCCGCACCAAATTTTAATTCATATTTATCAAGGGTAACTCTAACAGGAACCCCAACTGGTTGTCCTGCAATGTTAAATGGCAGTAAGATTCCTGTTATTGAAGAATCATCTTCTATAGCTGAAGGTACAACAAATTTTATAAAAGCAAGTGTAGGAAATCGCCTTTTTTTTGCTAACAGCGATTCTTCTGAAATTTTAAAAAGTATTATAGATAGCATCGGTTTATCCCGAACAATACGAATTGATTTATACAGATTTTATTATTATTATCTAACATCTGATAATCTGAAGTCAATTCGCTCAAAACCAAGTTATCTGCTTATTGAATGGCAAAGCGTTTATTATGCTGACTACAACCAAATAAATAACATTAATGATGCTATATTGAAAAGTAATATAATTAAATCATTATCATTAAAAAATATTAACTACGGATGGAATACTAATGTTTTAGAAACAAATATTAATAATGCATTTTACAAACTACAATCCAACGGAATTATGGCTTTAGATTCTGGACATAAGATAGTTAAAAATCAACATTCTATTCTAACAGAAATGCTAACTGGTTTAATGGGTGGTGGTTATAGATATGGAATATCTTCAAATACCGATTTACCCAAAAAAGTGCCACAATATGCTGACGCTGATTCTTCTGGTAACTTTCCTGGCGGTTTTGAAGTTATAGTAGTAGGGTCTACAAGCGGTAGAAAGGTACTTATACGCAGTGTTTTGGTGGCAGAAGGAACTATGCCGGGAATAATAGGAGACGATCAATTAGTATTGTGCAGTACCCGTGACCTGTGGTAGATAAAAAGGCAAGTTAAAAGTAAAAAGTTAAAGGTTAGAATAAAGACAGGTAAAAGGGAAGAGGTTAGAAGTTAGAAAACAAGGATTTAAAATTTTAACTTTTAGCTCATAACTTTTAACTTGATTTTTAAATTAGTCGTCGGCAGGTTCTTTTTTTATGGCGGTCATTGTGCATTTACCTTCAAATACCGCACCTTCCTGTATTGAAAGCATTTGTGTTTTAATATCACCGTAAACTTTAGAGGTGGATAATAATTCTAAACTTATTGAGGCATTGACATTCCCTGAAACCTCACCGCCTACTATGATTGACTCGGCCTTCACGTCACCTGTAAGCTTTCCGTTTTCACCTACAATAACACCCTGGGCTTTTAAAATATGTCCATCAACAAGACCATCTATACGAATTGTACCTTCTGTAGACACATCACCTTTTACTTCAGTACCCGCAGATATAATTGTTTCAATTTTACCAATATTTTCTTTTTTTCCAAACATTTTTAACTCCCGTTTTTAGAATTATAGGGTTAATTGCGTTATTAAAAGTGTGCGATAGCGGGGTCGTGCCTGCCCACCTACGATTTAGTGGTGGGGGATTGTGCGATAGAATATGTTGATTTATTAAATAAAAATCCTATCCTATCCCACTAACGCACCATCGCGCAATATCACGATTCTATCAACCCTAAAACTCCGCTATTTTAATATTGCTTCTGTTAAATACTTAGCCGGATTCTGTGCTATGCCGTTTTTCCATATCTCATAATGGAGATGGGGGGCGGTTGCATAACCTGTTGAACCAACATATGCAATAACCTGATTTTTTTTCACTTTTTGTCCTCGTTTTACAATTATAGAAGAACAATGCCCGTAACGAGTCATAAAGCCCCAACCATGATCAATAACTACTAATTTGCCATACCCGGGCTGCCAGTCAGCTAATATTACCTCGCCGTTAGCTGTAGTTTTAATAGGTGTTCCCCTGTCTGCTTCAATATCTATTGCCAAATGAATTTCTCTATTACCTTTGATTGGATGTACACGTGGACCAAACGGACAACTTATAGGTCCATAACAAGGAACAACAGAAGGGGTGGAAGCCCATCTTGATCTTTCGCTTTGTATAAATTTGTTCGTCTCAGCGAAACTTTCTTTAAGTTCATTGGTTTCGGTTTTAAGGGCGGAAAAGTGTTTGTTAAACTCACTGACTGTAATCGTCAGTTTTTTTTCTTGCAGGTATTTCGTTACATTTTCAAGATCTGAAACTGATGGACCACCCGATTGAATAATTTTTTTCTTATCTTTTAATCCTAATAATTTCTTTAGCTCTCTTTCAATTTCTTTTAAATTATCTGCCATTTGTCTTGTTTTAATAATTTCTTGCGTGAAATACTCTGTTTCTTTGACAAGAACCTTATTTTCGGAACTCATCGCCCAATAGTCAATTTGTTTATGTATTATTAAACCAGCCCAAACAACAATTCCGGTAAATATAATTGATAAAGCAATAACAAACCCTTTTGATAAATCAAGAGATATAGGCCTTCTTGTGGAATGCGGCACTATCATTAATGTAAACATTTTAGATTTTTCTTTTTTCATATCATTTGTCCAATAAAAAAGATAAAAAAACAGATTAATCTGTTTTCTATTGCATTAAAAGTATAAAGAATTTTCAGCATTTTGTCAAGGGAAAAATGTTCCGGTAGTGTCAAGTATTAAAAAAAATATTGATTTTTACTGCAAAATTTGATATAGTTATTAAAAATCAGCGTATAGCGTATAGGGGAGAGAGATTGGTGTTTGGTTTTAGTTTTTATTAACCTCTATACCCTATCCCCTAATCCCTGACATATTATGGAAATCTCTAAAACTTACGAACCTAAAGAAATAGAAAAAAAATGGCTTAATTTCTGGGAAGAACAAAACCTTTACCATTCCGAGCCTAATAATAGCAAACCATTTACAATTGTAATACCTCCGCCAAACGTAACCGGCTCGCTACACATGGGACACGCCCTTAATAATTTACTTCAAGATATAATAATCCGTTTTAAAAGGATGAATGGCTTCAATTCCTGCTGGGTTCCAGGCACTGATCATGGTGGAATTGCTACTCAGAATGTGGTTGAAAGAATATTGAAAAAGGCTGGAATATTGAGGGAAAATATAGGGCGTAAGAAATTCCTTGAAGAAATGTGGAAATGGAGGAAAGAGACCGGAGATTCAATCTTAAGTCAATTGAACAAATTGGGCTGTTCTTGTGACTGGGATAAGATAAGCTTTACCATGGATGAGAAACGTTCAAAAGCTGTAAACCATGCTTTTATTAAATTATATGAAAAAGGGCTTATTTATCGCGGAGAACGAATTGTTGACTGGTGTCCCAGATGCGGAACCGCACTAAATGAAAGTGAAGTTGAACAGGAAGACGAAAAAGGAAAGCTCTGGTATATAAAATATCCCATTCAAAATGAAAACGGTAAATTTGTTACTGTTGCAACAACCCGACCGGAAACGATGTTAGGCGACACAGCGATTGCAGTTAATCCAAATGATGAAAGATACAAGAAATTATTAGGTAAAAATGCTGTTTTGCCTCTTGTAAACCGCATAATTCCAATAATTGCCGATGAAATGGTTGACCCTAAATTCGGTACCGGTGCTGTTAAAATAACGCCTGCTCACGATAGAAACGATGCCGAAACCGCAAGAAGACATAATCTTATCTTAATTCATGCAATTGATAAAGAAGCTAAGATTAAAAATTCAATAATTAATGACCTTAATGGACAACCAATAAAAAATTTTGAAGCGAATGATTTAGTAGGCAAAGACCGTTACGAAGCAAGAAAAATACTTATTGAAAAATTAAAAGAAAAAGAGCTTTTAGAAAAGGAAGAAGAATATATTCTGCCAATTACAAGATGCTACAGATGTGCTACTGCCACTGAACCGTTAATTTCAAAACAATGGTTTCTGAAAATGAACGATATGGCAAAACGGGCATTGGAATCTGCAAAAAATGAAGAAACAAAATTTTTCCCGGAAAAATGGCTAAAACCATATCTTTTATGGCTTGAAAACCTAAAAGACTGGTGCATCTCACGGCAAATCTGGTGGGGACATCAAATACCACTATGGTATTGCATGAATTGTGCGGGAGAACATATACTCGGTTTATATCAAGATATGCCTGAAAAGTTTAATATACCTGGAGAAGTTGTTTCGCCGGGAACAATGGGTAGTATAAAATGGATGTTAGAAACATTAAAATTAACTCCTCAGAAAATAAAAGAAAAAGTTAAAGATTATGAAGTGGGAAATATTAATATAAATTCAAAAGGTGTTTTTGCTTCTGAAACACAGCCGGAAAAATGCCCGCATTGTGGAAAATCGGATTTTATTCGTGACCCGGATGTTCTTGATACATGGTTTTCTTCAGCCCTCTGGCCTATGTCCGTTTTTGGCTGGCCTGAAGAAACAAAAGAGCTAAAATATTACTATCCAACTAACGTATTGATTACAGGTCATGAAATACTATATTTATGGGTTGCACGAATGATTATGATGGGACTGGAATTCAGGAACCATGTTCCTTACCATGATGTTTACATACACGGCATTGTCCGCGATTCCAAGGGTAAGAAAATGTCAAAATCGCTTGGCAATGTTATTGACCCACTTGGTATTATGGAAAAATTCGGTACCGATGCATTGCGTTTTGCCCTTGCGTATCAGGGGATTCCCGGACGTGATATGCAGGTTTCGGATGAAAATTTTTTAATGGCAAGAAATTTTGCCAATAAGCTATGGAATGTTTCAAGATTTGTTATGATGAATTTAAATCAACAAGCCGTCATTCTGATCCCGACTTGTCGGGAGAATAATCACGATAGTTTAGAGTTAACCGATAAATGGATTCTTTCGGAACTAAATTTAACTATAAAAAATGTGACCAATGCAATAGAAAGCTATAATCCCGCTGAAGCATCACGGCTCTTGTATGAGTTTATCTGGTCAAAATATTGTGACTGGTACGTAGAATTTTCTAAAACCCGTCTATATGGCAATGACGAAAAAACAAAATTAACCACACAAAATGTTCATATTGAAATCCTTGAGAAAATACTTAAACTATTGCATCCGATAATGCCGTTTATAACCGAAGAAATCTTCCAAAATTTGAGACAACAACCAAAAAGTATCATGATTTCAGATTATCCCAAATACGATGAATCTGAAACCGACAAAACTGCAGATGAAGAAATCCGGGAGGTTATTGAAGTAATTACTGCAATTAGGAATATCCGCTCAGAAATGAATGTTAAACAATCGGATTTAGTAGATATAATAATAAGAATTGGTTCGGATGAATCTGAAAAAACAATCAATGAAAACAAACAATATATAAACTCCTTGGCAAAAGTTAAAGAAATTAAATTTTCAAAAACTTCGGAAAAACCAAAATTATCTGCATCTGCTATAGTAGGAAATTGCGAAATTTTTGTTCTTTTGGAAGGCAAAATTGATTTAGAAAAAGAAAAAATACGGCTTGAATCGCTAATAAATAAAATCATTCAAGAATCAAAAGTTTACGAAAATAAGATTTCCAATAAAAACTTTTTATTAAAGGCAAATCCCGAAGAAGTTGAGCGTGTAAAACAAAAACTTCAGGAACTTCAAAATAAAAAGAAAAAACTCGAAGAAAACATTAAAACATTGTCCCAATAGGTAGCCCCAGGGGGGTACCTCGCTACCGGTTTAAATCTCTCTGAGATTTAAACCAGCGACCCTTCGGGTAAATTTTGGTAGGAGGAAATAATATGAGAAAATTGTCTTTGGTTTTGCAGTTAGTTTTTGTGTCTGTTTTATTTGGTTGTTCAAGTTATTATCTTCAGCCGAAGAAAATAGTTGTACCGAAAAACCTTAAAAAATTTGCTATTCTTGAATTTAAGGATGAACGGACCGAAAAGGAAAAAAATAAGTATCAAAATCCTTCAAAGATAATTCAGGAAAAATTAATTGCAGGTCTGTCAAAAGAAGGCAAGTTGCAAATAGTAGAAAGACAGAATATTGACAAAATCCTTGAAGAGCAAAAACTTCAGGCAACCGGAATAACCGACGTGGCAACAGCAGTTCAAATAGGAAAACTGGCAAATGTGGATGCCATGATTTTTGGAAGCATCACTCAGTACGGCAGAACAATTTATCCTAGAGTAAAATTAAATATAAACCTAAGAATAGTAAATGTTGAAACAGGGACTATTACTTCTTCCATAGAACTTAGAGCAACAAAAAGTAACTGGATTTATCCTTTAGAACTTTTGAATGATGTTGTAGAAAACGGCGTGGATAAACTTGCAAAAAAAATAACTGCAGAGGAAACAAAATGAGAATAGATGATAGAAAATATGATGAAATTAGAAAAATCAAAATTATTAGAAACTACCAGAAATTCGCGGATGCATCCTGCTTAATTCAATGCGGTAATACAAAGGTTTTATGCGCTGCGACCATACAAAACTCTGTTCCTAACCACCTCAAGGACAGCGGTACCGGCTGGGTTTCATCCGAGTATGCTTTCTTACCGAGGGCAGGCACTCAAAGAAATTCCCGTCAGAGATCTATTTCTGCAGGACGAACGCAGGAAATCCAAAGACTAATCGGTAGATCCTTGAGATCCATAGTAGACTTATCTTTACTTGGAGAACGTTCTATATTAATTGACTGTGATGTTATCCAAGCGGACGGTGGTACGAGAACGACATCAATCAACGGTGCATTTATTACTCTTCATGATGCATTGAACAAAATGCGAAACGAAGGATATATTGATAGGATTCCCATTAAAAACTATATCGGCGCCATTTCAGTAGGAATATATAATGGTGAAATACTGTTAGATTTATGTGCCAGTGAAGATAATAAGGCATCCGTTGATATGAATGTTGTTATGACCGATACCGGAAGATTCGTTGAAATTCAAGGTACGGGCGAGGAAGCAACTTTTTCTCAGAAAGACCTTGAAAGAATGCTTAAACTGGCAAAAAAGGGAATATCAGAAATAATTGAAATTCAAAAAAATGTCATTAAAAAATAGTGAAATCATCTTAGCTACTCAAAATAAAGACAAAATCAGAGAAATCAGGAAAATACTTGGATATCATTTTAAAATTGTTACTCTCAAAAATTTCCCGGAAATAATTGAAGACGGCAAAACATTAGAAGAAAATGCAATAAAAAAAGCAAAAACTATCTTTAAGATTACTAAAATAACTTCTATTGCCGATGACAGCGGTCTTGAAGTTGATTTTTTGGATGGCAAACCTGGAGTGTATTCAGCAAGATTTGCAGGTAAGAATTGCAAATATGAAGATAATAACAAAAAACTGCTGAAATTGCTGAAAGATGTTCATTATAAAAAAAGAAAAGCAAAATTCACAACAGTTGTTGCAATTGTTTTTGAAGATGGTTCAATAAAAACCACTTCAGGCTCAGTCTATGGATATATAACAACTGAACCCAAGGGTAATAACGGATTCGGATACGATCCCATTTTTTATTATCCTAAACTTAAAAAAACTTTTGCACAACTAACGACACAACAAAAAAATAAAATAAGCCATAGAGCAATCGCATTTAAAAAAGCAAAAAAACTTTTAGAGGCAGAAATTAGAGATTAGCATACAGGGGAAAAAATTGTAGTTGCCGAGTTTACTCGGCGTTTCTCTAACAACACCAACCGAGATTGGCAACTATAATGTCAATGATTCAACATCGCCGAACCCTACACT
>DMMW01000026.1:12794-19209 GCA_003452965.1 Elusimicrobiota bacterium
CAAGCAAGTTCGGCAACTACATTTAACTAATCGCTAACCTCTAACCCCTGAATTATTATGTTAAAAAAAATTAAGACGGAAATTGCTTATAGATTGATAAATCATGGACCGATTGTACTAATAACATCCATAGATAAAAATAATGAACCTAATATAATGACAATTGCTTGGACATCAGTTATAAATTCAGAACCGCCGCTTGTCGCTATTGCTGTAGGAAACCAGGCATATTCACAAAAATCTATTAAGGAATCAAAAGAATTTGTAATAAACATACCCGATAAAAAATTAATGAAAAGTATCATATATTGCGGCAATCATTCCGGAGAAAATATAAATAAATTTGGAACATTGAAGTTGTCTCCTTTAAAATCCGACACAATAAAACCTCCTAAGATTAAAGAATGTTTTGCTCATTTAGAATGTAAAGTAATTAAACAATATAGATACTCCGATGTTTTATTTTTCATTTCAAAAGTCGTATATGCCGACGTAGAAAAAAAATATTTTGATGAATCGATTAAAACCGATAAAATCAAAACGATACATCATTTGGGTGGAGGTTGGTTTGCCGAAACAGGAAAAAGATTTACCCCATTAAAGAATGTAGATATATAATTTAAAGATAAACTTAGTAAGTTTAAAAGCAACACTTAACAACATTCTTTAACGGGGTTTACCGGGAGGTATTTTGCGAAGGCAGGATAAATTAAAAAAATTACAAAGTATTTTTAAAAGATATAAAAAAGTTCTTATAGCATTTTCAGGCGGAGTAGACTCTACTTTTTTATTAAAAGTTGCTGTCGATTCCCTTGGCAAAAAAAATGTCCTTTCCGCGACAGCTATCTCTCAAACTTATCCGAAAAGTGATTTATTAACAGCAAATAGAATAATTGAAAAACTGGGGATTAAAAATATCTTTATTAATACAAATGAATTAAATAATAAAGATTTTGTATGCAACACACCAAAAAGATGTTTCTGGTGCAAAAACGAACTTTTCCGAAGTTTATCAAAAATAGCAAATAAAAATAAAATTAATGTCATTTGTGACGGAACGAATTATTCCGATAAAGATGATTATCGTCCTGGAATGTTAGCGTCACAAAAATGGAATATAAGACATCCTTTGCTTGAAGCAAAGATGTCAAAAAATGAGATACGGATACTATCAAAAAAACTTGGTTTACCTACTTGGAATAAAGAAATTTCTCCATGTCTTGCTTCAAGATTTCCGTATGGACAAAGAATTACCATTAAAAAACTAAAAAAAATAAGCAATGCTGAAAATGAATTGAAAAAACTGCATCTAAAGAACCTGAGATTGCGGGATTACGAAGATACTGCGAGAATAGAAATAGACAAAGACCAGTTAAAGAAAATATTTAAAACTAACATTTACAATAAAATTGTAACCATTTTGAAAAAATATAATTATAAATATATTACTCTTGATTTAGAGGGTTACAGAACAGGTAGTCTGAACCAAGCAATAAAAAAAATATTTTAAGAAAGAAATTTCTTGACAAGTATTTCAAAATTTTATATTGTTATATCTTACATTTTTAAGTAATTGTCAATCACCATTAATTCAGATATATGAAAAAAAATCAATCAAATGCACCTATATTCGAGGCCGTACTTGAACATGCAAAAAAAAGAATGGTTTCTTTTCATACACCGGGACATAAGAACGGTAGAAGCATCGATAAAAAACTTTTGGATTTTACAGGCAAAAAAGTATATTATCTTGATGTAACAGTATTCCCTGAAGTAGATTCTCTGCATGATCCGACCAGTTGCATAAAACAAGCACAAGAACTAATGGCAAAAGCATACAGGGTTGAACATTCCTTCTTCCTTGTTAATGGCTCATCGGTAGGTAATGAGGCGATGTTCCTATCCGCTTGTAAACCGGGTGATTCCGTTATTCTATCAAGAAATATTCATAAATCCGTTTTAGGCGGTATTATTTTAGCGGGTATATGGCCGATATGGATTCAACCAAGAATAGATCAGAACCTTGACATTATACTTGATGCAGAACCCGACCAAATTGCCGAAACAATAAGAAAATTTCCAGAAGCAAAAGCGGTGTTTCTGACAAGTCCTACATATAACGGAGTGACAAGCGATCTTTTAGAAATTGCAAATATATGTCATGAAAACAATAAACTGCTGCTTGTAGATGAAGCTCACGGTCCGCATTTGAGATTTCATAGGGATTTTCCGATTTCTGCAGTTGAAGCCGGTGCGGATATGGTCGTTCAATCCATTCATAAAATATTATCTGCGATGTCGCAAGGTTCTGTATTGCATGTCAATTCCGACAGCATAGATATAAATCGTGTAAAAAAAGTCGTTTCTATGCTTCAAACGACAAGTCCAAATTATTTTACTCTTTCTACCATTGATCTTGCAAGAAGACAAGCGGTTCTTCATGGCGAGCGACTTTTAGGACAGGTTATTCAAGCAGCGGAATACGGCAGAAAAAGAATCAATCGTTTAAAAAATTTCTCATGCTTTACAAGAAAAGATATACGTTCAAGAGGTTACGACCTGGATGTAACCAAATTAACCGTCAATGTAACCAAAACAGGATTAACAGGTTTAAAAATAGAAGACTTGTTAAATGAAGAATATAATATTCAGGTTGATTGTGCCGACATATTCAATCTAATCGCAATAATGGGAATAGGCTCTACAAGGGCGGATGTAGACAGATTAATAAATGCACTTGAAGATATAGACAAAAAATATCACGGTGAACAGAAAAATTGGAATCTGAATTTACCGTCATTAACAACCGAAATGGTGCTTATTCCGAGAGATGTATTTCTTTCTCGAGAATATAAAAGAGTGTCATTAAGCAAGTCCGTAGGGCATATAAGTGCCCAAGTATTGACTCCTTATCCACCCGGAATTCCGATACTTATACCCGGGGAAAGAATTACGCAGGAAATTTGCGATTATCTGCTTGAGTTATCACAAAAAGATATAAGAATAAGCGGACAAGAAAATGATGCATTAAAAACAATAAAAGTAGTAAAATAAAATCCCGTTAGAAATGTAGATGCATCTGTAGATGCATCTGTCAGATGCATATTGTAGCATTTTATTACAGGATAAAAGGGAGGAACAATTAATGAATAACAAAGATTTGAATGAATTTAAAAAAATTCTAAATGAAAAAAAAGATATTCTCTTAAAATCCGTAGACCATAAAAAGCAAAAGGATCTTCAAGAACCGGTCGTAGGTGATGAGATAGACGCAGCCGGTGATAGTGAAGAAAAGGAACTTATATTCGGTCTTACAGATAATGAAAGAGTAATGCTTGATTCTATAGAATCCGCCTTGCATAAAATAGAACATAACAAATATGGAATTTGTGAAAGATGTACATGTAAAATTCCGATAGAGCGTCTAAAAGCAATGCCATATGCACGTTATTGTATTAAATGTCAGCCGAAATTTGAGCCAAAAAAATGACAATAAATAACATTCTTCTTTTTTTATATTTTGCTTCTCTTACCGGTCTTATAATTTTTGGGAGTCATCGATATGTTTTATTATATCTTTACAGAAAATACAAAAAAAACATACCCGAAAAAAAACCTCTCACCGAGCCATACCCTATAGTAACGGTTCAACTGCCTATATATAACGAATTAAATGTCGTAAATCGTTTAATTGAAAGTGTTCTAAATTTTGATTATCCAAAAGACAAACTCGAAATACAAGTTCTTGATGACTCAACCGATGAAACCAAAAATATTGCAAAAGAAATAGTAGATAAATATAAGAAGGAAAATTTTAACATTAGTTACATCCATAGAGCAAAAAGAGAAGGGTTTAAAGCCGGAGCTTTGCAAAACGGATTAAAATACGCTAACGGTAAATACATTGCAATTTTTGACGCAGATTTTATTCCCAACCCGGATTTTCTTAAGAAATTGATTCCGTATTTTTCTAATGACAATATCGCTATGGTTCAGGCAAGATGGGGACATACAAACAGAAAATATTCGCTGTTAACAAAAATACAGGCAATAATATTAGACGGACATTTTTTAATTGAACAGACTGCAAGAAACCGTTCGGGAAGATTTTTTAACTTCAACGGCACTGCCGGTATTTGGTTAAAAAAAGCGATTGACGATGCCGGCGGTTGGCAGGGCGACACCTTGACTGAAGATATGGATTTATCATACAGAGCGCAAATCAAAGGTTTTAAATTTGTATTTGTCCCTGAAGTTGTGGCACCCGCAGAACTTCCCATAGATATCAACGCATTTAAAATGCAGCAAGGCAGATGGGCAAAAGGTACAATTCAGGTTGCAAAAAAACTTATAAATGAAATTATTAAAAGCAATACACCGTTTAAATCTAAATGTGAAGCACTAATCCATCTAACAAGCAACTTGAGCTACCCGTTGCTGACGCTTGTTTCCTTGTTGTTGATTCCTGCTATTCTTGTAAGATTGAATTATTCTTACAGCAAAATGTATTTTATAGATGTACCCATATTTATACTCGGCACATTGTCCATATTCTATTTTTATTATACATCTCAAAAAGAACTTGGTTTCAATTTTTGGGATTCTGTAAAATATATTCCGTTTTTAATGTCAGCCGGAATAGGACTTGCAATCAACAATGCTAAATTTGTACTTGAAGGTATTGCAGGACATACCAGTGAATTTACCCGAACACCAAAGTATGGAATGCAACATGATATTAAAAATAACATAACCAAAAACTATAAGTCAAAAAAGACGATTATTTTTTATGCTGAGATTATAATGGCGTCATATTTCACTTATATTCTATTTCTGGTTATAAAAACAAAGCTTTATATTTTAATACCTCTGATTTTACTTTTCCAGTTTGGATTTTTATATTTTGCAGTATCTTCTTGTGTTCAACTATTCAAACACAAATAATTCTTATGCACTATTTAGTTGAAATGAATAAACCATTATTTTGGTTTATTTTTTATCGGAGAACATATGAGCGGGATTTTTGGGGTCGTTTCTAAAAAAGATTGCATAGATATTTTATTCTATGGTACGGATTATCATTCACATCTTGGTACCGAATATGGCGGTATGGCAGTTTTAGGAAAAACATTTGTACGGCAAATTCATAATATAAGCCAGAGCCAATTTAAGTCAAAATTCTATGAAGACTGCAAACGGATGAAAGGCAATAAAGGAATAGGGGTAATCAGCGCTTTTGACGAACAGCCAATCTATTTAAATTCCAAATTCGGACCATTCTGCATAGTAACCAACGGTCACATAGAAAATGCAGATAAATTATTATCTAATATGCTAAAAGAAGGGGTTACTTTCACCGAAGTTAGCAACGGAAAAGTAAATGCTACTGAATTAATAGCTAAAATAATAACTAAAGGAAAAAATATCATAGACGGTATAGAAAAAATGTTTACTATTATTGAAGGTTCCTGTTCGTTGTTGATATTAAATAAAGACGGTATTTATACAGCGAGAGACCGTTTGGGTTATACTCCGCTTGTTATAGGAAAAAGAAAAGATGCGTGGGCTGTAACTTCCGAAACCAACGCATTCCCGAATATAAAATTTGACATACTAAAATATCTGGAACCGGGTGAAATAGTCCTAATAACTAAAAATGGTATAATACCAAAAAAATCCGGCGGACCAAAAAAACAGATTTGTGCATTTTTCTGGATTTATACAGGTTTTCCTGCATCTAACTACGAGGGCATAAATACCGAAATAGTCAGGGAAAATTGCGGTAAATTTCTGGCAAAATTGGACAAAGATATCAAATCCGATTTAGTCTGCGGCGTACCCGATTCCGGTATTGCCCACGCTCTCGGTTATGCAATAAGTGCAAAAGTACCTTTCAGACGTGCACTTGTAAAATATACGCCTGGTTACGGCAGAAGTTACACTCCGCCTTTACAAAAAACACGTGACTTCATAGCATCAATGAAACTTATAGCAATCAAAGAAATAATAAAGGGAAACAAAATAGTATTATGCGAAGATTCCATTGTCAGGGGCACACAACTTAAAAATAATACCGTTAAAAAGCTTTGGGAATGTGGAGCAAAAGAAGTGCATGTTAGACCTGCCTGCCCTCCCTTGATGTTTCCTTGTAAGTTTAACTTATCAACCCGAAGTATCAAAGAATTAGCGGCACGTAAAGCCATCCGTGCAATTGAAGGACGTGATATAGAAAACGTGAAAGATTATATCAAACACAACTCAAAAAAATATAAAAAAATGTTAAATTGGATTGCAAAGGACTTAGATGTAACTTCGCTTCGTTATATATCCTTAGAAAACATGATAAAAGCTATTGGTTTGCCGAAAAATAAATTATGCACATACTGCTGGACCGGCGAATCAGAAAAATGAAAAA
>DMMW01000026.1:19321-37682 GCA_003452965.1 Elusimicrobiota bacterium
GTTTTTGTTTAATGAATAAAAAAATTCTTATTGTTGATGATGATAAATCTACTATTGAATATTTAGAATTCTTATTTAGTAATACTTACGGGTATGAAGTAAGAACAGCTTTTTCAGGCGACGAAGCGCTAAAGAGCATAGAATCGGAAATACCGGACCTCGTTTTCCTTGATTTAATGATGCCTAAACTATCAGGCTACGAGGTCTGTTGCAAAATAAGAGCAAATCCCAGAACAATAAACCTACCAATAATCCTTTATACATCTACAACTTTAGGTTCTGATGAAATAACAAAAGGTATAGAAATCGGCGCTGATGAGTTTCTAATCAAACCTTTCAACATTACAGAACTTCAAGTGAAATTGCAGCGTCTACTTGCAAGACACAGCGAAGAATTAGGATATAATCCATTAACTAAATTACCGGGAAATACATATATAGAAAAAGAACTAACTAATAGATTAGACAGAGAAGGGGAATTCGCGTTTTGTTATCTTGATATAGATAATTTTCGGGTTTATAATAATTTTTATGGATATCAAAAAGGTGATGAGGTAATATTATTTACGGCAAATACAATAAAAATAGCAATAAGTGAAATGGGTAATTCTGCTGATTTCATCGGGCACATCGGAGGAGATGACTTCATATTTATAACCTCAATTGACAAAGCAGATAGAATTTGCGAGTATATAATTGATAGATTTGATAAAATAATACTTAAACATTATGATGAAGTTGATTCCGGTAAAGGTTTCATGCTTGTGCGGGATAAAGATGATAAACTGAAAGAATATCCGATGATGACGGTTTCAATCGGCATATTAACAAATACAATAGAAGAATTTATGCAGCTTCCTATAATAATAGAAAAATTAACAGATTTAAAAATAAAAGCCAGAAAAGATCCTGAAAGAAAAAAAGGCAGTTATATAGCAAAACTATAAACAGAGGCAAGTTAAAAGTTTCCGCTACTAAGTCGTTAGCGGATCCGCCGAAGCATTAATGGCGGAAAAAGTAGAAAGTTAAAATTAAAATCAGGTTTTCACCCAACTTTCTTCGAAGTAAAGTTAATAAACATGAATGCAAAAATGCGATAATATTGAATTTATTAAAGTTACCGATGAAACTTCCATTGACATAGTAGAACAACTTGCAAAAGAAATATGGGGTGAACACTATCCCGCTATTATCGGAGATAAGCAAGTTGATTACATGCTCAAAAAATACCAATCTAAAAAAGCCATATCTAAACAAATCAAAAAAGGGTTTGAATATTATTTAATCAAACATAATAATAAGAACTTAGGTTATTTTAGTATTTTTCCAGAAAAGAAAAAAAATGAATTATTCTTAAGTAAAATATATTTAAAATTAGATAAACGAAAGAAAGGATACGGCAAAAAAATAATAGGATATATTATAAACATAGCGAAACAAATAGAACTAAACAAAATATCTCTTACTGTTAATAAAAATAATATAACCGCAATTAAAGCGTATAAGAAACTAGGATTCAAAAATGTCGGTTCTACAATCAAAAATATAGGTAACGGTTTTGTAATGGACGATTACAAAATGGAAATGAATCTCCCTGCATCAATCTGAATGGAAAGTATTAAATAGCCCATCCAAATTCTATTCTGCAAATTGAAAACATTCAACATTTCTTCACATATCATTTCTCAGCTTAAAAAAACATCAAAAATGAATTGAATTCAGACAAAAAAAAGAATATAATAATAAGATAATCGTTGTACCTAAAGGGGGAATAATTATGCTTAACATGAAAAGATTCATATTATATTTATTTCGTTGGCAATTAAGTACTCCTATTTTATGGTTAGTAGTCAAAAAATTAGGAGTAGGTGTATGGCCTACTATTATAGCCAACTTAATAGGAGGATCAATATTTTTCTGGGTAGATAAATTCATATTTACTTCTAAGGCAGTTGAAATGTGGCATTTTAAAGAAAAAGGTATTTGTGATAATTGCGGTAAAGAAACAAGTCTTTGGAGATTAGTATTAGCTCCAGGTTATGATAAAAGAGATTCCGAACCCAAATATTTCTGCACAGAATGCTCCAAGAAGAGAACAGACGAATTAAGAAACAGCGGTATAAAAATAAGAGGTAAAAGCAAGTAGAGGGTAGCGGGAACGGAGTCAGGTAATAAGGTATTGATAAAATTAAGAAAACCGATTAAAAGAAAAGACAATTTCTTTGTTTACATCATTCAATGTAAAGATGGAACTTATTATACAGGATATACTAACAACCTTCATCGCAGACTTGAGCAGCATAATAGCGGTAAGGGTGGCGCGAAATATACAAAATGGAAAGGATTTGAAAAACTGGTTTATAAGAAAAAACACAAGTATTTCAAAAATGCATTGAATGAAGAAAGAAAAATAAAGCAACTGCGAAGGAAACAGAAAATAGACCTAATTAAGGTATTTGCAAGAACTAAAAGAAAATACCAATCTCCTGAAAATGGAAAGTAATAGCCGTGCCATTCCGCCACAAGTCATTTTAGGGATAATTATAGAAATGTTAAAAAAAATAATAAAATGTTCTGTAATTATATTATTATTTATTCACGATAATTCATATGGCAATAGACCCATTAGAAGTATTAGATATCCCTCTTATTCATCTAATAATAATTATTTTATAAATTTTAAACCTAATAGTGATTTTGGAGAAGATGGCTGCGGGCAAGCGTTTTCTGTTCAAAATCAAAAAGAAATATTATGGTCAGTAAATTGGTATGCCCGGGAAGTGGTGCTTTTAAATGATGGGAATAAACTGATTAGATTGGACCCTTGGAGAAATTATTCTGATGATTTATCGGATTTTGCAATTGCTTTTTATTTTAAAGGAAAGGAGTTGTCATCATATTTAGTAAAAGATTTAGTTAAAAAAAAGAAATATATTTCTCGTATTGGTTTGGATTATTCTTGGCACGCAGCAACATCAAGTGTTAAAACCGGGTTGTCTCAAGATGAAAACGAATATACACTAGTTACAGCAGATAAAAATGTTTATGTGTTTGACACAAATAATGGAAAGATAAAACATAAATTTAAAGATACCAAGGCAAGAACAAGCAGAGAATTAAATATTGAATACGTACAGAACATAAAAGATTTAGGAGAAAAATTATATAATTCATCTGACAAGTTAAAGGTATATAAAAAAACTTTTAATTTGAAAAATACCAGTGCATATTATCGGACAGTCCAACATGAGTATATCGAAGCAGGACCTTGGAACGGGAAATGGGATGGTATATTTTCTCTAAAAAAGAAAATCAAAAAACAATTTAATTATAATATAAAAATAATATGCCGTTTTGAAATTGACAAAAATTATAAAGTAATAACAAATATTACTCCTGATAAGATACTTAATGCAATCAAACAAATCAATAACAACAATTTAATAAGAACTTTAATGCAAAATAATAAAATTAATAATATTTTATTAAACATAGGCGGCAATAATCTGCACTGGCAAACAAGAATGGCAAAAGCATACAAAAATATTACTGATAAAAATAATATTATGTTAGTTCCTTTAGATGAATGGATAGAATTTTCTTTTGAAGATGAAAATGGATGGACAAGTGCTACTTTTTTTTATCCAATTAACAGCGATATTTTGTTTTTGAATGAATGGCATGGTTCCCAATCTTTTTACCCTAATTACCTTTTTAGAGATAATAATAATTCATGTATAATTATTAATAAAAATGGCAAAATAATTGAATTGAAATAAGGAACTCCAATATGTCTAAAACTTTTTTTATTCGCACGATGGGGTGTCAGATGAATGTGGCGGATTCGGATTTGGTTGCACAACAACTAATTGAAAGAGGATTTTTGTTAACTGAAAATGTAAATGAAGCCGATATTATTATCGTTAATACCTGTACAGTCAGGCAACATGCAGAAGCACGTGCCTTAAGTTATATAGGCGATTTAAAAAAGCTAATATTATCCGCCACTTCCGCCACTGAAACTTTGGCGGACAGGGAATCGTCGGCGGATCCGCATAAACCAAAATCGCGAAAAATTATTGTTATGGGGTGTGTTGCATCGCGATTGAAGGATGAACTCAAGAAAAAATTTCCTTTTATTGATGATGTTATTCCTGCTAACGAAATAGAAAAAGTATCGGAAGTTTTAGAAAAGCACTACGATTGTTTAACCTCAAATTTATCAAATAAAACATTTTCAGAATTTGTAACAATAACTCGCGGATGTTCTAATTTCTGTTCGTATTGCATAGTCCCTTATGTCCGTGGTCCTGAAGAATCAAGACCGGTTATCAAGATACTATTGGATATTGAAAAACTTACTAATTCAGGAAAACATGAGATTACCCTGCTTGGACAAAATGTAAATAGTTATAATTCAAATGGTACGGATTTTGCCGATTTAATTTTAAAAATCAACGATATTTCGGAAATAAATAAATTAGGTTTTATGACAAGCCATCCTAAAGATATGTCCGATAAGATTATTGATGCTATTGCAAGTTGCGAAAAAATTCCGCACCAGATACATCTTCCTTTACAGTCGGGCTCGGATAAGATTTTAAAACTTATGAATAGACACTATACAAAAGAGAAATATTTAACTATAATAGGTAAGCTGAAAAAGAAGATTCCCGATGTTAAATTTACAACTGATATCATCGTAGGATTTCCAGATGAAACTGAAAAAGATTTTAATGATACATTAGAAATTGTAAAAGAAGTGAATTTTGCTTCTGCTTTTACGTTCAAGTATTCGCCCAGAGAAAATACAAAAGCGTTTTTTATGAAAGATGATGTGCCAATGAGTATTAAAAAGGAACGACTTGCTAGACTCAACGCCCTTTTAAAAATAGAAAGCAAGAAGGACGTGCGATAGCGGGATTGTGCGATTGAATATGTCGAAATTTCTATCCTATCCCACTAACGCACTCCGCCGGCTGGCGGAGGCGGACGCACAATAGCACGATTTAATAAAACTTTTAACTTTTAATTTTAACCTGATTTTCTATGTCTGAACTAACACCGTTAATGCGTCAATATCAACAAATTAAGAATAATCATAAGGATTCTATTCTTTTTTTCCGTCTCGGTGATTTTTATGAGATGTTTTATGATGACGCTAAAACCGCATCCAGAGTGTTAAAATTAACTCTTACTGCAAGACAAAAAGTTCCTATGTGCGGCGTACCTTACCATTCATCCAAATTCTATATTGCAAAGCTTATTAAAGAAGGTTTCAGTGTTGCAATCTGCGAACAAATGGAAGACCCGTCAAAAGTAAAAGGTCTGGTTAAACGGGAAGTTGTCAGAGTAATTACATCCGGAACAGTTCTTGAAGATAATCTGCTTGAGTCAAAGATAAATAATTTTTTGTGTGCAATTTATCCTTATGATAAAAAATCTGCTATTGCATTTTGCGATATTTCTACCGGTGAATTTTTCTGTCAGGAAATCGCAGATGACCCCAATTACAGAAAGTTGAACCTGCAACTATCCAAATTTACACCCTCAGAAATATTGCTGCCAAAATCCGAAAGTGAAAATGACAATCTAATTAAATCACTAAGGGTCTCGAAAACAGCTTTAAATTTTATTGATAATATAAATTTTTCACAGGATATTGTAAAAGAAAAACTTGCAAAACTCAATATTGGTTTGCCTGAAGAAGAATATTCAAGGATTGTATGTTCCGCAATAATAACTTATATAGAAAAAAACCAACCTGATATTTTAAATAATTTAAAAAATATTAAGAAAATTTCTTATAGCGATTATATGATACTGGATGAGCTTGCAATTAAAAATCTTGAGTTAGTTGAAGGTTTGACATCAGCGTCCAGAAGCGGTTCACTTTTTGAGGCAATTGACAGAACTATCACTTCAATGGGGGCACGGCTATTACGAAAATCTATTCTTGAACCACTATTGGATTTTAAAGCAATTTCTGAAAGGCAGGATGCAATAGAATTTTTCATAAACAACGGTCTACTAAGGATGGAAATAAGAGAGATATTGAAAAATTGCCAGGATATAGAACGACTTCTTTCAAAGATTATTGCTCAGACAGCAAACGGTAGGGATTTAGTCGCTCTTAAAAAGAGCTTAAAAACTATTCCGCAGATTAAGAATAAGACTACTGAAATACTAAAATCAACGGAATTTTTAGGTAATTCAGAAATTATAAGAAGCTATTTTTCAGAACTTAAGACACTTGACGATATCGTAGAGTTGATTGAAAAATCGGTAGTTGACGAACCGCCGCCGACTATCAAAGACGGAAACCTCATTAAGGACGGTTATAATAAAGATCTTGATGAACTGAAGTTTATTTCAAAAAATGCAAAAGATTGGATTGCAAAATTTGAAGTTGAAGAAAAACAAAGAACACAGATTAACTCATTAAAAGTTAAATATAATTCAGTTTTTGGATATTTTATTGAGGTTACAAAAACAAATCTTGATAAAGTGCCGGTAGATTATATACGAAAGCAGACAATTGCAACCGGCGAAAGATTTATTACCGATGCACTAAAACAAAAGGAATCAATGATTTTAGGCGCGCAGGAGAAGATATCCGCGTTGGAATATGATATATTTTTGAAATTGCGCGGACAAATTATGGAAAATTCAGAATCAATACAGCTAAATGCAAAGGCAATAGCCGGTATTGATATGTTTTCGGCATTTGCGGAACTTGCAGTTGAAAATAATTATATAAGACCTAAAGTCGTTGATACCGATATTTTAAATATTGAAGACGGCAGACATCCTGTAATAGAAAAGGTTTTAAGCGGAAAGTTTGTGCCTAATGACCTTTTGTTAAATAGAGAAAAACGAATCGCAATTATTACCGGACCAAATATGTCAGGTAAATCGACATATCTGAGGCAAACCGCAATTATTATTATTATGGCTCAGATAGGAAGTTTTGTTCCTGCAAAATATGCAGAAATCGGAATAGTGGATTCGGTTTTTACACGTATCGGAGCGTCTGACCGGCTTACTGCCGGTGAGTCAACTTTTATGGTTGAGATGAAAGAGGTGGCTAATATATTGAATAATGCAACATCAAAAAGTTATATACTACTTGATGAAGTCGGTAGAGGCACTTCAACATTTGACGGCATTTCCATCGCATGGGCGACTATTGAATACCTTAAACCGCTTGGTGCAAAAGTGCTTTTTGCAACACATTATTTTGAGTTAACAGAACTTTCAAATATACATCCCGAAATAATGAATTTGAACGTTTCGGTTAAAGAATGGAAGGGGGATGTCCTATTTTTGCATAAAATTATCAGTGGTTCCGCCGACAGGTCTTACGGTATTCACGTCGGAAAACTTGCAGGTCTTCCCAATATAGTTATAAGGCGAGCAAATGAATTACTTGCTTTTTTTGAAAAAAATTATAATAATAGAGAGAATAAGCAACCTGAATTATTTGTTAACCGAAATAACAACAAAGTTTTAGAGATATCTCCGTTATTGGAAGAAATAGAAAAAACCAATCCTGATGATATGACGCCCAAAGACGCATTACAAAAAATATATGAGTGGAAAAGGAGGTTGGATGACAATATCATCAAATGAAAAAAGAAAAATTAAAAGATTTCCGGTACTGTATCACCTTGTAAAACCCGTTTTAATAGTACGTGAAGGAAAAAGCCAAGAACCTGAATTACCGGCGATTATGGCAAATTTATCGGCAGGCGGTATGGCTTTGGTTACTTTTTCACCTTTATCAATCGGAGAAAAATTAATTATATCCTTCAAATTAAAAGATATACAGATGGAAAACGTTAAGGCAAAAATCGTAAGATGCGAAAATAAAGGTGGCGCTTGTATAATAGGAATCCAGTTTGAGGAAATAGACAAAAAACTTGCCGATAAACTATGCAAAATGGCAGATGATTTTGATGCTTGCAGGACAAGGCTTTTGACAGGCGAGAAAAATGCATGTAAAAAAGATTGCAGTTACTATGCGCATTGTCATTTCTTTGAAAAGAAAAAGTAATGAGTAAAATAAGAATTTTACCTCCAGATTTAGTAAATAAAATTGCTGCCGGTGAAGTGATAGAGAGACCTGCCTCCGTAGCAAAAGAACTTATAGAGAACTCTTTAGATGCCGGAGCAAAATATATTACTGTTGAAATCAAAAAAAGCGGCAAAGAATTAATATCCGTTACAGATAACGGGTGCGGAATGTCAAAAGATGATGTAAACCTGTCGATTGAAAGACATTCTACAAGCAAAATATCAAATATAAACGATTTGGAAAATATTAATACTTTGGGATTCAGAGGCGAGGCATTACCTTCAATTGCCTCAGTATCTAATTTAAAGATTACAACCAAGACGGAAGATTCGGAAATTGGTTTCTATTTGGAAGTCGCAGATGGCAAAATAATAAATTCAAAAGAAACCGGTTGTCCTGAAGGGACAAACATAGAAGTAAAAAATATTTTTTTTAATGTGCCCGCCCGTTTAAAATTTCTAAAATCGGAAAATACGGAGAAAAATAAAATTATTTCTCTTATAACCGAATACGCCGTAGCCAATTTTAATGTGTCGTTTAGAATGATTTCGGACGGCAAAGAACTTTTCAATTATCCGCCTGCAAATAATTTACAGATTCGCCTTGCCCAGATTTTCGGAAATGAGTTTTTGGACGAACTCCTTGATGTAAATTTTGCTCATGAGCAGATTTCTATTTCAGGATTTATAAGCAAGCCGGAAAAAACCTATGTAAGCAGAAATCGCGTTTTTATGTTTATTAATAAAAGACCTGTAAATTCAAAAATTGTTATCAGCGCTGTTTTAAACGGTTATAACGAATTTTTAAGAAAGAAAGAGAATCCTGCAATTTTTTTACTGTTTAATATAAAACCGGAATCCATAGACGTTAACGTCCATCCGACAAAAAGAGAAATAAAATTTAAGGATGAAGGACCGATATATTCGACAGTTTTAAATCTGATTCGCTCAAGACTTTTAACAAAAGAAGTTATACCAAGAATTGAAACTAAAAGTGAAAATTACGCTAGCTTATACGCTAACGTAGAATCCAAAACTTCCGAGCATTTCTCTTCTCCGCATACTCCGTATACTCCGTATGACAAATATACCGCGCGAGAATTTACCGTTACGCATCCGACAACACCGGGAACCGAAAAAAGTTTAAGTGCGCAAATTAAATATTCCGGAAGAATTTTTGAGTTATATATTTTGGCGGAAGAAAATGATGAGCTTTTAATAATAGACCAGCATGCAGCACAGGAAAAGGTCCTTTATGAAAAGATTAAAAAGAACATGGCCGATAAAACGCTGGAAATTCAAAATCTGCTTATTCCGGTAAATATTAACCTTTCACCTAAGGAATTCAGCATTTTACAGGAACTAAGAACCAGTCTGGAAAAATTGGGATTTGAAATTGAAGAATTCGGCATTAATTCATTCATAATCAAATCAATACCTGCATTGATAAATAACGGATCGCCGATAGCTATAATAACGGAAATAATCAATCAAAAAAAAATCGGTAAAATCAGCGATTCAACAAACGTATTGGAAAGCATAATGAAAACTGCCTGTAAAACTGCCGTAAAATCCGGCGACAGACTTATGGAACCGGAAATAAAGATACTTATTGAAGATTTATTCAAATGCTCTAACCCGTATACCTGCCCCCATGGCAGACCTACCCTTACTAAAATATCAAAAAACGAATTAGATAAAAAATTTCTACGCAAATGAAGAAAATTATTATAATCTCAGGTCCTACGGCAACAGGAAAAACAGATGTTGCAATAAAATTAGCTAAAAATATCAATGGTGAGATAATTTCTGCCGATTCACGCCAATTATATAAAAAGTTGAATATCGGAACCAATAAACCTACAAAAAAACAGTTAAGTTCCGTTAAACATCACCTTATCAATATTGCTTACATAAATTCTAAACAACAATTCAATGCAGGGGATTTCGTAAGACTATCTAATAATAAAATTGAAAATATCTTGAATCGCAAAAAAATCCCAGTTATTGTAGGCGGCACCGGCCTGTATATAAAATCTCTAATAGACGGACTGATAGATATAAAAGGCAATAAAAAAATAAGAAATAGCATTTTAAATATTTTTAAAAAGCATGGACTTGATTTTCTATTTAGGAAACTGAAAAAACTGGATCCTGAAACAGCAAAAATGATAGATAAAAAAAATCCTGTACGTGTTATTAGAGCCGTTGAAATATGCCTGCTTACCGGGAAAAAATATTCGGCACTTAAAAAAATTACAAATAAACCTAAATATGATTTCCTGATATTCTGCCTCAATATGGATAGAAAACAATTATATCGAAACATTAATAAACGTGTTGATATGATGATTAATAAAGGCTTGATAAACGAGACAAAAAAAATTGTAAATGAATTTTCGTATAAAAATCCAATCCTTCAATCCACTATAGGATACAAGGAAATTATAGGATATTTAACAGGTACTCATACAAAAGAAACTGCAATTGAATTATTAAAGCAAAATACCAGGAAATATGCAAAAAGGCAGTTAACATGGTTTAAAAAAGATAAGCGTGTTATTTGGATTGATGCTTGTAAAAATCCGCTAAGAAAAATATTGAATTATATACAAAAATCTGATATACTTTACACGAGTGAGCGACATAAAAAGAGCACTTTTAATCGGTGTTGATTTAGCGAATAATAAAGATTTTTCAATTGATGAATCTCTTGAAGAATTAAGCCAGCTCGCTGATACGAAAGGTGCTAAAACAATACAAACAATAATTCAAAAAAAAGATAAACCCGACCATAAATTTTTTATCGGTAAGGGTAAGGTCTTTGAAATAGAGAAAATTTGCATTAAAGAAAATATCGGTATCGTAATTTTCGACGATAATTTAACTCCCGCTCAGCAAAAAAATCTTGAGGATATAATCCCCGCTAAAATCATAGACAGAACGCAACTGATTCTTGATATTTTTGCCCAGCGAGCAAGAACCCAGGAAGCAAAACTGCAGATAGAACTCGCCGATAAATATTATCAGTTGCCAAGATTGATAGGTAGAACAGGTATACTATCACAACAGGTTGGCAATATCGGGGTACGCGGCGGTGCGGGAGAAAGAAGAATTGAAATTGACAGAAGAAGAATCCGCGATAGGATTGCATACCTTAAAAAAGAAATTGAAAAAATCAAATATCACCGCACTGTGCAGAGGGCTAAAAGGGAAGAAGTACCTATTCCGGTAGTGTCCTTGGTCGGATATACAAATGTAGGCAAATCAACGCTTTTAAATTATCTTACTAAAAAAAATTCCGTATATGCAGATAACAAACTGTTTGCAACTTTAGATACGACTACCAGAAAAGTCAAGCTACCAAGCGGAAAAATAGTTCTTTTTACGGATACGGTCGGTTTTATTAAAAAACTTCCGCATCAGTTGATTGCGGCATTTAAATCAACTATAGAAGAAATTACACACTCCGATTTAATTATACACCTTATTGATGCTACAAATCCAAATTACAGGAATGCCGAAAAGGTTGTGTTGGGCGTATTAAAAGATATTGAAGCAGATAAGATACCTATAATAAATGTTTACAACAAATGCGATTTGATTAAAAATAAATTTTATCAAAGTAACTGTCTATGTATCTCTGCATCTAAAGGTGATAAAGTTTTAGATTTGCTCAATATCATTGATAAAAAACTTGAAGGTAATATGAAATATAGAAAATTAATAATACCTTTTAGTAAATTATCGATTGTTGACAGGATAAAATCGGTCGGTAGAATTATAAATTATTTGCCGTATAAAAATTTTGTGAAGTTAACAATTATGATTGATGAAAAAAATTGGGAACAAACAAAAAAAAAATTGAATCTGAATAGTAAAAATACGAGGTAAATATTCAATGAAATACTTCACATTATCTAATGATTTAACTATTGCAAGAATTATATTAGTCCCTGTTTTTATTCTTTCTTTATTGGCTAATAATAAATGGTTATCAATTTCTATATTTTCTTTTTGTATTTTAACGGATTTTCTTGATGGTTTATTTGCAAGAATGCGGGGTGAACGGACAAAATTAGGTTCCTTTTTAGATCCTTTAGCTGATAAATTACTGTTGATAAGTTCCTTTATAGTTCTCACTATTTTAAATAAAATACCGGTCTGGATATTAGTTGTTGTAATTACAAAGGATTTCATTGTTTTTTTAGGTTGGGGATTACGATATCATATTATAAGGAATTCAAAAGTATCACCAACAATTTTTGGAAAGATTTCTACTGTATTAGAAATGTCCGTTGTTTTACTTATTTTACTAAACACACCAAAAAATATTTTAATCCCAATTATGTACTTAATGCTTATTTCAATTATTACTTCAATATTCACATATATTATCCCAGGTGTACGGGAGATTGAAAAAAAATGATTCTTTTGTTTCTTCTCATATCATTTTTGTTAGGTTCCATTCCCACGGCATATTTAATATCTAAAATTTTTTATAATATTGATATAAGAAAATACGGCAGCCACAATCCTGGGGCAACCAACGTTTGGCGAGTACTCGGGAAACTGCCGGGAATAATAACATTTATTTTTGATTTTTCTAAAGGCTTTTTTCCCGTATTCATCAGTATCAAATTGTTTTCTGATGCGGGTTCATATATTCCAGTTATTTCTGGTTTCCTTGCTATTTTAGGTCATATATGGACTCCATTTTTAAGTTTTAGAGGTGGCAAAGGAGTTGCAACCAGTTTGGGAGTATTTTTTGGACTAAATCCGCTTGCTGCTATTATTTCATTGACAGTTTTTGTTATTGTTTTATTCATAACAAAATTGGTTGCTCTTGGCTCAATATCGGCTGCAATAACACTGCCAATTGTTCTATTTATACTGAAAGAGCAATTAATAATTAAATATATATCAATAATTTTAGCTGTTGTTATAATAATAAGACATAAATCAAATATTACGAAAATCATCAAAGGAACGGAGAATTAAGTGAAAATATCAGTATTTGGCGGCGGTGCATGGGGTACAACCCTGTCCCAGTATTTATATAAAAATTCTCATGAAGTATCTTTATGGGAATTTGATGAAACTCATCTAAATTATTTAAAAAAATATAGGTATCCAATGTTTTTTCCTCATGTAAAGTTAAGTAAAAAAATATTTTTAATAGATAATATTCGTGAAACCGTAAAAAATGCTGAAATATTGTTACTAACAGTACCTTCACAGGCGATACGCTCTACGTTAAAAGAAATATGCAGATATTCAAATAAAAACCAAATTTTCGTTATAGCAAGTAAAGGCATAGAAATTAAAACAGGAGAACTTCTTTCTTCTATTGTAATGAAAGAATTAAAAACAAAAAATGTTGTAGTTTTATCCGGACCCAGTTTTGCTATAGAAGTTGCAAAAGGATTTCCTACGGCAATTGTTGCTGCAGGAGAAAAAAAAGTATCCAAAATCGTTCAAGAATGTTTTTCTTCAGCTAACTTACGAATATATACTAATACCGATATAATAGGCGTCGGTGCCGGGGGCTCATTAAAAAATATAATAGCAATCGCATGCGGTATCGCTAAAGGAATGGGTTTAGGAGACAACTCGCTTGCTGCAATTGTAACCCGTGGACTTGTTGAGATAACATCAATAGGAATAAAACTCGGCGCCAAAAGAGAAACCTTTTCTGGATTATCCGGTTTAGGTGATTTAGTTATGACTTCTTTTTCACAAAATTCGAGAAATGAAAGTTTCGGTGAGTTAATCGGTAAAGGTTTAAAAACAAATGCTGCTATAAAGAAAATTGGAATGACCGTTGAGGGAGTATATACAACAAAAGCTGTAATGAGGTTAGCAAAAAAATTTAATATTGAAATGCCTATTACAAATGAAGTGTATAATATTATATTTAAACATAAGGATCCAAAAAAAGCAATTACAACGCTTATGACGAGAGATAAAAAACCAGAATAATAAAAAATGGTGATTGGCGCGATTGTGGGATAGCACGATAGTGCTTGGAGCTATGAAGATGGATAAAAGGGAAATTATCGAAGTAATGGCGCGAAAAACCTGTTGCATAAAAGAAGCTAAGGATGCATTTGAGGAATTTCTAACATCTTCTAAAAAGGCACTCTTTAGAGGAGACAAAGTCCATTTAAAAGGTATTGGCACATTATATGTAAAAATGCGCAAAGAAAGAAGAGTCCGAAATCCACAGACGAGAGAAATAATGAAAATAACACCTAAAAGAGTTATAAGATTCAAACCGTCAGAAACACCTTTAGAGGATTAAAAATGGAATTGGTTGAAAAAAGTTTTTATTCAATCGGCGATGTTGAAAAAACAACTGGCGTAAAACCTTATATTCTTCGTTATTGGGAACAGGAATTTAGAATACTCAGACCTGCCAGACGAACATCAGGACAAAGAAAATATACAAAAAACGATATACAACTAATTTTTAAAATAAAAGAATTATTATATACCAAAGGATTCACAATCGGTGGAGCTAAAAAGTATCTTATAGAAGAAAAAAGAAAAAGAAAAAAACAGAGTGAATTTAGTTTTGGAAGAGATACTGAAAGCATAGAAATTTTAAATACTGTCAAAAAAGAGCTTAAAGCAATTACTGAATTACTGAAATGATTGATTTCAAAAATTTAAGATACAGAATGGTTGAAACACAGATCATTGCCCGGGGTATTTCAGATAAAAGAGTTATTGAAACTTTAAGAAAAATACCGCGAGAAAAGTTCATTGACATAAATCTCTGGGATGAAGCATATGATGACCATCCGATAGTTATTGGACAAAATCAAACAATATCTCAACCATACATTGTCGCCCTTATGACAGAATTATTGTCTCTTAAGGGAAATGAAAAGGTTTTAGAAATCGGAACTGGCTCCGGTTATCAAACTGCCGTTTTATCAGAATTATCAAAAGAAGTTTATTCAGTTGAAAGAATACCTCAGCTTTTTGAAAAATCGAAAAATTTACTTTTAGAACTGGGTTATAAAAATATTTTTTTATTCAATTCTGACGGAACCGAAGGCTTAAAAGATTTTGCACCCTATGATAGAATAATAGTAACTGCAGCAGGAGAAAATATTCCACCGGCATTTAAAGAGCAACTTGCCGAAGGTGGCAGAATGGTAATGCCTGTTGGTGATAGATATATGCAAAATCTGATAGTTGCAGATAAAATAAATAATGAACTGAAAATAAAAAGTCTTGGGGGAGTATCGTTTGTACCTTTAATTGGAAGATACGGAATAACTGACTAAAATCAATCTTAATAAAATTCAGTATTGACAAACAGCATAATTTACATAAAATATATAAACTGTAAGTATAAATTAAAAGTATAAATAGAAATTAGGGCAAGTTAAAATTAAAAGTATAAATAGAAATAAAGACATAAAGATTTAATTTTAATTTAAATTTAAACTTTTAATTGGTTTTTTCTGGGTGTGGCTTAGTGCCTGCCCGCCGATGATTCCCTGTCCGACAAAGTTGTAGTGGCGGAAGTGGCGGGGTAGGGCACTCACTTCGTTCGCTTGGGGTGCGAGTGGTCGTCCCGATACATCGGGATCACCCCAAAATTAATTATATAAAATGCGGCAATAATTTTCTGAAGACCCTTGAGGAGCGACATTAACATTCAGGAGCGACGATTAGAGCGAAGCCAGCAGGGCGGCTGGCTGAACGTGTCAAAGAAAATTGATTGCCGAATGATTTTCGGGGTGTGGCCCAGTGGTAGGGCACTCGCTTGGGGTGCGAGTGGTCGCAGGTTCAATTCCTGTCACCCCGAAAAAATTTCCAAATAATCAATTCTTTTAAAAAAATTGATTACCCGTAATAATTTCGGGGCGTAGCTCAGTTGGCTAGAGCGTACGGTTCGGGACCGTAAGGCCGCTGGTTCAAGTCCAGTCGCCCCGATATATAAAAGTCAAGTCAAAATAAAAAGTATAAATGGAAATTAAGGCAAGTTAAAATAAAAAGTATAAATGGAAATAAAGACATAAAGATTTAATTTTAATTTAAATTTAAACTTTTAATTGGTTTTTTATGTTCAGTTATCATATAATGGTAAGCGGTCAGGTGCAAGGAATAGGCTATAGATATTTTGTTGAGCGTGAAGCAAGGAAAATCAAAATAACAGGTTGGGTTAGGAATCTTGATAATAGCGATGTAGAAATATTAGCTGAAGGCGAAGAAATTTTTTTAGAAGATTTTGTAAACACACTGCAAACGAAACATTCATATGCGATAATTAATGATATCAAAGTATCCAAAACAAAAATTGAAAAGACGGATTATTCTGATTTTAAAATAACATTTTGACCCATGTTTTGCCCTGCCAGCCGGCAGGTGTAAAATCTGCCCGAAGGGTCGCCTGATTAAATCTTGTAAAGATTTAATCAATCTGGCGAGGTCACCCAAAATTTTGCATCTACCGATATTCAACTTCTAATGCAAATTTTGGTTCAAGGAGCATCATCTTATGGATGTATTGGATCCGGTAAAGTTGTATTTTCAAACAATCAAAAAGATTCCAAAAATCGCTAAAAGAGAAGTTGAGGTCCTTATTCCCAGAATTTTAAAAGGTGATAAATTCGCCAAAAAAAGAATGATTGAAGGAAATCTGCGTCTTGTTATACCTATCGCAAGAAGATATTATAAACCCGGCATACCTTTTTTGGACTTGATAGAAGAAGGCAACCTCGGTTTAATGAAAGCTGTTGAAAAATTTGATATTAGAAAAGGATATTATTTTTCTACATATGCTACCTTTTGGATAGTTCAACATATATCCCGTTATGTTTCTTTACAATTAAAAACAATCCGTATTCCGGAACATGTAATGGCTCGCTTGAGAAAATGGCTCAGTGAATTTGAGCGTATGAAACAAAAATTCGGAAGAAACCCTACACCAAAAGAAATAGCAAGAAAACTAAAACTATCACCGGACGATATTTTGAGCCTGCTTGAAAATTTAGAAGTATCAAAATCATTAGCATCACTTGATATGAAGATAGATGAAGATGAGGGGGTCTCATTATCAGATATATTATCCGACGGTGGCAAGGATGATCCGACCGTTATTATAAAATATCTGAAAATGACAAAACAAATTGAAACAGTACTGAAAAATCTTTCACCGAAAGAAATTAAAGTTATATCCATGCGATTTGGCTTAATGAGTGAAATTCCCCATACGCTTGAAGCAACCGGAAAAAGAATGAGATTAACGAGAGAGCGTATCAGACAAATTGAGGAAAGAGCTTCTGAAAAAATAAAACAAGCGGTAATGAAACTAAAATTCCTTGAAAAAGATGAAATGTGATTACTACAGCACACAGTATACAGTATACAGTAAACAGAATACAGTAAAAAAGGAGGAAGTTGAAATGAATCTCAAAAAGTTAATTCGGGATGTACCTGATTTCCCGAAACAAGGAATAATATTCAAGGATATTACTCCTTTATTGGGTGATGCCAAAGGTTTTAAAGCTTCAATAAATAATATGGCAAAAAAATATAAAGATAAGCATATCGATAAAATTGTTTCAATGGAAGCACGAGGTTTTATTTTCGGTTCTGCACTTGCAATGAAACTAAATTGTGGTTTTGTTCCGTTAAGAAAAAAAGGTAAACTTCCGTACAAAACCATTAAAGAAGAATATCAACTTGAATACGGAACAGATGTCATTGAAATTCATGAAGATGCAATTAAACCGAACGATCAGGTTTTAATTGTAGATGACGTTTTAGCTACCGGAGGGACTGCAAAAGCGGTATGTTCTTTAATTGAAAAACTTGGTGGAAAAATAGTTGGCATCTGTTTTTTAATAGAACTTTCTTTTCTCAATCCTTATGATAAATTAAAGGGTTATGAAATAACATCTTTGATAAAATATTAAGAAAGAAAGATTACACAGATTATTAAAACCGATTGCACAGATATTTAAAAGATTTTTAGTAATAAGTTATTAGCCATATGTTATCAGCTATAAGTTATAGGTTGCCTCTTGCGCCCCTGTAGCTCAGATGGATACCTGCCCGCATTGCTACGCAAAGCGTTGCAGGCGGGGAGCATCGGTTCAGTAAAAACTTTTATTGAATTTTAGCCATAGGTTATCAGTTATAGGTTATAGGTTGCCTCTTGTGCCCCTGTAGCTCAGATGGATAGAGCATCGGTTTCCTAAACCGATTGTCGGAGGTTCGACTCCTCTCAGGGGTATATAAAAAGGCAAGTTAAAATTAAAAG
>DMMW01000026.1:37869-43833 GCA_003452965.1 Elusimicrobiota bacterium
AAGTTAAAATTAAAAGTATAAATGGAAATTGGGGCAAGTTAAAATTAAAATAAAAAGTTTAAAAAATTAAAAGAAGTAATTATAACCTTTAACTTATAACTTTTTACTTGAATTTTTATGATTGACCTGCATACTCATACTTTTTTTTCTGATGGTGTTTTAATTCCAAGCGAGTTGGTTAGCCGTGCAAAAACCGCCGGCTATGATACAATTGCAATCACTGATCACTGTGATTTTTCAAATATTGAATTCATCATCAAAAACATTAAACAAATAACAAAGGATTTAAGCAAATATTATAAGATAAATGTAATCACAGGATGTGAAATTACTTACGTGCCGCCGGAACTAATAAAAAAAGCTGTGCGTCAGGCAAGGAAACTGGGAGCAAAAATTATAGTAGTTCATGGTGAATCACCGGTTGAGCCGGTGCCTAAGGGAACAAACAGGGCGGCAATACTTTCCGGATGCGATATTTTGGCACATCCGGGTTTTATAACAGAAGCGGACGTCAAACTTGCTGCTAAAAAAAAGGTTCTGCTTGAAATAACTACACGAAACGGCCATAAAAACGGTAATTCACACGTAGCAAAACTGGCGAAAAAATACGGAGCGAAACTCATTATGAATACGGATACTCACGCTCCTGAAAATTTGTTGAATAAAAATTTAATAAAGAAAATTTTAAAAGAATCTAATTTGAATCATAATGATTTTATAAAGATTCAAAATAACGCTTATAGACTAATTAGGAGATAATCTATGCCGAGACAATGGGTAAAAGACGAGCTAAAAAAGGATTTTCTGAAACATTTTGTTGAAATATCGGTTTCGTTTGTTAAATCACATAAAGAAACTGTAATCGCATCAGTGGTAGTACTGTTGATAATAACAGTTATATCTATTGTTACATTAAATAGGTTAAAAAAATCTTCCGAGCTTTCTTTGGAACAAGTCGGCTTTGCATCAATGTATCTTAAAGCGGGTTATATAGATCAAACTATACAACTATGTGATCAGATAATTCAAGCACATCCTTCCGGAATTCAAGGTGGTTATGCAAATTTTTACAAAGCAGAGGCATTATATATTAAAAAGAGTTATGAAGAAGCGGTAAAATTTTATCAGAATGCTTTACCATTATTAAGAAAAAAAGAGGATTTAGGAACAATGATACTTTTTTCAATCGGTAACTCATATGAAAATGCTCAGAAGTACCAAGAAGCACTAAATTCTTTTAAACAAATTGTTGACGAATATCCATCCCATTACCTTGTTCCAGAAGCACAATTGGGTATTGCAAGATGTTATGAATCTATAGGTGATATAAAATCAGCGATTTCATATTACCAAACCGTAAGCAGTTTAAATCCGACAACTGAATATAAAACAATGGCGGATGCAAGACTAAAAATATTAGATACATCTTTAAATAATTAAATTAAAAAACTTATTGACATATAAAAAAGGATTTTATATAATATTTAAAGTTATTTTTTTGATTTTTTTAACCTCAATCATAGCCGAGAAGGAGGTGAAATAACCCTAAAATGGCCTGAGGGAAGTTCATGCGTAAAAATTTACAGCAAGATAGTGTAAAATATTTTTATCAATTTTAAAAGATAATATCAATGCACTATAATCCAAATGGGGGAAATAATAATGAAAAGAGCGTTATTAACAGTATTGGTTGCGTTAATGGCAACATCAGCATTTGCTTTTGTTCCGTTATCAAACAGCCAAAATATCGGTTCATATCAACGCGGGGCAACGCGCGGTATGTATTATAATGAATTGGATATAATTAGTGCTGCACCTATAGAATTGTTGGATTTTTCCGGTAATGCTTTATACACGAACTGGGGAAATATACGCAATTTCCAGGATACAGCTAATTATAACAAGCTTTTGGAGTTCACATCAGTCTCAAATGTAGTTGATACAAGTTACTTCACATTTGGAGTAACAGGTAATCCTTTATCTGATGATAAATCAAGATCGGGTATAGTATTTCAGAACTTTGGAAGTAAAACAAATTCTAAGAATTTGGATCTTGTAGGTGGGAGTGACTCCGAAGGTATTTGGCAAACGGATGCTTATACAATAGTTTATCCGACTGCACCTGTACTTGACAGAGTAGCTACAACCACATCAGACACGAAATATTATTTAAATAGATCCGTTACACAATGGAATGTTGGTACTGCATACAAATTAATGGACAAGCTCTCGGTCGGTTTATCACTATTCAGAATGTCAGATTCAAATATTTTAACTACTGAAGGTACCAAAACATATGCAGTAAGATATCTTACCGCAAATGGTGCTGTAAATGACGGTGGAAGACCTGCAACAGCAACAAAGTCAGTAACTTATAGTTTTGTACATCCGGATCAGGAAATTGACCAGAACTCAACAGCAACAACGGATGTACTTCCTCAAGCAAGACTTAATATTGCAGATGATTTAAATGTAGATGCAGGTATAGGTTTAAGATTTGCAAGTACTATTAACGGAAATGATGCATGGAAAGGTGGAGCAGCTTGGGAAAGAAACATAATAATCGCTACATCTGAAGAGGATGTTCTTGTATCAACCGCAGCAGGCGGCCCGGATGTAAACCAACGCTTCAGAACTGGAACTGCAATTGTTGTAAATAGCGGCGGTGCAGGTACTTATGGAGTTGACTACGATCAAACCAATTTAACAGCAAATACTAACCTCACAAGCGATATTTATAACACAAATAACTGGACACACGATGACAAAGGAATATCAGATTTTTCCGATGATAGACAAGGAACTGGTATTTTACTCAGATTAGAAGCAAAAAAGAAACTGAATAAATTTGATATAAGCGGTATTGTTAATTACGGTTCTACACCTCAGGATGTTGATGCATCAGTTACTTATAGGGAATACGTCAATACAACACAAGTGCTATATGCAGGTACCACTTCTGATACAGCAGATAACTTCACGGAAAAAGATTTAACGCAAACAATAACCTATCAAGGAACAGCATCAGATTCCAATTTAGATTTAGGTGTAAAAATTGAAATGAAAGCGCTTGAAGGCTTAAAATTAGCATTAGCCGGATATATTCAAAGAAATTCAGAAAAAGCAGAGCTTGATACAACAACTAATTCATCGCAATATACTGCATATGATGACGGGTTAGCTGCCATAAGTTCAGGAACTGTTGGCGGAACAACACCGCCTCAGATTTTAGCAAATAGACCCGGCCCGGTTGATGCAGGTGATTATGAAACTAATTCCTATATCAAGGGTAGAACTGACATAGGTATGTCGGCAGGCGGTAGCGGTGAAGGAACATGGTTGCAAACAGTATCAAAGACAGGTACAGTAGTATCAGAAGTTATCACAACAAACTTCGGAGTACCTGTTGGTGTTGAGATTCCGCTTTCAAAGAAATTTACTTTACGTGCAGGAACTGAATATGTTCTAACCAAAACCAAGACTATTTCTGAAACAACAACAACGTCAGAAACAACAACAACAACTGCCACTCCTCTTGGAGAAACAGCAAAAACAAGAACTGATTCTTCAGCAAATGCACAGAGCAACGAATCTACAACATATTCTGAAAGCCATGCCATATATTATTCATATGGACTCCAATTTGATGCAACCCCGAGTTTAACAATTGCTTGTAATGCATTCCTTGATACTACAGCAAATGGAGTTGGAGTTGATGCTGATATTTTTGATTTATCAACTTACAAAAACTTATCATTATCAGCAACAATAAAGTTCTAAAGTTGTAATTTGTTAGAAAGATTGAAAGCCCTTAATAAATTAAGGGCTTTCTTTTTTCTATTTGATTTTTTATTCAAAAAATTGTATAATTTTTGTTTAGTTAAGAAGAATTACATGGATTATAGAACAATTATGGGGGGATATGAAAAAAATTTGTTTATTACTATTATTATTTATTATTACAAATAGTTTTTTATTTAGTGACGTTAGAATAGGTACTGAAGTTGAAACCGGAGGAGTATTATATTCAAATCCTAACTACAAAAGGACATCCGAGCCTAAAAACAAATATATGTATGAAAAAACACGCTTCTATCTTGAGGGAGACCTTAAAAATAATGTAGTAGTAGGTTTTAAAATATTAAGCAGAGGTATTTTTGGAAAGGATTTTGGAAAAGAATATACAACGGTAAAATCTTCCATAACATTTATTAATTATACACCTCAAATCGAAAATGCATTTATAAAATTCAAAAAAATAAAAGAATTTCCTATAGATCTCACTGTAGGAAGACAACCTATAAAAATCGGTCAAGGCGTATTAGTGGATGATGATGGACTCGGTTTTGATGCTTTAAGACTCCAAGGCACAATTCCGATTGTTGATATAATGGCAGATACATTTTTGATAAAAAGAACTGAAATGGATGCAACACAATATACTGAGGAAAAAGATGAAACTCTTTATTCTATAGGCGGCAATTGGACTTATGATAAAGATTATCATTTCAGGATTTATTATTTCATTGAAGAATCTTCTGCTCCATTCAAGAAAAATTTTATATCTTTACGTGTCGACGGCAGATTTAAGAAAGGCGTTGACTACAGGGCGGAAATAATAAAAGCAGGTGGTGATTATTCCGGTTTGTCATATCTTGTCGGTTTAACCGCATATTCAAAAATAAAACGGCTCGGAACCGCTTCTGTAAATCTGGAATATGCCGTAGGAAACGGCCAAAATAACGGGTTAGGTTTTGCACCTACTTACGGGCATAAAACAGACGGCTTTGAACGTGCCGGTTACGGGGAGTATTTTGGGGCATCACTATCCGATTTTTATGGAGGAATCAATAATTCCAAGTCGGACGGACAGGGAATCCACACAACATTGCTCGGTTTAGGTTTTGAACCATATAAAAATCTGCATTTAAATTTTGATTATTATGTGCTTTTTTCTTTGGATTTTCCGGAATTATCAGATCAGGAAAGCTATTTAGGTGAAGAATTTGATATCAAGGCATCTTATAAATATACCGAGAATTGTAGCATTAACCTGTTGTACGGCAAATTTTCTCCGTTAGGAATTTTGAAAACCGCAGGTATGGTTCAAAAAGTTTCTGCTAACAAAATTGGCTGGTCAATCTCAGCAAAATTTTAATAACTTTTGATTAACGGTACTATCCAAAATAGTATGAAAGAATATTAAAAATGAAATGCAATAAATATAAATTTTTGATATATAATTTGGAGTATTAGAATTAAAAAGTAGCGGCAAAGATGTTACTTTGCCTAATTATAGGAGGGGGAAAAGTGAAAAAGTTGGTTTTGTTTTTAGCAGTTGTTGGCTTAATAGGGATGGGAACAGGTATTGCAAAAGAAACGACTAAAAAAGTATCCAATGTTTCAACATCAAAAACAGGAATCGGATTCAATAGCCAATTGTCATACCGCAGTATTTCTTCACTTTCAATCAGACATTGGGTTTCAAGTAACACCGGAATAGAAGGATTACTTGGTTTTTCGCTCGGAGATGATACAATTTTTGACGTCGGTGCAAAGTTTTTAATGTCTTTAAAAAAAGAACAAAATCTGACTGTTTACAGTTATGGGTTAGCCGGTATTGAATCTTTTGATGTAAACGGCCAAAATGACACATCATTAACTATAGGGGCGGGATTTGGAATAGAATTTTTTCTAAACGGTCTTAGTAACCTTGGCTTTGGTACAGAATTCGGATTAGGTTTCAGCGATGCAAACGGCAAAAACCAATTCGGAACATCTGCCGGCTGGCTTTCATCTGTAGGAATAAGATATTATTTATAGAATTTCTGATAATGGTGTTTGCCCCGCTTTGCGGGGTAACATGCTCAGTCGGTCCAGTAGGTCCGACTTCCGCGGTTTATCCTGACTCTATTATTCCTCAGGCAGTCAGGATTGCATGCTCGTTCGGTGCGGTTGCTCCGA